>QKJL01000014.1 GCA_003250835.1 Alphaproteobacteria bacterium
ACAAAAGGGAAATGGGACAATTTCAGTCACTTTTACTGAATCAAATCGGCGATATTTTACATCTTTTAAAGGACGAGCAACTCAGACCTGTCTGATTGGAGATGAAGATATGATTTTTAAAAATTAACATACCCTGGCTAACACAAAAATGTGTTAGCCTGGGGATGTTAATTTTTAAAAATCATATCTTCATCTCCAATCAGACAGGTCTGAGTTGCTCGTCCTTTGAAAGATGTAAAATATTGCCGATTTGATTCAGTAAAAGTGACTGAAATTGTCCCATTTCCCTTTTGTTGATTATTTAATTTGATTTCCGGAAGGTAAAATTTTCGTTTCTCAAATTGAATAAGTACTTTTTGAAGCTCAACTTTTTGTATACCATCATACTTAGTTTCTACTTCAAGACAGATATCTGCTTTAACTTCTGTCGGGAATGCTTTTGTGTTTACATGCTCTGGGAATAAAATAATGGGTTTAACGTTATTATTATCCTTCATAATATATAATTTTAAGGTACTACATAAAATAAAGTTAGGATAAAAGTCTCAATCTGTCAAGGGGTGTAAAAAAAACAGGCACAAAGGCCGGTATATTTTAATTGCAGGGAATTCTCAATTTTCCCCAACGGGTGGTGATCTCGGTATCTTTTTTAATAAAGATGGTTCGATCATCAGCAAGTTGGATGTGATAATCATGCATGACGATGGGTTTCAGTTTAAATTTGGACAGTAATTGTCCTTTGTCATCAATAATTAAATTGTTAGATTTTACAGTAATAGCGCTTGTATTTAAATACAAGGTTCCTGCATCTGTATAAATTTCAATGTTAGGGTTGTTCATAATAATTTGTTTGATTAATAATAAGGTGCAGATGAGAATAACAGATAAATAAAATCTGTCAAGTTGACGAAAATAAGGCACCCGAAGGTGCCTAATGAGTTAATAACTTAAACCAATAATAAAACATTTACATGTGGTTTACTGTTAACAATTTTAATTTCTTCATTTTTCTCTATCAAAGCATTCATACCAGGTAAAAGGCATCCAAGGCTTACAATCAGAGGAAATGAAAATTTTTCCAGATTAGCAAAAGAAATGGTCGCCACCCCAGTAGAAGTATCAGTGCATTTTGAAACAATTTCTAAATGTGAAATTGCCAATCTGCCAACATTACTGTCAATATGAAACAGAGTAGGGTCAGGCTGTGTGTTCTTTTGCTTTTTTCTTTTTCGCAAAAGCATATATAGTATATTTAACGGTTTCGAAATATACAGTTGAAATTAAATGAATTTAATCCCATTGTCAAGCGATGTTGAAAGCGCTTGATAAATGAAAAAGGTGTTGTTATACTGTCGACAAAACCAAAGGATTGATAAACATGAAAAAAGTAAAAACACGATTTGCGCCGTCACCAACAGGATACCTACATATCGGTGGTGTACGTACGGCTTTGTTTAATTATTTGTATGCAAAACACTGTGGTGGAGAATTTGTATTACGTATTGAAGACACAGATCGTGAACGCTATACACCAGAAGCAATTGAACTAATCTATCGTGATTTAAAATGGATGGGATTGGCTTGGGATGAAATCATGGAAAGCCAATTTGCGCGTCGTGATCGTCATATGGAAGTTGCAAATGAATTATTGGTAAAAGGTGCAGCATATAAATGTTTTACAACAAAAGAAGAATTAGCTGAATTGCGTGAAAAAGCAACAGAAGAAAAACGTGCATTTCGTTTTGAAAGCAAGTGGCGTGATGTTGATCCAGCAGATTATCCAATAGATCAAGAATATGTAGTACGTTTAAAAACGCCATTAGATGGTGAAACAATCGTAAACGATGATATTCGTGGAACGGTATCTTTCCCAAATAAAGATATTGATGATTTAATATTGGTGCGTTCAGATAACACACCTGTATATCAATTATCAGTAGTAGTGGATGATCATGATATGGGAATTACACATGTGATTCGTGGGGAAGAACACTTAAATAATGCCCCTAAACAAGTATTAATTATGAAGGCAATGGGATGGGATGAACCTACATATGGACATATTCCATTGATCTTAGCTCCAGCAGGACAACAAGGAAAATTGTCAAAACGTCACGGAGCAACAGCAGTAGGCGATTACATTAATGCTGGATTCTTACCAGAAGGATTATTTAATTACTTATTGCGTCTGGGTTGGGGACATGGGGATGATGAAATTATCTCACGTGAACAAGCAATTGAATGGTTTGATTTATCAGGCGTAGTAAAAGCAGGTGCACGATTTGATATGCAAAAAGCAATTTCAGTAAATGGATATTATATACGTGAAGCGGATACAGCGCGTGTAACAGAACTCACAATTCCATTCCTTGAAAAGAAATTGGACCGTATATTAACAGATGCCGAAAAAGAATTGTTATCAAAAGCAATGCCAGAGGTGCAAGAACGAGTGAAAACATTGGTTGAAGCTGCCGATTTAGCATCATTTTATTTTATCTCAGAAATGCCAGAATTAGATGAAAAAACGAAAAAGGTATTAGATAAACCAATTCCAGTAAATGATTCAGAAGAATCAAAGCATCCAAAAGAAATTTTCTGTGATTCTTTCGCGAAATTAGAAGAATTGGATTGGACAGTAGATTCATTAAACGATTACTTTAATGCGCTGGCGGAAAAACATAATGTAAAATTGGGTAAAATGTTGCAACCACTCCGCGTGGCAATTGCATATTCAACAATTACACCACCATTATACGAAGCGATGGTATTATTGGGAAAAGAAGAATGTCTGAAAAGAATGAACAACGCGTGCGATTAATCGTGGGCTTGGGAAATCCAGGCACGCAATACACTGAAACACGTCATAATATTGGGTTCAAAGCAATCGATGCTCTCGCAGATGAGTATGGGGCAACGGGCTTTATGTCAAAATTCAAAGGCGAATGTGCTGCGATACAAATTGACGGACAAAAAATCTTATTATTAAAACCACAAACATTCATGAATTTATCAGGGCAATCAGTCTTGGCTGCACTTAGTTTTTTAAAGCTAAAACCAGAAGAAGTTTTGGTGATTCATGATGATATTGACTTAAAAGTAGGTGAGATTAAAACCAAAAAAGGCGGTGGTCACGGTGGGCATAATGGCTTACGTGATATTGATGCTAAAATTGGGAAAGAATATCATCGACTACGTATTGGGGTGGGGCATCCACGCAATATCCCAGATTGTCCAGTAAAAGACCCAGCAGATTATGTATTAGGGCGCTTTTCAAGTGAAGAACAGGCAATGTTTAAGAATAAAATCAATCAAATAGTAAAAGATATAAAATCGTTTATAAGTATTGATTAAAACAAGTTTCAGGAATTTATATCAGGAAATAATAAACTTGATTTTAATGAAAATTTCTGTAAAATTAAACAGATCAGATTAACACAAGACAGAGGAAATTAATGTCTAAAAAATATATTTGTGACGGATGCGAGGCCGCAGCCGACATAGCTTATCGCTTAACGCGATTGTCAGTTATCTATCCAATTACTCCATCATCTCCGATGGGCGAATACTACGAACAATGGTCAGCACAAGGAAAACCAAATATATTTGGTGATGTGCCAGAAGTATCAATGATGCAATCAGAAGCTGGTGCAATTGGTGCGGTACACGGAGCATTACAAGTAGGTCAAAATGCAACAACATTTACAGCATCTCAAGGATTGTTGTTAATGATTCCAAATATGTATAAAATTGCTGGGGAATTACATCCGTTTGTAATGCACGTAGCTGCTCGTTCAGTGGCAACACATGCATTATCAATTTTCGGGGATCATTCTGACGTGATGGGTGTGCGTGAAACAGGGTTCGCAATGCTATGTGCAAACTCAGTACAAGAAGCACACGATATGGCGGCAATTGCTCATTTAGCAACATATAAAACATCAGTACCATTCTTACATTTCTTTGATGGATTCCGTACATCACACGAAATTGCATCAATCGAAAAAATTGACGATAAAGTATTATCATCATTAATTGATCCAAAATGGTATGGAAATCAACGTAAAAAAGCATTAACACCTGAAAGTGATGCAATGCGTGGAACAGCTCAAAATCCAGACGTATTCTTCCAAGCACGTGAAGCATGTAATCCATATTACGAAGCAGTGCCAGGCGCAGTTGAAGAATTAATGGAAAAATTTGGTGAAAAAACAGGCCGTAAATATAAACTTGTAGAATATGTTGGATCACCAAAAGCGAAAAAAGTAATCATCATGATGGGTTCAGGGGCTGATGCAACTGACGAAGTTGTGGAAGAAATGGTTAAAAAAGAAAAAGTTGGATTAGTAAAAATCCGTTTATATCGTCCATTCCCATTAAAAGCATTTGCAGATGCGTTACCAAAATCAGTGAAAAAAATTGCTGTATTGGATCGTACAAAAGAACCAGGTGCATTGGGTGAACCATTATACTTAGATATAATCACTGCATTGAAACAAATCGGACGCGAAGGATTAACAGTAATCGGTGGACGTTACGGTTTATCTTCAAAAGAATTTAACCCAGCATGTATCAAAGCTGTTTACGCTGAATTGGATAAAAAAGATCCTAAACATAGCTTCACAGTAGGTATCTATGATGATTTATCAAACACATCATTGATGTTAGAAGAATATCACGTGCCATTTAATGGTTTCCGTGCAATTATGTTTGGATTGGGATCTGACGGAACGGTTGGAGCTGCTAAAAATTCAGCAAAAATCATTTCTGCAGAAACAGATCAATATGTGCAAAATTACTCAGTATATGACAGTAAAAAAGCAGGCGGTTTTACAGGATCTCATTTACGTGTATCTGATAAACCAATTCGCTCAACTTATTTGGTTGAACAAGCTGACTTTATTTCATGTGCCCATTTCCCATTCTTGGAAACACAAGAAATTTTGGGACAAGCAAAAGATGGCGCAACAGTATTGTTGAATGCACCATACAAAGCAGAAGAAATTTGGGACAAATTACCACGCACAGTGGAAGAACAAATTATTTCAAAGAAATTGAACGTATACATCATTGATGCATCACGTACAGCACGTGACCTTGGTTTAGGTCGTCGTATCAATACATTAATGCAAACATGTTTCTTTGGATTAACACCTGTACTTGAAACTGAACGTGCAAAAGAAATTCTAAAAGGAATTATCGAAAAAGCATACGGTAAAAAAGGTAAGAAAATTGTTGATCTGAACTGCAAAGCTGTGGATGCTGCATTGGATAAAATGTATAAATTAGACGTGCAAGCAGCCCCATCAGAAAATGCACCATTCAAAGATGATAGTATTTGGATGAAAGCAGATGAGTTCACCAAAACAGTAACAAAGAAAATGATCGAAGGTAAGGGTGATGATATCCCTGTATCAGCATTTGCTGGTAAATATGCTGACGGTACATTCCCAACAGGAACAACAAAACTTGAAAAACGCCGTATCGCGGATCAAGTGCCTGTATGGGATCCTGAAACATGTATCCAATGTGGAAAATGTGCATTTGTATGTCCGCACGCTGCAGTACGTTCAAAAGCATTTGATGATAAAGATGCTCCAAAAGGCGGCGACTTTAAATCAGCTCCATACAAAGGAAAAGAATTGGGCGAAAATATGAATTACACAATCCAGGTATCACCTGCTGACTGTACAGGATGTACATTGTGTGTAGAAGCATGTCCAATGAAAGGAAAAACAGATCCAATTAAAATGGCACCGATTGACGAAGTGTATGATGCAGAAGCAAAACGTTTCGAACAATTCGAAAAAATCCCTGAATTGGATAAATCTAAATTGAATATGAATATGTTAAAACATACTCAGCTATCAACACCATTATTTGAATATTCAGGTGCATGTGCTGGATGTGGAGAAACACCATACCTTAAATTGTTAACACAATTGTTTGGGGACCACATGGTAATTGCCAATGCAACAGGATGTTCATCAATTTACGGTGGAAACTTGCCAACAACACCATATACAAAAAATGAACAAGGATTGGGACCAGCATGGTCAAATTCATTGTTTGAAAATAACGCTGAATATGGTTATGGAATGAAAATTGCTGAAATTGCATCTGAAAAAACAGCACGTCGTCTATTGATCGACCTAGAAGCAGATGGAAAGCTAGATTCTAAATTAGTAAATGGCTTGTTGAACAATTCATTAAAACAAAGCGATGATAAAGAAATCGCAGCACAACGTGCACGTGTAGCTGAATTAAAGCAAATTCTAAAAGGTAATTCTTCAACAAAAGCAAAAGAATTATTAGATGTAGCTGATACGTTAATAAAACGTAGCACATGGATCGTTGGTGGTGACGGATGGGCATATGACATCGGATATGGTGGATTGGATCACATCTTACACTCTGGTGAAAATATCAACATCTTGATTATGGATACAGAAGCATATTCAAACACTGGTGGACAACAATCTAAGTCAACACCAATGGGGGCTTCTGCAAAATTCGCATCAAGTGGACGTGAATTACCAAAGAAAGATCTTGGGGCAATTGCAATGTCATCAAAGGCTGTATACGTGGCTAAAATTGCCTTGGGAGCAAACGAAGCTCAAGCAATCAAAGCATTCCGTGAAGCAGAAGCATTTGATGGTCCATCAATCATCTTGGCGTATTCTCCATGTGTCGCGCACGGAATTGATTTATCAAAACAATTGCAACATCAAAAATTAGCTGTAAGTTCAGGGCATTGGGGTCTATACCGCTTTAACCCAGATTTATTAGCTGAAAATAAAAACCCATTGTCAATTGACTCAAACTTAACGGAAGTTGAAAAGTTTGATAAATACACAGACAGTGAAAACAGATATCAAATTGTAAAACGCTCTGATCCAAAACTTTATAAAAAGTTGATGAAAAAAGCGAAAAGCGATATCTTGCGTCAACACTTTATGTATAAGGCGTTCAGTGAAACTGAGCCAGAAGATAGTGGTGATAAAGAATAGAAAAAGGCTTCCCTAGGGAAGCCTTTTTCATTGAAAAAATGAAAAATTCAGATCAAAGAAAAAAAGATAAACCCTGAGCCCAGGGCTCCTCTAAAAACATCATTAATGGACGATAACGTACTTATCCATTTCAGGTGTTTTTTCTTTGACGATAAACATCAGTACGAATTGGTTCTTTTGCAAAGACGAAGAGAGGTCACGAAGTTCTTGATATGAATTGACATGGGTAAGATCCATAGAAAATTCATACACTGGTCTGGAATCAGATGGGCTATCAAAGTACAGAAGATAACCGTCCTCATCTAACAGAACTTGTTTGTCACTTGTGGATTGGGTGGCATGAAATTCAATAATTTCATTGCCATTATCCAACGTCTTCAACGTAAAACCGTCCTGGGCAGTTCCAGAATATTTGCCATTTACGTAAATCACGTGACTATCCACCATTTGCGGTTCAGTTTCTGGTTCCACAAAGACAGTAGTTTCACATCCAAAAAAGCTGATCACGATCAGCAAAGTAAAAAATGAATTTTTCATTTTTAATTTAATAATAGGTTTAAAAAAATAAATGTTTATCGCGGCTGTTAATAACAGCTCTAAATTTTTAGGCAAGGGGGTGAAATAGTTTTTTTATGATAAAAGTAAATATTAAAAAACTTCCTTTTAAGGAAGCTTTTATAAATTAACGAGTATGTATCAGAATGTCTTTAAATGCATCATCCATGGTATAGATAGGAGTGGTTAAAATGCCAGGTTTCCAGCCAGCAGCATTAGATTGTGAAATATTTTTTGTGCTATCATCTATTAAAAGGCAGTCTGATGAGGTGACAGAATATTCTTGTTCAAAAAGTTGGAAAGTAATCAGTTCTTTTTTTGTATAACATTGACCTGAATTAATATCAAATAACCCATCAAAATAAGTATCAAAATCAATATTCCAGTTATCAAAAAAACGACGAATAGTAAATTCAATGTTATCAGTAAAAATAACTTTTTTACCAGGAAGATCATTTAATAAAGAAAGATCTGTAATAGTATCTTTAACAGCCATTGAAAACTCATGAACTTCAGCATCATTCATAACATAATAATCATTAAAAGGTTGTTTGTGTTCAGAAGTTAAAGGATGAATGGAAAAAATTTCATTTTCTAAAGATGTTTGATTAATGACAGTTTGTTCAATACACTGATCAACAAGTTGTTTAATATCCAATTCACTTAAATGTGAGCAAACTGTTTTTTTAAGTGCACGACGAAAAGCAGAGTGTCTATTTTTATAAATAATAGATTGATTTTCAGGAGTCTTACGATAAAAGCATTCATCAAAATCAATTCCCCAAACAGTATTATCATGAATATGCATTATTAAATCCTTTAGTTTGGTTTTGCATGTGGTTGTTGTAAAATTTGATGAGCCATTTCAAATCCTTTGTAGATAGATTCTCTTAATTTCATGTTCTGAGAATATCCATAAATAAAACCGCCTGCAAAAGCATCTCCAGCTCCTAAAGTGCTAACAGGAGTATCAATTTTATCAGGAACAGGAATAAGCTCTGTTTGTCCATGATCTGAAAGTAAAATCCCTTTTGAACCTTGTGTAGTGATAAAGATTTTATCAGATTGAAGTTTTTTAATACCTGGTAAAGGGAGTGAATTTAAATAATTCACTTCATTTTCATTGCCAATAATAACATCACATAAGTTCATAAAATCTACATCGCGTTGAGTAATATCGCGATGAGAATGAAGAGTGTATACAATTTTTAGGTGTGAAGTGTTTTGAATGAGAGTTTGTAAAGTTGTATTATCAAAAAATGGAAGAATTTCGCCTTCAAAAAATAAAACAGAAGTCTGTTTGAAAAGTGAAAGAGGAAAGTTTGCTGAATGAAAAACAGTTGAAACGCCAAGGTCTGAAACCATGGTACGTTCTCCATCAGGAGTAATTAAAATATAACAGCTAGCACTCGCTTGATTGGGAAGAATGTTAGGTTGAAAATTAATATTATATTTATGTTGTTCATCTTTAAAAAAATGACCAATAAGGTCATCAGAAATAGTGCCAATAAATTTGCTTACTCCACCAAGATAAGCTACTGATGCAAGTGAATTAGAAATTGCCCCACCAGAACTAAATTCACAATCACGCATAGCTTCTTTAAATTGAATTTGTTTTTCCGTTGAAAAAGAATGAAGACAGTGAACATGTCCAGAATTAAGTCCGAAAAAATGAATAATGTCAAAAGACACATGTTTGTATAAATCTGTGAATGCTAATCCTATACCAAGGACATCAATATGTTTTTCCATAATTAAAAACTAAAGAAAAGTTTAAAAAATGTCAAGATTACAGTTGTGATTGAGAAGATGAGATGTAAAAGTCTAAGCAAGCGCGAGTTGGTTCTACTTGAGCTTTTAGTGTATTAAAATCTTTCATAAAACCACCACGTGCTTGACGAAGATAATCACCATGAAAGGTGTAGGTCATATGATCTGTTGCAACAGTATAAGGTTCTGTAACTTGAAAATCAGAGAGAGGTTTCATAAATTTAGAAAGTTCAGCTTTCAATGTATTTATTTGTGAAACATCTGTTAAAAATGGCAGAATATCAACCATGCCAATCAGTGTTTCACAGTTATTGTTAAGAGGGTTTTTACGATTATTATCTAAGAAACGTTTTACAAGTTTTGAAGAAAGTGTTAAATCAGATTCATTCGGTTTCACGCGTAAATGATGCGCCAGAACACGAAGCTGGTACGAAGCAAGTGATGGGGTTTGTTTTGCTAAATAATAACGATCGGCACGATCTAATGTTTGATATAATTCAGAAAGGTTTGCCATAGAAAGTAAAGACCAAACAATCCCCATATCAGTTGATTTTTTAGTGAGTATTTTGGGAAAAGAACCATTGGAAAGTTGAATAGAAATAAGAGCATCTTGCCAATCAGAAATTGTTTGATTAAAAGAGGTGTTTCCTGTGGCATCACGATACCAAATCGCAGCTGTCAAAGCATATGCCGTTGTCGCAGGATAAATGTTTTTGTCCTTGGGATGATGCACAAGTCCACCATCATAATGTTTGCCATAAAGCGTATTACTTTTTAAAAAGGTTAAACCATGTTCGACAGCAGAAAGTAATGAATCATCTTTGGAATGTTGATATGAACGCATCAACGCATAAACAGATTGAGCAGAGGCAGAAGATTTAATTGCTTTATTTGGACCTTTTAAAAATGAAACAGAATCAGAAAAAGAACCATCAATTTGTTGAGAGCGTAATAAAAATTGAGTGGTATCAGAAATAGGTTTAACTGTCGGTTGAAAAAATAAAAATTTTATCCCATAAAATAAAAAGAAAAACAGAATAAGATTGGCTGTCCAAATAATAACGCTGCGACGATTAAGTGTGATCATAACGACGTCTCCAACAAATCCATCCGATAATCAAAGAAAAAATCAACAGGTGAGCCCATGGATAAAAATAAGAAAATAAAGTAGCAGGTAAAGCAGTCGGAAGGGCTGAATCGATTACACCAACAACACCCAGCGGAATGAGTTTTAAAATACGTCCATACGGATCAATAACGGTGGATACACCACTATATGCTGAGCGAACAACTGGAAGACCTTCTTCAACCGCACGTAATTGTGCTTCGGCGAGATGTTGATACGGTCCCATTGAATTACCATACCACGCATCATTTGTTAAAATAAGGATCCAATTAGGGCGATGGGCACGATCAATAAATGAACCTGCGAAAATAGCTTCATAACAAATGGCAGGAGCAAATGATAAATCAGTATCAGGTAAAAGAGTAATCGCCCCTTCCCCTTCTTTGAAATCAGTTAATCCTTCGGTAATTTTTTTAATTGGCAGTATACCACGAAGCGGAACATATTCACCAAAAGGAACCAGGTGAGATTTAGCATACGTCGCGACAACACCCTGACGATTAAAAACACCTAGCATATTTTGTGGATTATCTTCAGAACGTGAAATAAAACCAGTAATTAAATAAGAATCATCTGTTTGTAAAACGTCAACCGCTTCATCACGTAACATTGAATTATGAAGCAAATCAAATGCCACGGCACTTTCCGCCCAAATCACAATATCAGTCGCCTTAGGAACAAGAGAAAGCTTCCGATGAAATTCAAAATTATTACGAAGTTCTGAACGTTTCCATTTCATCTTTTGTGAAAGACCGGTTTGAACAATTTTTAAGGTTGTATCACGGTATGTGGTCGGTTGAAGATGCGAAAATCCAAAAGAGGTCAACCCAACCCAGATGGTCAGAATGAGGCCGATAAAAATCTTTTCCATATAACTTAAATGAATGCGTAAGGCTGTAAAGCGAGCAAAGATTAAGTAAAAGATTGAAAATAGTAAAAGAGTTAAAAATGAAAGCCCAAGTGTACCAATGATTGAAATGCTTTGCAAAACAGGAAGGGTATCCACCCAAATCGCGCCCATCTTATTCCATGGTAACCCAGTAAAGATCCAACCGCGCACCCATTCGAAAACAGCAAAAGAAGAAATAAATAATAAAATACGATTTAATCGTGTCCCGCCATAAAAACTAAAACGAGCAGGTAAGGCAAAAAAGAGTCCCATTACAAGCCCACTGCCTAAATAGACAAAAGGAATAAGCCATCCAAACATACGAAGCATATAAGCGTCAACCATAAGGGCATTGGCAATCCAATAAAGACCAACGATAAAGTGTCCTGCCCCAAATAAATACCCAGAAGTAAAAGCTTGTTTATAAGAAGTCGCATTAAAGAGAAAATAGAAAAAGCCAATAAAGCAAATCCCACTCAGCCATTGCAAGTAAAAAGGTGCAAACCCAAAGGCAGATAATCCCCCAAGGATAAAGATCAATAATGATGTTAAAAGTCTCTGTTTCATAAGACTCAGTTATACAGAGGAAGTCTTAAAAGCGCAAGAGTTATGATGAATAAGGATTATCAATATCGAATTGTTTAAGAAGGTCGATTTCTTCCAATTGCATTTCATCTGCATCTGCGTCATCAATATGATCATGTCCCATAAGGTGTAAGAACCCATGGATCAATAAATGCGTAAAGTGATCGTGAACAGAAATACCAAGATCTTCTGCTTCACGAACCAGTGTGTCAATCGACAGAACAATATCACCCAGTAATTTATCATCCCCAGTTTCAAAAGAAAGAACGTTGGTCGCACTATCTTTACCACGAAATTCTGAATTCAGTTTTTTAATATGAAGGTCATCTGTTAAGACAATTGAAATTTCAGCCAAAGGATGAAGATCAAATTGAGGTGCAATTTTTTCCAACACAAAACGAACATCTGCCGCTGGCGTTTCAAAATGCTCACTCCATAAAAATTCAGCTTGATTCAGAATGTCGATGTTTAACATAGTTGTCCCTTTAGTGTTGTGGTATTGGCTTTGGTAATTTCTACTTCAATAATTTTACCAATCAGGCTTTCATCTTTTGGTAAGACAACTGTTTGCATGTTTTCAGAACGACAGATAATAATATTTGGATTATCACGTCCAACATGTTCCACTAATACTTTGATTTTTTGCCCAACACAGCTTTCGTTAAATTCACGTTGAATATCTTTCAATAAAGTTTGTAATTTTTCTAAACGATCTTGCGCAACGTCTGGATCAATTTGATCCGGTAAAAGAGCCGCACCAGTATGTGGGCGTTTAGAATATTTAAAGCTAAATGATTGGATGGGACGTACACGACGAACCGCATCAAGAGTATCTTCGAAATCAGCATCACTTTCACCAGGGAAGCCAACGATAAAATCAGATGAAACTTGGATATTTGGATTCGCTGCTTTCAGTTTATCAATAATTGCAAAATATTGATCACGAGTATAACGACGATTCATGCGTTTTAATGTTTTATCTCCACCTGCTTGAATAGGCAGATAAATAAATGGGATCAGTTTTGGTTCCGTACGATATAAATCAATCAATTCATCAGTCAGGCAAGTCGGATAAGATGTCGTAAAGCGAATACGTTGAACATTATCTAACTTAGCGGTTTCACGCACAAGATCAGCCAAATTCTTTCCATTATCATCTTGGTAATTATTTACATTTTGCCCAAGGAAATTAATTTCGATTGCTCCAAGTTTAACCAAATGACGAACTTCATCCATAACTTTATCAAAAGGACGAGAAACTTCACGGCCGCGTGTAAATGGTACGATACAATAAGTACAGAAATGATTACATCCTTCTTGAATAGATACAAACGCAGCAGCAGCGGTATCGGTCGCCATTGGAAGCTCATCAAATTTATCAACACCATGCGTATCAACATCAATATCACGGAAATCTTTTGCAAGGTTATGAAGAAGAAGGTGCCAAGCCTGTGGCCCATACACATAATCAACATATGGGGCACGACGATAAATTTCTTTACCAGATTCTTTGGCTACACAGCCAATCACGGCAATCTTCGTAGTATCTTTTTTCTTCTTTTTGATACGTCCTAATTCAGAGAATACCTTATCCGTTGCTTTTTCACGGACAGAACAGGTGTTCAAAACAACTAAATCAGCGGTATCAGGGGTCGACGATAATGTCCATCCATTATGAATAAGGGCATCACGTAATCGATCACTGTCATATACGTTCATCTGACAGCCAAATGTATAAATGTAAAACTGTTTTGTCATTATTTAATTACCGCCGGATTTTCAATAATTTTTTCAGCTTTTTTAACAACAGGTGGTAATGTCCAAAACATCAATGTGATGATTGAAATCAAAACGGCCCAAATAATATATTTTTTCAAAGGTGATTTTTGACGACGTCGCATATTTAAATCCTTTTAAGTTCCTGTAATTTGAATCATTTCTGAGTATAATTAGAATCAGGCAAACTTCAAGTAAAAATAAAACATAAAAAAGCCTTTTATTTACAATGGTTTTGTGATATAATTGACCCTATTGAGAGATATAACGAAGGAGAAGTTATGAAAAAAAAGGCCTTTTTTCTAACAATTTTAACACTATTTTCAGGTGCTGTGCTAAGTGCAAACGCTTATACACCGCCAAAAAGAAATCTAGATAATTCAAATACTGCATCGCGCGCAGGTCGTTCATCACAGAGTACAGCGCGTCGTGGTCGTGTACGAATTGGAAATGGAATTGTGACAGCAGCCCCAGTATCAAGCACAACAGTAACAGTGGGGTCAACAGGTGGCGTAACGTCAGCAACATCAGGTGTAGTAGTAGAAGAAGCAACTGTATCACAAAGTTTAAGCTTGTATGAATGTTCAAAAGAATACACATCATGTTTGGAAAAACCTGGTATCTGTGATTATGGACTAAAAAACTGTAAAAAATATCTCGTATCATCAGTGGGCTCAATCACAGCTGATGACATTACAACAACTGATAATGGCTCAACATATACGGTAATTACGACAAATCCTCATAATTTGTACGCAGGCCTTGAAATCCGTATGACTGATGCAGCAGGTTCTTCAGTGGTAACAAAAGTATCAGCCGCAACATCAGCATTACAATTTACAGTGACAAACCCAGATGTAACAGTTGATTTAGCAGGATATACAACAATCTCATTGATATCTTCATCTGTATTGGCATCATCATTCGCAAGTGAAAAGGGTGTATACTGTGAAGATGTGATCACAAACCAATGTGCAGCAGATATCACAGCATCAGATGTATATCCATATGTAACACAACAAATGGAACAAGAATTCTTTATTACAGATTACGCATCATGCCGTAATGAATACACACGTTGTGTAAAAGACCCTCAAGTATGTGGATCTGATTATACAGGATGTGTAGATTTCTTGGTAACAGATACACGTAACGCAACATCAGCATCAGGCGTACATACATGTTCAGTAAGAAAATTAACATGTGAAGTAGATGAAATGCAAAGTTGTTATGATACATGTACACAAACAAATGCAATTGAAAGAGCAGAATGTATTACAGAATGCCAAGAAACAACAGAAGCAATCACAACAATCTGTAAAACAAAATATAAAGCATGTTTACAAGAAGAAGGTGGAGCAATTGCTGGATACTCAAGTATGTCTGACAGTGATACAACATCATTCTATAGTGCATTCCAAGAACGCGTACGTAGCTGTGATGATGAAGTATTTACACGTTGTAAGTTAAGTGCACAGGAACAATTAGATATTGAAACATATGCATTAAATGATTACTTACGTAATGTGGATCAAGCATTGGTAACATACAATGAAACACATGGAAAAATCAAATGGACACAAGCATTAGACTGTGTTGATAAAGTGGATGAATGTATGAAACAACACTGTGGTGAAGACTATAAAAACTGTTTAACAACAACAGGTCAACCAGATGAAATTACATTGAATAATTTTAAATCATACTGTCAACGTGATTTAGTAAGTTGTTCTGAATTACGTGTAAGTGCTGGAATGCAAGGATACCAATTCTTAGCAAACCCAGATGTAGACGGTGTATCACAAGTATGGGATGACTTTGTTGAAAACAAAATGTTGGCTCATGGTGCAAAAGTAGAAGTAGAACGTCGTGAATTAGATCGTGAATTAGAAGTATTAATTTCACGTGCTAACAAAAAATGTAACGACTTAGGTGGTCAATTCACATACGAACGTATGGAATTAGAAGTATTTTCTAAGAAATACGGCGATAGTCACACAACTGCAGATAACTTAGGTGGAAGTGTATTACATGGAACAAATACAAAAGCATTAAAAGAAGATAACTTCTATGAAAAAGCTGTGTGTCAATTCCCTGTTGAAATGCGTCGTTCTAACGTAGTGCAAGGTGAATCTAAAATGTTTGGCTTTGGTGATAAATTCACATGTGATGAAGCAACATTCGGAGTAGGACCAAAAGTAAGTGACCGTAAAAATTCAGAAGCATGGGGTACTGTAATTGGTGCTGTTGTGGGTGCTGCTGGCGGTGGATTTGCTGGAAAGAAATTACAAGGGGATAATGGTCTATGGAAAGGTAAAAATGGCACAGACGATAAAAAAGCTGGTGGTAAATGGGTAGGAGCTGCAGCTGGTGGAGTTGTTGCTGGTACTCTTGGTGGTTTGGCTGGAAATGCAATTGGTAAAAGCAATGATGATAAAAAAGAAAAAGAAGCTTTGAAAGAAGAATCTAAAAACTGGGCTTGTTTTACTGGATCACATAAATTAGCTGATTTTGCTGGAGAATACCAAGTAAACACACCTCAAGAATTTATTGATCTTGATGAATTCTACACAAAGAACCCTGAATTAGTGGTGCAACGTGGTGAATTTAGTAACGGATCAAACACAAGCAATAAATCATCATCTAATGGAGACTTTTTCTAAAGGATGAATGGTAAAAAGACTTGACTCTGAGGATCTTTGATCTATAATAGTCTATATTGTTGATATTATGAAAAGAGTGGGGAAACCCGCTCTTTTTAAAAATGATAAAAGGACGATAAATGCTATTAGAGCAAAAAATTGAACAAATTATTGAACCATCACTAGAAGATATGAATATCGAAGTGGTGCAAATCAATTATTACGGTGCTGGAAAGCGTAATGTGCTACAAATCTTACTAGATCGCACAGATGATCAAAAAATCTCTGTGAAAGATTGTGAGAAAGCATCTAAAACGGTATCAGCATTACTGGATGTAGAAGATGTGATTAAAAGTGCATATAATTTGGAAGTGAGTTCTGCTGGAATATCACGCCCATTAAATAAACCTGCGCACTTTAAACGCTTTATCGGAAGTCCAGTAAAGGTAACAACAACCGATTTAATTAATGATCGTCGTCGTTTCAGTGGTGAATTAATGAATGCGACAGATAATGAAATTGAATTAAAAACAGAAGATCAAACGCTATCAATTAGATATATTGATATTGAAAAAGCAAAAATTGATGGCGATAAAATATTTGAAGATATCTTGAAAAAAGGAGCTAAATAAAATGGATTTTTCACAAACTCTACCACGTCCAGAATTACTTGCAATGGTAAATGCTTTATCAGAAGAAAAAGGCATTGAAAAAGAATTAGTATTCACAGCATTAGAAGAATCAATGTTGAAAGTGGCACGTAACCAATATGGATACGAACATGATTTATTGGTAAATATTGATCGTAAAACAGGCGGAATTGGTGTGCGTCGTCGTTTAACTGTAATTAAAGATGATAAACCAACAAAAGCGATGGACGAAGAAGGTAATCCAGTATTGGATGAAGAAGGGAACCAAATAATGATCCCATTCAACGAACATACTGAAATCACAGTTGAAGATGCTCAAAAGAAAGATAAAAACTTAACAGTGGGTGACACAATCGAAGATTACTTACCACCCCTATACTTAGGACGTATGGCATTCCAATCTGCACGTCAAATTGTATTGCAAAAAATCCGTGATGCAGAACGTACACGTCAATTCCAAGAATTTGAAGCTCTAGTAGGTACAGTAGTAAATGGAACAGTAAAACGTAACGAATATGGAAATGTATATGTTGATATTAATGGCCGTGCGGAAGGATACTTAAAACGTATGGAATTAATCCCAAGAGAAATGTTACACGCGGGCGACCGTATCCGTGCATTAATTTTGGAAGTAGAACGTACAAATTCAGGTCCACAAATCTTCTTGTCACGTTCACACCCTGATTTCATGGCAAAATTATTCGAAGCAGAAGTGCCTGAAGTATACGAAGGAAATATCCAAATCAAAGCAGTGGCACGAGACCCAGGATCACACGCTAAAATCGCTGTATATTCAGAAGATCCTTCAATGGATCCTGTTGGAACATGTGTAGGAATGCGTGGAAGCCGTATCCAACCAATTATTAATGAATTGCAAGGTGAAAAAATTGACGTGATCCAATGGACACCTGATTTAGGTGAAATGGCAATCCGTGCAATCACACCAGCAAAAGCTGCAAAAGTGGTTGTGGATGAAGAAACAAAGAAAATCGAAATCGCTGTGGCTGCAGATCAATTATCAATTGCGATTGGACGTCGTGGACAAAACGTACGTTTGGCATCAGATTTGATTGGTTGTCAAATTGACGTGATGAGCGAAGCAGAAGAAGCAGAAAAACGTAACGTAGAAATTGCAGAACGTTTGGCTCTATTTACATCTGCATTGGATATCGATGAAGTGATTGCGCGTCTATTGTTAACAGAAGGTTTCCGTACAATTGAAGAAATTGCATACGTACCAGCTGAAGAATTCATGGCAATCGAAGGTTTTGAACCTGAATTGGTGATCGAATTGCAAACACGTGCGGCAACATACGTAGCAAAGAAAGAAAAAGAATTCGAAGATAAAAAAGAAGAATTACATATTGATGAAAGCTTAGTAAACTTCGATGGATTAACAAAAGAACAAAAAGTGTTATTGGCTGAAAAAGATGTGAAAACATTAGATGATTTAGCTGACTTGGCTGGTGATGAATTGGTTGATATTCTTTCAACAATGTCTGAAAAAGAAGCAAATGACATCATTATGAAAGCTCGTGAACACTGGTTCGAAGGCGAAGAAAAATAAATCTGTAGAAACAGAAGAAAATAATAAAAAGGAACATGTATGACTGACGAAAAAAGAAAAACATTAACACTGGGTGGTGGGGTTTTAACTCGCACCCCTAGTGGAACGGGATCGTCGACGGTAAAAATTGAACGTCGCCGCCGTATCGTACGTCCAAGTTCAGAACAAGCAGGAACTGCATCTGGAAATACAGATAAATTAAAAGCATTGTTGGAACAAGCAAAGCAACAAGAAAAAGAAGCTGTTCAAAAAGCAGAAGAACAAGCGAAGTTGAATGAAAAACGTCGTGCGGAAGCTGAAAAAGCTGAAAAAGAAGTTGCAGCAGTACGTGAAAAATTAGAAACAGTATCAAAAGAAAAAGCTGCTGAAAAAGTAGTGGAAGCTCAAGCTGCTGCGGAAAAGAAAGATCGTCCATCAAAGACATTTAAAAAGCCAATAACTTCAGAAGCACCAGTAATGGAGCAAAAAGAAGCTGCTAAAAAGACAAAAAAAGATAATCAAGCAGAATTCGGACGTCGTAAATTAACTGTGAATGATATTATTTTGCATGGGGATGAAGATGACGAAGCAACAGTGATTACAACACGTCAAAAATCATTGGCTTCATTACAACGTCGTTTGGAAAAGCAAAAACAAAAACAACACTCAGCTCAAAAAGGTGATCAAAAAGTTGTACGTGAAGTATCAATTCCAGAAACAATTACAGTGAAGGATTTGGCTGAACGTATGTCTGAAAAAGGCGCTGACGTAGTGAAAAAATTAATGGCAATGGGTGTAATGGCAACTATTAACCAAGTAATTGACGCGGATACAGCACAATTGATCGTGGAAGAATTCGGTCACACATATAAACGTGTGGGTGAAGGTGAAATGATCAAAGCGATGTTGGCATCTAAAAAAGACTCAGCAGAAGATCTTGAGTTCCGTGCACCTGTTGTAACAATTATGGGACACGTGGATCATGGAAAAACAACATTGTTGGATGCTTTACGTGAAACAGACGTGGCTGGCGGAGAAGCTGGTGGAATCACACAGCATATCGGTGCGTACCAAGTAAAATTGAAAAATGGAAAAAAGATTTCATTTATCGATACACCAGGTCACGCAGCTTTCTCATCAATGCGTGCACGTGGAGCAAATATCACTGACGTTGTGGTACTTGTTGTGGCTGCGAATGATGGAATTATGCCTCAAACAGTTGAAGCGATTTCACACGCAAAATCAGCGGGTGTACCAATTATTGTTGCTGTAAATAAAATTGATTTACCAGAAGCAGATCCACACAAAGTGCGTATGGAATTATTGCAACACGAAGTGGTAACAGAAGGTGTAGGAGGGGATACTCTCTCAATCGATATTTCTGCGAAAAAACGTTTGAACTTGGATGCATTGGAAGAAGCTATTTTGTTACAAGCTGAAATGCTTGAATTAAAAGCAAATCCAAATAAATCTGCCGAAGGTGTGGTAGTAGAAGCAAAAGTAGAAAAAGGTTTGGGATCAACTGCAACTGTATTGATTCAAAATGGAACATTGAAAATTGGGGATGTATTTGTATCTGGAATGCAAATGGGACGTGTACGTGCCTTACAAGATTCATATGGAAACCGTATTACTGAAGCACTACCATCAGAACCTGTAATGGTATTGGGTCTTCAAGGGACTCCAGAAGCAGGAGATGATTTTGTAGTACTTGAATCAGAATCAAAAGCACGTGAAATTGCTGAATATCGTCAAAAGAAACGTAAAGAAAAAGAAATGATCTTACGTTCAAAATCACGTATGGAAGCATTAATGGCTGGCGTAAAAGAAGGTGAAGTTGGAAAATTACCAATTGTAATCAAAGGTGACGTGCAAGGATCAATCGAAGCAATCGTAACATCACTTGAAAAAATGGGTGGTGGAAAAGTGCAAACAGAAGTGGTTCACGCAGGTGTAGGTGGTATCAATGAATCAGATATCACATTAGCACGCGCAACGAATGCTTTGGTAATTGGATTTAACGTACGTGCAAATCCACAAGCACGTGATGCGGCAAAGGCTGAAAACATCGATATTCGTTACTACTCAATTATCTATGATCTAACTGATGATATTAAAAAAGCGATGGAAGGAATGTTAGATCCTGAAATCAAAGAAACATTCATTGGTTATGCTGAAGTAAAAGATCTGTTCAGTGTAGGTAAAGGAACAAAAGTGGCGGGATGTATAGTGACAGAAGGTATCATTAAACGTGATGCAAAGATTCGCTTGATCCGCAACGATGTGGTAATGTACACAGGTGACATCGGACAATTGAAACGTTTCAAAGATGACGTGAAAGAAGTGCGTGAAGGTCAAGAATGTGGATTATCATTCCAAAACTATAATGATCTGTCAGTAGGCGATAGAATCGAATGCTATACAGAAGAAAAAATCGACGTTAAATTATAATTTAACCAGATTCAAAATAATAAAAAAGGTGCGTTAATCGTACCTTTTTTATTTTTATAAAGATAGGGCTTGCGTTTTGATTTGTGGAGCATTATGATTGGTGTTCAGTTGAACGATAACATTAACTTATAATCAAGAAGGAGACTCTAAATGTTATATACAATCGGTCTATTTATCTTGGCATTTGTAATCTTGCTAGGATATAAATTTTACTACAATATGGTAATCAACTGGAAGAAAGAAAAAAAAGGTAAAACAGATAAACGTTTCGTAGTAGAAGCTTTATTACCAACAATTTTCTTATTTGTTGCATCATACTTTATCGCAACAATTGCAATTCGTCCATACTTGATGTCTCATCCTGAAATTCTACGTGAAATGGCGATGGAATTAGCAAACAACCAACAAAAAGATCAACGCAAAAAAGTATCTTCATATGTAAAAGAACATAAAGATGAATTACAAGCGACTGCTCCTGCTTTTGGTAAAGAAGATGCATCAGTAACAATTTATGAATTCTATGACTACAGTTGTTCAGCATGTAAAATGGCAAGTAAATTTGTAAAAGAATATATGGAAAAAGATGCTGACGTGAAAATCGTTTTGAAAAACTATCCAATTCGTCCATTCTCATTCATCGCTGCACAAGCTTCTATCGCTGCTAAAGCTCAAGGCGCTGATAAAGTAAAAGCATTACATGAAGCAATGTTTGAAGAAGGTATTATCCCTGCGAAATACAACGATATCAAAGATGCTAAAAAACGTGAAGATTCTTTAAAGAAAAAAGTATTTGAAATTGCTAAAAAAGCCGGATTGGATACAGAAAAATTAGAAGCTGACATGAATGCTGAATCAGTAATGGTTGAATTACGTAAAACACGTGAAGCTGGTTCTGAATTTGGAATTGAAGGAACACCTTTCTTCGTAATCGGTGATAACTTCTACCCAGGTGCTATGACAGTTCAAGAAATTGAAAAAGCTGTTAAAGAAGCTCGTTAAAGAATACTTTTCTCTCCTCAAAAAGAAAAGTAATAAATCCCCGCTTTGTTGCGGGGATTTTCTTATTTGACAAAAGATATAAATGGGAATAGGATAAAATTCATAACCTATTATTTTGATATATGTTGTTAAAAACAATCACTGAGCATTTCGACGAAATGACGACGAAAATGCAAGTTAAAAAAAAGAAAGAAAAATGTATTAAACGAAGAGCATTTCGACGTTGAATACAAGTACAAACCAGGCCGCTTTTTGCGGCCTTTAATTATGTTTTTTTGTTTGTATTTAAAAAATCAATTTGGTATCATAATTCAAGGTTTATAAAAGTTATGAGAGGGGAAACAAAAAATGTCACATGGTGTATTAGGTACATTAATTTTTATTTTATCAATGACAGTATTAAGCGTAACATTTCTACGTCGATTGGGATTGGGAACTGTATTTGGATTCTTGGCTGCTGGAATTTTGGTGGGACCTGCTGGATTTGGTTTAATTCATACTTCAAGTACAATTGAACACTTGGGAGAATTTGGAATTTTATTCATGTTGTTTATTATTGGATTAGATATCCGTCCATCATCGTTATCAGCAATGCGTAAAACAGTATTTGGTCTGGGTGGAACAGAAGTGTTTATGATGGGAACAATCTTCTCAGTAATCGCATCCGTACTCGGTGTGCCATTCGAACAATCTTTATTAATTGGATTGGCGTTATCTTTGTCATCGACTGCACTCGATATGCAAATTTTATCAGAACGTAATGAAATTAATACACAATACGGACGTACATCATTTGGAATTTTATTATTTCAAGATTTAATGGCGGTGCCATTATTAGCGTTAATCCCATTACTTGCAATGGGAACTGGAAATGCAGGAATGAGTTTTGGAACAGGTGCGTTAGAAGCTATCATGTTATTGGGACTTGTGTACTTGTCTGGAAAATATTTGGTATCACCATTTTTACGTGCTATTGCAAAAAGTAAAAGTTCAGAAGCATTTACAGTATCAGCGATTATTTTGGTGTTATTAAGTTGCTGGGCAATGGATGTGGTTGGTCTACCATTATCACTGGGTGCGTTCTTGGCGGGAATGATGTTATCTGAAAGTGAATACAAACATCAAATTCAATCTGATGTAATGCCATTCAAAGCATTATTACTTGGATTATTCTTTATGACAGTTGGAATGGAAATCGACTTTGCTTTATTCAATGGAAATTTTGAAACTGTAATGAAATTAGTGGGTGGATTAATGTTATTGAAAATCATTTTCATTTACTTAATCACACGTTATTTCGGAGGACTGGATTCTCGTGATGCATTCAAAACAGGTTTTTTATTAGGACAAGCAGGAGAATTTGCACTTGTGATCTTTAAAATTGCGGGATCAAGTGCATACAATGTATTGCCACAAGATTTAGGACAAATGTTAATCCTAACTGTATTGATTTCAATGTTGTTAACACCATTGATTGTTCAATTCGTATTGTGGTTGGATACACGCGGAAAAATCTTTCACGAAAATATTGGGGCTTTTCCAGAAAAAGAATTACCAATTTCAGATCACGTAATTATCGCTGGGTTTGGTCGTGTGGGACAAACAGTTGCGTGCTTGTTGGATAAAGCAGGTGTACCATATACTGCAATTGATTTAGAACCAGATCGTGTAGCAGAAGGACGCGAAGCAGGTTTACCAGTATTCTATGGCGATGCAACACGTTATGACGTATTAAGAACAGTAGGGGCAAACCGTGCAGATATGGCGGTGATTGCATTGGATAATGTTTCAATGGTGAAAAAAACAGTGCAAGCATTCCGTGAAAATTTCCCAGATATTAAAATTTTTGCACGTGCACGTAATCATATGGAAAGTGAAGCACTACAATCACATGGGGTAACAGGAACTGTGCCAGAAACAACAGAATCATCGTTACAGTTGGGACGTGTAATCTTGTCAGAAACAGGAATGGAAAAAGATCGTATCTATCATTTGTTAAGTGATATGCGTCATAATGATTATGAAAAATTACATCATATCGTATGGAAGACAAATACAAAGATCAAAGCACCTGCAAAAAAGGCATCAGAACGTCATAAAAAAATTCACGATGCATTGTTGATGTCAATGAAAGGGCATTTGGCGTTAAAAAATAAAATGCCAAAACCAGCTTTAAAAATAACAGAACCTAAAAAGGTTGTTATGGAAAAAGAAATCAAAGTTGAAGAGCCTAAAAAAGAAGTGGTTGAAAAGGCACCTGTAAAAAAAGAGGTAGTTAAAAAATCAGCTCCTAAAAAGAAGCTTGTAAAAAATACTCCAGTAAAAAAGGTTACTCCTAAAAAGGTGTTAAAGAAAAAGCCAGTAATAAAAGGAAAGAAATAGTAAATGAAAAAGTTTAAAAATGTTTTATGGGTTGTTGGAATTGCATTTGTATTAGATCAAATCACAAAATGGATAATTTTGAAAAAGATTGTGACATCAATTCCATTTGTGGTCTCAGCAACAGATTTAATCCCAACACCAGTATACATAGCAAAGGTAACATCATTTTTTAATATTATTTTCGCATGGAATAAAGGTGTAAGCTTTAGTATTTTATCAGGTGATAAAATGCAATGGATATTAGTTCTAATTTCATTGGCGATTGTCAGTTTATTAATCCATTGGTTGAAAAGCGAAAAAAATGAAATACGTAAAATCGGTTTTGGCTTGATTATTGGTGGGGCGCTTGGAAACGTGATTGATCGTATCCGTTTTGGTGCAGTTGTAGATTTTTTGGATGTACATGCTTACGGATATCATTGGCCAACATTTAATGTGGCGGATATGTGTATCGTATTGGGCGCTGGTCTTTATTTGTGGACCCAGGTGCAGGCTGAAAAAATCAAAAATAAGAAGAAATAAAAAATACTTGGAATTTCAGATTTTACTGTTATAATGACGAAACTTAATTAACTTAATAAAGGAAAAATGATGGCGTATAACGCAGTTGTTGAAAAAATTGTTGATGTAGCACCTGGAATTAAAGAATTCACAGTGGCATACAATGATCGTGAACCAGATTTTACAGCAGGACAATTTTGTGTATTAGGATTGGAAGATGAAAACGGAAAATTAATTAACCGTGCATACTCAATCTCTTCTGCACCAAAGGAAGGCAAAATGTCTTTCTATATCGTATTAGTAGAAGGTGGTCAATTAACACCACGTCTATTCGCATTAAAAGAAGGTGATGATATCTTTATGGGACCTAAATGCGCTGGACATATGACAATTGAAAAAGCAAAAGAAGCAAAACGCTTTATCTTTGTGGCATCAGGAACTGGAATTGCATCATTCAGAAGTTTAATCATAGAACATGAAGATTTCTTTAAAAATAAAAAAATTGCATTGTTGCACGGTGTGCGTAAATCATGTGATTTAGGATATAAAGATGAAATGAATGAACGTATGAAAAAATATCCAGAAAGTTTCCATTATTTCCCAGTGGTATCACGTGCGGAAGAAGGTGAAAAATGGAATGGTCTTAACGGTCGTGTAAATATGGTGGCTGAAAATGGACTAATTCAAAAAGCATGGGGTGAAGAATTAACACCTGAACATACACATGTTTATTTCTGTGGAAATCCTAAAATGGTTGAAGATATGTCTAAATTCTTCGAAGAAAAAGGATTTGCAAAAGAAACACTTCATAAAGAAGCATACTAAATTAAAGAAAGTCGGCAATCGCCGGCTTTTTTTATCAGATATTGATAGAGTTGGTAAGGCGTCAAAATAAAAGGGGCGTAAAGTCCAAGTGTGCGTTTAACAAAAGAAACGCATGAAAAAAGTTCAATAGAAAGGCGCGGTTCAAAAAAAGAGATATTTGTTTTAATAATATCAAATCCACGAAATGCAAGTTGAGTTAAGGTGTCAGGGGTATCATCTTTGACGAATAATTGAATATGAAGACGTTGGGATAAGGGGTCAAGTAAAAGAAAATGTGTGTCATTTTCAAGTAAGACAGCGCAATGGCGATAAGATGGATGTAATATTTGTAAAATTTTTAAATGCGTATGAGGGTGAAAAAGAACATAAGCAGATGAAAATTCAGAGGTTAATGTTTGGGTTTGCATTGAACAATTCCTTTCTGAATAAAGATAGTGGTCATTAAATCAATAGCTGTATTCCAAAGTGGATAATCATCAACTTCATCGGCGTGGTGAATGTCTGGTGTGGTAAAGCGGCTGCCATATTCAATTAAAATATCAACATGACGTTGAGTAATATGTCCAGCAAGACGTAATTTCAACACAACGCGGATAATATCATCAAGATCACATGGGCGTTGAATAGTTGAAAAACTAGATTTTCGACAAAAAGATCCAGCTTCATCACGCATGGCTTGATATCGACAAAACCAAAACCAGGCTTCTTCCGTATCATTAAAGGGAGTATATTCCTTAGATTCGTCGATTCGATTATTATTTAAATAGGTATTCATTCATTTTCCTCCTTAAATCATGAACAAAGAGAGAACAAATGTATCAAAAGTTGTATGTAAAGTCAATATACAACTGAAAATATTCCTATAATTGTATTTTACTTGAAATTTGTGTATGATATGATTTATAGATAAAGATAGCCTAAATATCTTTTTGATCAAACAAATCATGAAAGACTAAACAAAGGAGGCGTATATGAACCATACTCAAGTCTGGAATGCGATTGATAAAATTGCAAAATCAAAAAATCTATCTGTGTCAGGTTTGGCACGTAAAGCTGGATTAGATGCTACAACATTTAATCGTAGTAAACGTGTAACTGAAACTGGCAAAAAACGTTGGCCAACAACAGAAAGCTTAGCAAAGGTATTGAACTCAAACGACATGACGTTGAATGATTTCGTTAAATTTGTAAACGAAGACTCGTTGGCGGAGGTTATGAAGCGTAATTATTAGAACCGCTGAATAAAAAACTTTATTTTTGATGAGAATTTTGATAAAAAGATTCCCAAAGGGGGTCTTTTTTAGCATGATGAAAAAGAAAACAAATCATCAACGTGGAATTTGGGCTGAAAAAATATCAATTATATATTTGTGGCTCAAAGGATATTCGCTGATTGCGACACGTTTTGGCGCAGGTCAAAAAGGTGGTGGAAAAGGTGAGATTGATTTGATCATGCGCAAAGGTAAAACGATTGTCTTTATCGAAGTAAAATATCGTCAATCAGAAGAAGATGCGCTGTTCGCGATTAGTTCGATGCAAAAAAATAGAATTCGTCGAAATGCAGAATTGTTTTTAAAACGTTTCCCACGCTATCAGTGTATCGATTGTCGTTTTGATGCAATGCTGTTATCAAAAGGAAAATTACTGCCAACACATATCAAAAATGCATTTTAAAAAAGCTACTTTTCAGTAGCTCTTTTTTTTATTTTTCCTTTTTAAATTGAAGGTAATATAACTTTGCATACGTACCATCTTTTTTCAAAAGTTCATCATGAGTACCTTGTTCAACAATTTCACCATCATTCACAACACAGATAAGATCTGCATTCATAATGGTTGAAAGACGATGGGCGATCACAAGTGTTGTACGTCCTTTCATAAGTTTTTCAAAAGCATTTTGAACGATTTTTTCTGATTTAGTATCCAATGCAGATGTTGCTTCATCAAGTAAAAGGATCGGAGCATCTTTTAAGATCGCACGTGCAATTGAAACACGTTGTTTTTGACCGCCTGATAAACGACTACCACCTTCCCCAACAATAGTTTCGTATTTATCTGGAAGTGCGTCAATAAATTCTGCCGCAGCAGCTTTTTCGGATGCTTCAACAAGCATCTTTTTTGAAACGTGTTTATGTGTTCCATAAGAAATATTATTTGCAATAGTGTCATCAAATAAAATAACATCTTGTGATACAAGAGCCATGTTATTACGCAAGCTGTTTTGAGTAACCTGAGAAATATCTTGTCCATCAATTGTAATTTGTCCTTGGTCAAGATCATAAAAACGTGGAAGTAAACGCATGATTGTACTTTTTCCACCACCAGATGCGCCAACAAGAGCAACTGTTTTCCCAGCAGGAATAGTAAGGTTTACATTCTTTAAAATCTTTTCATTTTTATTATAAGAAAAATCAACACCTTTAAATTCAATTTGTCCTTTTGTTACTTTTAAGTCTTTTGCATTTTTCACATCACGTATATCTGACGTAGTATCAAATACTTTAAACATACGTTCTGTATTTTTAAATGGTTGTTGTAATTGCATAAATGTATTCGACATAGATTTTAATGGGCGGTAAGAACCAAACAAAGCAGAAAGGAATGTTACAAATTCACCTGTTGTCATTAATCCTTCTGTAATTTGATAACCACCAATTAAGATTGTACCAGCCATCGCTGCTCCACCAAGAAATTCCATAGTTGGACGTGAACGTGAAGTTACACGAAGATTTTTCAATGATAATTTATAAAGTGTATCAAGCATTGAGCGTAAGCGTGTTTTTTCAAAAGTTTCTTTGCAATAGATTTTTACAATTTCCATACTGTTGAAAACTTGGAACAGGTAAGAGTTTAAACCTTCAGATTCTTTCATTGATTTACCCCAAAGATGACGAACCTTTTTTCCAAATAAAGAAAGAGGAATGGCAACAGCAGGTAAAAGAACCAAAATAATAAGTGAAAGTTGTGGTGATTGTAAAACCATTAAAACAACCATTCCAATAATTGTAAAAACATCTTTCAAAAAAGCAGTAAAGAAAGTTTGCAATACTTGGTTAACAGCAGCGGTGTCAGTACCAAAATGAGTAAGTAATTGCCCGGTAGTTGTTTTTTTAAAGAAACTATAATCCATATCCATAAAATGATTAAACATGCGTGTTTGAATATCGCGTGTGATTTTGATGCCAGCCATCCCCATAATCATCACATGGGCAAATAGAGCAATACTTTTTACAAAAAAGATAGCAATAATTTGAATAGAAATACCTGCGAGGGCATCTTTGTTTTTTGCAATAAAAGCTTCATCAAAAATACCTTTTAAAAGTGAAAGACTATATGCTTCACCACCAGATGATAAAATCATGAAAAAGACTGCGCCCACTACATACCAAATGTAATGCTTCAAAGAAAAGTGCCATAAACGTTTTAAAAGGTTTAAATTAGTATCTGAAAATTCAAATTTTTCTTTTGCCATAAATAATCTCATAATTAGTGTTTAAAATACCCTTGATAGCATACGCACCAAAACGTTAGAATGCAAGTGAATAAAGGCATTGCTTTTAAAAGAAAAAAAATATAAAATGAAAGTATGATGGAAATAAATTTAAGTTTATTTGTTGTGTCTCGTATGTCATCCCCTGTGCTGGGGTAATTTTTAGTTGTGTCAAAAATAATTATTGAAGAAGAAAAATAAGCTTAATTTTAAAATAAAGGAAGTAAAATGTTGGATACAAAATTTATTGTAGAAAATCCAGATATCGTAAAAAAAGCAGCGGAAGTAAAAAATATTAAGTGCGATGTTGATCAAATTGTTGAATTGTATAATGCTATAAATATGTTAAAAGCAGAATATGAAACATATTTAGCAAAAAAGAATGAAATATCAAAAAAAATTCCAAGTGCGACAAATGAAGAACGCCCTGCATTGATTGCTGAATCAAAAGAAGCTGGGGAAAAAGCAAAAGAACTTAGCGAGCATTTAGAGCAAAAAGAAATAGTGTTAAAAGATTTATTAGCACGTGTCCCACAAATTCCAGCAGATAATGTCCCGTTTGGAAAAAGTGATGCAGATAATGTGGTAATTAAAACAGTTGGTGAAAAACATATATTTGATTTTGAGCCAAAATCACATTATGACTTGTTAATTGAAAATGATTGGGCTGATTTTGAAAAAGTGGCACAAGTAGCTGGTCCACGTTCTCATGCGTTAAAAGGTGTAATGGCAAGATTGGAAATCGCAGTACATATGTTCGTGATGGATAAGTTAACAGATAATGGTTTTACAATTGTTTCTGTGCCTGCAATTTGTAAACCTGAATCAGTAATGGCAGCAGGACATTTTCCAGGAAACGATTTAACAATAATGAAAGATGATGTATATCAATTGGGTGATACAGGTCGTTCATTGGCGGGAACATCTGAAATTACATTAAATGCATTGCATGCGGGTGAAATTTTAAAAGAAGATGATTTGCCAATTTTATATGCGGGATATTCATCTTGTTTTCGTAAAGAAGCTGGGTCAGCAGGTAAAGATACACGTGGGTTAATTCGTGTACATCAATTTACAAAAGTGGAACAATTTGTAATTTGCAAAGGAACAGAAGAAGAAAGTGCAAAATGGCATGCAAAGTTATTATCAATCATTGAAGAGGTGATGACTGATTTAGAATTGCCGTATCAAGTGATTGAAGCATGTACAGGTGATATGGGCTTTAATAAAATCCGTATGCATGATGTGGAAGCATGGGTGCCATCAGAAGAAAAATATCGTGAGCTTGGAAGTTGTTCAACAATTCATGATTTTCAGGCGCGTCGTACAAATACACGTTACCGTGAAAGTGGAACAAATAAAGTGAAGTTTGTGCATACGTTAAATAATACTGGAATTGCGACCCCACGTGCGTTAGCGCCATTAATCGAAAATCATCAAACAAAAGATGGTAATGTGCGAATTCCTGAAAAATTACGCCCATATATGCAAAATAAAGAATTTCTGAAATAAGTTATTTTTTGAATCACAGTAAGGAATAGAGAAGATTTTATCGAATCTTCTCTCTTTTTTTTATGTAAAAAGTGATTAAAGCCTTTTTTTTGCTAGGGTTTTATGATACAATGGGAGGTAACTAGAATTTCTAGAACGAGAATGGAGAGAAGGAAATGAAAAAACTTTCATATATTTTGCTAGCAGTTGCAGCATGTTTTGTGGTAACAGATATGGCATCTGCGCAACGTAGTAGATCAAGAGATACAGATACTGAAGGAAGTGCTCGAACATCAACACGTAGTTCACGTGGTGATGACGCAACATCAGTGGGTCGCTCAGGACGTAGTGGGCGTTCATCAGGAGAAGTATCAAGTCGTGGTGGGCGTGGAACACGTGGAGGCGATTCAGATTCAACAGATGAAGATACAAATGGACGTGGAACAGCATCATCAGGTCGTTCAGGCCGTAGTGGACGTTCAGGATCAGGAGAAGTATCAAGTCGTGGTGGACGTGGAACACGTGGAGGCGATTCAGATTCAACAGATGAAGATACAAATGGACGTGGAACAGCATCATCAGGTCGTTCAGGTGGCCGTAGTGGACGTTCAGGATCAGGCGAAACAGCAAGTCGTTCATCAGGTAGTCGTGGAACTCGTGGTGGATCAGACTCTTCAGGTTCAACAAGTGAACGTGGTGGACGTGGAACAGCGTCATCAGGTCGTTCAGGCCGTAGTGGACGTTCAGCTTCAGGTGTAGCTCGTGGTAACTCAGCTTCAACAGGTAGTCGTTCTTCAACAGGTGGACGCAATAGTACTGCCTCAGCAGGTCAATCAACTGGAAGTACAGGTCGTTCAGGCGGTAATAGCTCAGCAATGATGATGAATACAGCAGCAACAGCAGTAAATGATACAAGTCGTTCAGGTCGTACACGTATGGCAGTAGGACGTAGTGGTGTAACTGTAGCCGCTGCAACAACAGCAACAACAGCAGCGACAACAACAACTACAACTACATCAACAACGCCAACAATGTTAACTGCAATGCCAACACAAGCTGTTCAAGGAATGACAATTGGTAATCAAGGAATGGTTGTGGATGCTAATGGTCAATATGTGGCGCCAAGTGCTGTGAATTACTATGATACAGAAAATCAAGCATATGGTCAGGTATCAACATTATATAGTCAAGAGGAAGCGCAAAGACGTGCAGAAGCCGAACGAGATATTGCTGATGTGCAAACATGTACAGAACGTTATAAAACATGTATGGATGAAATCTGTTTAGATACAGTAAAAGAAGCTGCTGGTCGAACAGTATGTTCATCATCATGGAAAAGTTATAAACCAAAAGAAAAACAAATTGATGAATTGTTTAGACAATTGGTGCAATTGCAAGCTCAAGCAAAAATTTTAGCTGAATTTGGCGAAAAAGAAGGTGTGGAAGCAAGTTTGCAAGCAGCAACAACAGAAGCAATTGTTACTTTGGTTGGTGATCTCGGAATGGATACAGAAAAATTAGCAATTGATATGGAAGGTGATGAAGAAAGTAATTTTGATTTTGGTTTTAATCTAGATGATGATAATTTCTCACTTGATAGTTTAGTTGATTATGGAAACGTTGGTGGACGTAAAGAAGGTGATGCATTGCGTAAAGATGCTGAAAAAGCATGTGAATATGTATTGAAAACATGTCCAAAAGATGAAATTTCAAGTGCGAAATCATTTTATTCAGCAAAAATTTCAAAGGATGCGCGTGCATATGACGTTTCTTTAGATGAAACATTGAAAAAATCAACATTAGCAATGCAAAAACTATATAATGAATATCAAAGAGTAGCTAAAAAACAAGAAGCAAATAAAAATAAATACAGTAAAGCACAGTGTTTAGAAAAAGCAATGGAAGAATTGCAAGATAAAGAACGTTGTGATAAAGATTTTGCTGCATGTTATACAGATGAAGCATTTGAACAACAAAAAGCTTTTGTAAGTGGTATTTTAGGACAATGTCAAGCCGTAGCAGCTGATGTATGGACAAACTTAAAAGAAATTGCATTAGGACGTGGTCAGTTTACAGAATCTGAATGTTCAAAAGCAATTCAAAGTTGTATCCAAGAATCATGTGGAGAAGGATATAAGATGTGTCCATCATTGGATGATGTGATTTTATATCGTACACAATGTTCAACTAATATTAAACAATGTGGATCAGCTGGTGAAGAAATTTGGGAACAAATTTTGGTTGTAGCTGAAAATGAAATCCGCTTAAACTGTAAAGAAGTTGATGAAGGTTACTGGGATGCTGAAAAACGTCGTTGTATTACACAAACAGAACGTGAAATGGACAGCTTGAAAGCAGCTTATGAACTATGTGATGAAGCAGCGGGCGAAATGTTTAATGAAGAAACACGTTTATGTGAAACAGCAGAAATTCAAAATCAACGTAAATGTGAAGAACAAGGAATGTCTTGGTATTTCACAGAAAATATGTGTTTGACTCAAGATCAAATTAAAGAAAAAATTGCAACAATTCAAATCCGTGGTGATGAATTAGATGCAGATCTTGCAAACCATATTAAACAGGCTGATATTGCGGAAGAAGATAAACGTAAAATTGAAGCAGAAGCTGTAGCACGTGAAAGAGAAGCTGCATCTAAGTTAGAAGCAACAAAAAAATCTCAAATTGAAAAAGATACACGTATGTTAGAGTATCAATTGGTTGAAGCTGGAAAACAAGCTGAAATTGCGATGACAAACTTGCAAAGTCAATTAAATATGACTCAAGCACAAGTGGAAGCAACAGCTAAGAAACTCCAAACTGAATTAGAAGCATACTTGCAACGTCAAGAAACTAAGAAAGATGCATCTAGAAAAGAAGCGTTAGATCAATTGCAATATCAATTGGATGCTGCAAAGTTAAAAGGCTCTATTTCAGAACAAGAAAATGCACGTAAAATTGCATTGGCAGAAGCTGAAAAACAAATTGCAGAAATTGAACGTAAAGAAGAAGCAGAACGTCAAGCAATGTTGGCTGAAAAATCAGCGGCTGAAATCAAGCTCTTAGAAGCTCAA
>QKJL01000018.1 GCA_003250835.1 Alphaproteobacteria bacterium
TTTTTTTACTATTAATATATTCAAAAAGATAGCCCCAGACAGGGGCTATTACTTAATATGCATATTGATATGATGAAGGTCTCCCTTCTTGTAACATTTGATTAATTAAAATCAATACTCTCACCCACTTCGTTTTTTTACCATACAAAGGTGAGACGTTTGTAATAAAACGATCTATTTCACGACCGTTTTTAAATATTATTTTTAGATGCCCTGCTTGTGAATATCTAATATTCAAAGCATGTTTCCTTTCCTTTTTATCCAGACGATTTACTTGACCGCCCAGAAAAGAGAAAAAATACTCTCCATTTGCCATTATCCCCAATATGCTTCCATCAGGGTATTCATGTTGTTCAATGAATGTGACTTCTTTTAATTTTAGATTACTCATAAGGCTTATAATTTAGGTGTAACTTCTAGTTGGTTATTTTTTTATATACCCCTTCTTTATTTTTGTCAAACATCAAAAAAAGAAGGTCCCTTTCGGGACCTTTCATTAAAAAGCTGCTACAAGTCTTCTTAAACGAACTCTTACTCTCATTCGCTTAATTTTTTTCCCTCTTAAAGGGAATAATTTTTTTTCCGCTAAAATTTGTTCTACAGAAGTTTCAAGGTTTTTATTTCCTTCCCTCCACTCCAATATATTCCGCACCCCATCATAACGATGCTGATCTGGAATATAATTTAAAGATTTAGCGTTTTTCATATTTGGTGGAAGTATATCCTTTTTTCCACCTTGAAAAAAGAAACTAAATTCGTTTTTTTTGTTAACGGTCATGATACTGCCATCATAAAAATTCGTTTTAGCCATAGTATAATTTTTATTTGATTAATAATAGGTTTTTCATAATTTTTATATAAGAGAATTCTTTTTTTGTCAACGCATAAAAAAAAGAGCCTGAAGGCTCTTTCTTTTATATTATGAGGCAAATGCCCACATCTTCTTTAAAAGGTTTTTCTTGAGAGGGATACAATCCACCTCCGGATCATATCTTTTCAACTCATTTTTTTTATCCGTTATTTCCACCACTCTCGTTTTAGGATCATACTTCATTAAAGCATATTTAGGTGAACGAATAATTTTTTCAAGATTACCTTTATAAATAAAAATTGATGACAAGTTTACACAAATGCCGATTATACTCCCATCTTCTGGAAAATAATCAATCTTTACAAATTTTTCATCCCTGTAAAGCTCTTCCCCATGCACAGTGAGAATGAAAGTAATTCCATCCTCACTCACGACCTTTGTTTGGTCACGGTACGTTAATTTCTCTTTATAATTCATTATTATATAGGTTTTATAGGTTGCATAATAAAAAATACTTGTATCCATCTTAGCAAATACAAGCATTTTTCGTCAATCACTAATTTAGGATTTATTTCTTCTTATCAAAAAGAGTTGGTTCCCCCGGACTTAAATTATTTAGGAATGGATTTTCTCCCACCGTTTTTGTTTTTAGATTATTCATTAATTCTTCGTTACTGATTTGTTCAATATTTTCAGCTTTTAATGGTAAAATTTTTTCTTCTATATTTGATGTATTTATAAAATCAGTTTCATCAATTCCTTCTTCTTTTATCACCACAGTTTCTTTTATTTCTTCGGTATGTTCTATTTTTACTGTTGATTGAGATTGTTTAGCAGCCGCCTGCGCTTTTATTTTATCTGCCAATGTTTCTTCTTTTACTTCTTGTTCATGTGCTTCATTAAATGCTTTCATCAAGATATCGTATACACGTCCCAATGATCCTTCTTCCATAAATTGAATAATGAATTGATCACGGTCATAACTTTGTAATGCTTTTAGGAAACGATCAAAACGTATTGTAAACAAACTCATTTCTTGAGATAACGTTTGATTCTTTTTAAAGTTACGGCGGATTTCTTCATAAATTGATGGATTTTTTTCAATTGCACGTAAAAAACTGCGGCACAACACCCATAGATCTTGTGTTTCTGGACGCGAGTCGATTGATGGCAATTCTGGTAAAATTGCTGCTCTGCGGATTATGCGACGGAGCGTTTCATAAAAATCTTGGTAAATAATTGGTAAGTGATTGAAAAACTGAGATGTATATCCCATATGACGCAATTCAATTAGATTCTTTGTAATTGCTTCTAGTCCTTCAAGTGCGATTCGATTTTCAGTGAACAATTTTTTGAATTTTTGATCATCTTCAGTTTCTTTTAATTGTGTAAAGAAAAAATTTAACCCTAAAAGGATAACCAAGATTGGAAAAAAGAATAAAAATGTACGCGTTGCAAATAATCCATTAATTCCATTTCCGACTCCTTGAATTTCTGCGGTCGAATCAGGTGCACTAGCAATGATTAAGGCCCAAATAGCCCCTGTTATAACTAATATAGATGTACTGATAAGTAATTTACGCATGTTATTGATTCCTCTTGATTTTTTTATTTTATTTCTCTTTTTATGCCTTTATTTTACCTCAAAATGGTACAGAATCATAGCCTTTCTTTATTTTTTTTTGAGTCAAGTGGAAAATTTGCAAAAACCACTATATTTTCGGTTGCATTGCATTCTTATAATACTATATATTGTATCTACAAGGGAAAGGAAAAACACTAAATCGTTGTGTTTCTCTCACATTGAATTAAGAAATTCTTTTTAATTCAATAATATATGAAAAAATATCTAAAGGGAAGGGAGATAGGGAAATGCCAAAATCAGAGGCACCTACACAATTTAAGACTACTTTAAAAAGCGTTATTACACGCAAAGGCGAAAAAGTTGATTTTACCGCAGATCGTATTTTCGAAGCGATTTGTGCTGCTGCTCTGGAAACAGGTGAATTTAAAGCCGATCAAGCAGCTGTTATTACTAAAAAAGTCGTTCGCATCTTAGAAAAAAAATATAAATCCCCTGATTCTTGCCCATCTATTGAAGAAATCCAAGATACTGTTGAATTAACCCTTGCAAATAATGATCATTTTGAAACTGCAAGGGCTTATATTATGTACCGTCAAAAACGTGACTTAGCTCGTGAAGATGATCGCGTAATGATTGACGTTCAAGAATCTATGGAAGATTACTTGAAACAACTTGATTGGCGTGTAAATGAAAATGCTAATCAAGGTTATTCTCTTGGTGGAATGATCCTTAATAATGCTGGTAAAATTACAGCTAATTATTGGTTATCACACGTTTATCCAAAAGAAATTGGTGAAGCGCACCGTAATGGTGATTATCACATCCATGACCTTTCAATGCTTGCAGGTTACTGTGCTGGATGGTCATTGCGTACTTTATTAGAAGAAGGTTTCAATGGCGTACCTGGATTTATCGAATCAGGGGCTCCTAAACATTTATCAGCTGCTGTTGGTCAAATGGTTAACTTTATGGGAACTCTTCAAAACGAATTTGCTGGGGCACAAGCGTTTAGTTCTGTTGATACTTATCTTGCTCCATATATTAAATTAGATAACTTGCCATATGAACGTGTTAAACAATGCATGCAAGAATTAATCTTTAATTTAAATGTTCCATCACGTTGGGGAACTCAAACACCATTTACAAACTTCACTTTTGATTGGGTTTGTCCTGAAGATTTACGTTCTGTGAAACCTTTGATTGGTGGTAAACCAGTAGATTTCACTTATGCAGATCTACAAGAAGAAATGGATATGATTAACCGTTCTTATATCGAAGTGATGACAGAAGGTGATATCAAAGGTCGTCCATTTACATTCCCTATTCCAACATACAACATCACAAATGATTTTCCTTGGGAATCACCTGCGATGGAACCATTGTTTGAAATGACTGCAAAATATGGATTACCTTATTTCCAAAATTTTGTGAACTCAGATTTAAAACCAACTGATGTGCGTTCAATGTGCTGTCGTTTACGTTTAGATGTTAAAGAGCTTTTAAAGCGTGGTAATGGGCTTTTTGGTTCTGCTGAACAAACTGGTTCAATTGGTGTGGTTACAATTAACTGTGCACGTTTAGGATACCTTTTCAAAGGTAATAAGGAAGCTTTGCTTGCTCGTCTTGATCAATTATTGAACATGGCAAAGAAAAGTTTGGAAATTAAACGTAAAACAATCAAACGTTTATTAGATGGTGGACTTTATCCATTTACAAAACGTTATCTTGGTACATTTAATAACCATTTCTCTACTATCGGTGTTAACGCGATGAATGAAATGATCCGTAATTTCACACGCGATCAAGAAGATATCACAACAGAAGCAGGTCAACGATTGGCAAATGAAGTATTAGATCATATTCGCGATCGCATGGTTCAATTCCAAGAAGAAACAGGTAACTTATATAACCTAGAAGCAACACCTGCTGAAGGTGCGATGTACCGTTTTGCTCGTGAAGATAAAAAACGTTTTGATGATATTATACAAGCTGGTACACCTGAAGCACCGTTTTATACAAACTCATCTCAAATACCAGTAGGTTATACAGATGATCCGTTTAAAGCATTAGATTTACAAGAAACACTTCAAAGCAAATATACAGGTGGAACAGTGCTTCACATGTATATGGGAGAACGTTTATCTTCTGCTGATGCTGCGAAGAAATTTATCAAAAAGGTATTTGAAAATTATACATTGCCTTATTTGACAATCACACCGACATTTTCAATTTGTCCAAAACATGGTTACTTACCAGGCGAACATGAATTCTGTCCAAAATGTGATGCAGAAATTGAACAAGAAAAAACAAGTTGCCCAGCTTGTGAGATATCAGAAACTGGCACAGAATAAGAAATTATTCATTTTCAAGTTAAAAGACTTAAAACTTGGAAATGGACATTATTACTAAAATTGACTAAACTAAAGGAAAAAGGGAGGAGCTTATGTCAAAACCTGTAAATACACAAAGAACACGTTGTGAAACTTGGACTCGCGCGATGGGATACATCCGTCCGACGGCTAATTTCAATGTTGGAAAAAAATCTGAATATAATGACCGTGTTTACTTTACAGAACAAAAAGCTTTTGCTCAACCTTCACATTGTGAATTTATGAAAGATAATATTGCAGCTTAGTTCCATATGGAATTAAGCTCTTTTATCCTTTTTAAACGATTGGAGTAAAATTGATGATTAATGTTGGAGGGATTGTTCCCTTAACGACTATTGATTTTCCAGGGCGGCTTTCAGCCGTCATTTTTTGCCAGGGATGTCCTCTGCGCTGTGTGTATTGTTCAAATACAGAATTATTGGAATGTCGTGAAACTGATTATGATTGGAATAAGATTGTTGCGTTTTTAGAAAAACGTTCAAAGGTATTAGATGGCGTTGTGTTTAGTGGTGGAGAAGCACTTATGCAACCTGATATTATTCCAGCAATGAAACAAGTTAAAGACATGGGATATGAAGTTGCTGTACACACCAATGGTTTTTACATTGACCGTTTAAAACAGGCTTTACCATTACTTGATTGGATTGGACTTGATATTAAAACCCTTCCTTCACTTTATCGTCCAATGACAGGTATTCCGAAAAGTGGTGATTATGCCATTGAAAGTTTGGATCTTATCTTACAATCAAACGTTCCTTTTGAAGTTCGTACCACTTGCGACCCTCGTTTTTTAACCAAAGAAATTATTCTTGAACTTGCACAACTTTTATCTAAAAAAGGTGTGAAACACTATGCTTTACAGGAATATAAACCTTACAATGAAGACAAAACTACTGATGATGAGCGTCAACAATTCTTCGTAGATGAAGAGTTTAAGAAAAAAGTTACCTCATTGTTTGACACGGTTGATTTTCGTCGCTAGTATACCCATATCAAATAAAAAGGAAAAAAAATGCGTAGAAAAGTAGTTATTATTGGTGCTGGATGTGCGGGATATACCGCAGCGATTTATGCTGCACGTGCTGGGTTAGAACCAGTTGTTATCACAGGTGAAAATGTGGGTGGACAATTGACACTTACTCATGAAATTGAAAATTACCCTGGTTTTATTCATCCATTATCTGGAATTGAATTAACTGATAATATGTATGAACAAGCTAAACGTTTAGGTGCTGAATTTATTATTGATAATGTGGAAAAAATTTCATCACATTCTCATCCATTTGTTATTCATACATCACAAGATCGCCACATTGAAACAGATTCAATTATTCTTGCAACAGGAGCAAGCGCACGTTGGTTACACGTACCTGGTGAAGAACAGTTTCGTGGAAAAGGTGTATCAGCCTGTGCCACATGTGATGGATTCTTTTATCGTGGGAAAACAGTCATAGTTATTGGCGGCGGGAACACAGCAGTGTATGAATCTATTTACTTATCAGATATTGCTGAGAAAGTTTATCATGTACACCGTGGTGATTTTTTCCGATGTGAAAAGGTATTAGAAGAACAATTATTACAAAAAGAAAATGTTGAAATCATCTGGAATTCTGAAGTAACAGAAATTATGGGTGATCAAGGTGTTGAACGCGCACGTGTTGTTAATCGTCAAACAAATGAAGATCAAATTCTTGAAATTGATGGGATCTTTGTGGCGATTGGACAAGAACCAAGTACAAAGTTTTTGAAAGGTTCTGTTGACCTTGATGACCGTGGCTTTATTTTAACAAAACCAGATTCAACACAAACAACAATTGAAGGTATTTTTGCAGCGGGTGATGCGATGAATCCTACATTCCAACAAGCAATTATTGCAGCGGGAACAGGATGTCAGGCAGCATTAGAAGTTGAAAAATATTTAATTAAAAGACAGAAATAGACCGTTTTTATACCGTCTTTATCATACAAATAATAGAGGTACAATTTGACGAACGAAATTGCTGATAAATTAAAAAATATTCCTGAACGTAATGTTCCAATCTTGGAAACAGAAGCATTTCCGAAAGGCTTATCTGAGGATATTATTCTTAAAATCTCTGCTTTGAAAAATGAACCAGAATGGATGCTGGATATTCGTTTAAAAGCTTATCGCGCCTGGCTAACTATGACAGAGCCTCATTGGGCTGAATTTGATTATCCACCGATTGATTATCAAGCGTATTCATATTACGCGACCCCAAAAGATCAAAAGAATGCACCTAAAAATTTAGATGAAGTTGATCCAAAGATTAAAGAAGTTTATGACCGTTTAGGTATTCCACTGGAAGAACAAAAACAATTAGCTGGGATTGCCGTTGATGCCGTGATTGATAGCCAATCTGTTGCGACAACTTATCGTAAAGATCTTGCTGATCTTGGTATTATCTTCTGTTCATTCTCAGAAGCTGTTCAAGAGTATCCTGAGCTTGTAAAGGAATACTTTATGTCTGTTGTTCCGATGAAAGATAATTACTTTGCTGCACTCAATACAGCGGTATTTTCAGATGGAACATTTGTATACATTCCCAAAGGTGTTAAATGCCCTATTGAACTTTCAACTTACTTCCGTTTAAATACACAAGCTGTTGGACAGTTTGAACGCACGCTTATTATTGCCGAAGAAGGTTCTGAAGTTTCTTACTTAGAAGGTTGTTCTGCGCCGCAATATGATGATAATCAATTGCATGCTGCTGTTGTTGAAGTAATCTGTAAAGAAAAATCTAAAGTATTCTATTCCACTGTTCAGAACTGGTACGCTGGGGATGAAAATGGTAAAGGTGGAATTTATAATTTCGTGACCAAACGTGCAACAACAGAAGCAGATGCATTTATGCGTTGGACTCAGTTAGAAGTTGGTGCGCGTTATACTTGGAAATATCCAAGCTGTATTTTAAAGGGAGATCGATCACGTGGTGAATTTTTCAGTATTGCACTGACAAATAAATCTCAAGAAGCTGATACGGGGACAAAAATTATTCACCTTGGTAAAAATACGACATCAAATATCGTATCGAAAGGTGTGTCACTTGGTAAATCAACTCAGACTTATCGTGGGTTAGTTCACATTTCTCCGAATGCTGATGGTGCCAAAAATGCAACTAAATGTGACAGTTTAATTATTGGGGATAAAGCCTCTGGCCACACTCTTCCTATTAACAAAAATATGAATCCAACTGCGATCATAGAACATGAAGCGACTACATCTAAGATTAGTGATGAAAAGCTATTCTATTTGCGCGCACGTGGATTAGATGAAGATACTGCAACCGGTTTGATTGTGAATGGTTTTTGTAAAGACGTTCTCTCATACCTGCCTATGGAATTTGCGATGGAAGCAAAACAATTAATTGCCCTTCACTTAGAAGGTAAACTTTAGGAGTTATTATGTTAAACGTTGAAAATTTATATGTACAAATTGAAGACAATAAAATCGTAAAAGGTATTTCTTTGGCGATTGAATCAGGGGATGTGCATTTATTGCTTGGCCCGAATGGATCTGGTAAATCCACTTTTTGTAAAGCACTTGCTGGTGCACCTGAAACCGAAATTATAGGTGGAACAGTTACTTTTAATGGTGAGGATTTAGCTGATATGCCCGTTGAAAAACGTGCGCAAAAAGGACTTATTCTTTCGTTCCAAAATCCACCTGAAATTGCAGGACTTTCTGTTGCTAATTTCTTAAAATATGCGATTAATGAAAATCGTCGTGCGAATGGAGAAACTCCATTAACTGCTCCTGAATTCTTCCAAGAAGTATATGGCGCTTGTGAATATCTTGGGATTGATCGTGCGTTATTAACCCGTGGATTAAATGAAAACTTTTCTGGTGGAGAAAAGAAAAAATGTGAAATGCTTCAACTTTTACTTTTGAAACCAAAAGTTGCTTTATTGGATGAACCTGATAGTGGTGTGGATATTGATGCTCAAAAAATTATTTTGAAAACAATTAATACATTGCGTGAACAATTTGGTACAAAGTTTTTAATCATTACTCATACAATGGATTTTGCTTTGGCTCTTCCAACGACACATGTTCATATTTTCAAAGATGGGAATATTGCCGAATCAGGTGGTCATGAATTACTTGAACGATTACAACGTGAAGGATATTCAGAATTCTAAATATTTTTAAAAGCAATGATCTATTCATTGCTTTTTTCTTTTTCAATTGTTAGAATTGTTTTTATTACAAAGAGATAGAGGAGTTTTATTATGGCTGGACCAGTTAATTTTTTTGCGATACTTGGATCGTTTGTGCTTTCAGGTTATTTAATGGTAATTGGAAAAACAATTCTTATTCCATTTATTCTTGCCCTCTTCTTTTGGTATCTTATTCATGCAGTTGCTTCATTTTATAAACGCGCATTACCCGATCATTATGCAGATACATTTTTACCCAAGCTCGCTTTACCTTTTTCACTGTTAGCCGTTATTGGTATGATTGTTGCAATTGTTTATGGCATTCGTACTAACTTGACTGAAGTGATTGCAATGGCACCTATTTATCAAGAAAAACTTCGTATTCTTGCTGAAAAAGGATTGAATGCTATTCCTTTTGACCATGATTTCACAGTGAGTCAAATTACTGAAAAAATCAGTTTACCAAAGATTATTGGTATGTTTGTAGGCAGTTTAACAATGATTATCAAAACCACAGGTTTGATCTTGTTATATGTTGTTTTCTTATTAGCAGAAGCAGGATTATTCCAAGAAAAATTAAATCATCTTTCATCAAATGTATTTAAATTTAAAAAGAAAAATGTTTTGCAAAATATTGATGAAAAAATCAAACTTTATTTAACTGTGAAAACAATGGTTAGTATTTCAACAGCGTTAATCAGTTATGTAATTATGAAATCAGTTGGATTGGACTTTGCTTCATTCTGGGCTGTTGTCATCTTTTTACTTAATTACGTTCCAACATTTGGATCAATCATTGGTACCTTATTCCCAGTTACTATTGCACTTGTTCAATTTGACAGCCTCACACCATTTTTAATTGTTGCGATTGGAATTTCTTTAGCTCAAATTATTATTGGTAACATTATTGAACCACGTATTATGGGAAATTCACTCAATTTATCTCCGTTAATGATCATGCTCTCACTTGTGATTTTTGGCATGCTATGGGGTGTACTTGGCATGTTTGTTTGTGTTCCATTGACAGTGATCCTTATGATCGTTCTTTCTGAATTTAAGTCAACTCGTTGGGTAGCTGTTATGATGTCCCAAAATGGAAAATTAGAAATTGAATAATTAAACTTTTGCGAGAAAACGCCAGTGTTTATCAACGCCCTGCTTTAAACCTATGCGGGGCGTTGTTTCATAGTCATACTCAATCTCAGTTTGTTCAACAAAAAATTTATTATCTGTAAACAGATCTACGCCATTTTGATCTTTTGTAATTCCAAAGTATCGTGTCAATTTTCCAGGACCATTGTAATGCACACCATCATCCCCGATTACCCCTCGAATCAGCACTGCAGCTGGGATCCCATGATCTTCTGCGATAAAGTTCATACAATGATACATCCCATAAATCAAATACACATAAACTAAACCTGGGTGATCAAACATGATTGCATTACGTGGTGTTTTACCTTTGTGTGCGTGAGACCCTTCATCTGGTTCTGCAGCACCTCCATATGCTTCGGTTTCGGTAATCACACCTGTTTTTCCATTAAAGTGAATACGGGCACCCAGTAATTCTTTTGCCACTGTTAATGTTGGTTGATTAAAAAATTCTTTTATCAGTTTTTTCATCCCTTTATTATGATGATTATCCTTTGTATTTTCAAGTCTGATTTTTCTTGCAATTTTTAAAGTGTTGTGGCATTGTTGGGACATTCAAAATTTTAACAAAGGAAGTGTTTTTATGAAAGTAGATGCAAGTCAAATTCGTATGGGATCAATTATTTTGCACAAAGGTAAAAAATGTGTTGTGTTGAAACGCGATACTGTAAAGCCTGGAAAAGGTCCTGCTTATGCTCAACTCGAACTCCGCGATATCGAAAGTGGATCAAAAATGAACGATCGTTTTAATACTTCTGATAAAGTGGAAAAATTGGAAACATCTGATTTGAAATGCCAATTCCTTTATGCAGATGCTGATGGACTTAATTTCATGAATACTGAAACATATGACCAATTTACTTTACCAGCAGATATTATGGGTGAACAACTCCCATTTTTAACAGATGGAATGGAAGTTAATCTTAAACTTGTTGATGGAGAACCATTTTCAGTTGGCTTACCACAAAGCGTTATCTGTACAGTTGCTGATACAGAAGCTGTGGTAAAAGGTCAAACAGCTGCTTCATCAAATAAACCTGCTACACTTGATAATGGATTGCGTATTATGGTACCTCCATTCATTACAGTTGGCGAAGAAGTGGTTGTGAACACTCAAGATATTGCTTATATGGAACGTGCTAAAAAATAATGAACTTACTTAATCGTGATTACGATAAATATTTGTCAGGGAAAGAAACTTTACAACTGGCGGCTCATAAATCGCCAGTGTATACCTTTTTAAATTTTTGGTTTAAGTTTTTCTTTGGTTTTATTTTCTTTGGAATCATTTTTGTGATGAAACATAAAATTAATTTATTTATTTTAAATTCATTTGCTGATTTATCACCTTCGATTATTTCGATTTTTAACACAGCTTTGATTTGGACAGCTGTTTTATACCTTATTATGATTTCAACATCGTATTTACGTTTACGTGCTTTCACTTATTTATTAACTGATCAATCTTTGTATATTGTGTCTGGACTTTTAAGTAAAAAATCTATTCACATTCCATATGATCAAGTAACTGACACTGAAGTTGATCAAAGCTTTTTTGATAAACTGATTTATAACGCAGGTACACTTAAAGTGAATACTTCTGGTAACCCTGCATTTATTAACTCTGGCACTCATGAATTAGATATGGCATATGAAGGTATGCTTACTAAGATTGAACATCCAGTTAAATTCAAAAACATTATTTCAAAGCATCTTTAGAATGACTCATACAACTGACACTCAACTTATTGAATTAACGATAGATTCCATTGGTCACGAAGCTGATGGTATTGCCACACTTGATGATGAAAAAGTTTTCATCCCTTATACTTTGCCTGGTGAAACTGTTTTAGTTGAACGCCCACAATCTCGTCGTCACAAACAAAGCAAACAACTCTTTTTACGTGAAGTAAAAAAAGAATCAGAAGATCGTCAAAAACCTTTCTGTCCTCTTTTCACACAATGCGGTGGATGTTCTGCTCAACATATGACACCTGAATATTATTCGACTTGGAAACGTAATGCTTTAGCAAAAACTTTATCTCAACATGGTGTTGAAACACCTCTTGCCGATACTGTTTCTGTACCTCATAAATCTCGACGTCGCGTCTCTATGTCATATAAACATATGAAAGAAGGCAATTTCATTCTTGGATTCCGTCGCGCGATGTCTAACTTTACAATCGATATTGATACCTGTCCCTTGATTGTAGACGAGTTAAATGCACTCATTGCACCAACAAAAGAATTACTACATAAAATTACCCTTCCGGGTTCAACAGGTTTTGTGAACATCACAGCCGTTGAAAATGGATTTGATTTTGTATGGTCTCCACACCGTAAAATCCCAATTGATTTATCAATTATTGATCCATGTACAGAATTTGCTCAACAGCATCGAATCGTTCAAATGACTCGTGCTGGAAAAGAAATTATCTTTAAATCAAATGATGCTGTGATCAATTTTAATGGTGTCAAAATTGCGATGCCACCATCCGCTTTCCTTCAACCAAGTATCGAAGGTGAACATGCATTGGTTAATCTTGCTGTTGATGCGATTGATGAATATGCACCAAATGCCACACGCTTTGCTGACCTCTTTTCAGGTCTTGGAACGTTTACTATTCCTTTGGCGCAACGCCCAAATTCAAAAGTTGTGGCGGCTGATATTTTCTCACCTTCTGTTGAAAAACTAACCGATAAAGGTTTTCAAAATATTAAAGTTGAAGATCGTAATTTATTTGAAGAACCATTGGATGCAGATGAATTAAACAAGTTGGATGTTGTTGTACTCGATCCTCCACGTGCGGGATGTTTTGAACAAGCCAAAAAACTTGCAGACTCTGATGTGAAGTTAGTTGTTTACGTTTCATGTGGTCCAGCGACGTTTGCTCGTGATGCAGCTATTTTAATGGATGGTGGATATGAATTAGAAAAACTGACCCCAGTGGATCAGTTTCCATATACTCCGCATTTAGAACTTGTTGGCGTGTTTATTAAGCGTTAAGTTCTTCGATTTTTTCTTTCAGTTTCAAGAGGTCTTCCCAGGCCTCTTTTTTCTTAGATGGATCTTTGATCAAGAATGTTGGGTGGTAAATTGCCATTGCTGGAATCCCATTGTAATCCAACCATTTTCCGTGGATACGTGTGATTCCTAATTTTTCACCAGTTAATGTTTGTGCCGCTGATCCCCCAAAGAAAACAATTACTTTTGGTTTAATCAATTCAATATGTTTTTTAATGAATGGGAGGCAGATTGCCACCTCTTCTGATGTTGGTGCACGATTTCCTGGTGGACGCCAATTAATCATATTTGTTACATATGTATTTTCTTTGCGTGATAGTCCAATTGCCCCGAGCATTTTATCCAACAACTCTCCTGCATTTCCAGCGAATGGTAAACCAGCACGATCTTCGTCAGCATTCGGTGCTTCGCCAATACACATCACAGTTGGTTCATTTTCAAATCCGTCCCCAATGATTGTGCTCATCGCAAACTTCTTTAAACTGCAGCCATCAAACTTTTTAATTTCAGTTTTGAATTCATCCAAATTAGCGATGCCTTCACATAGTTTTTGACTTTCGATTGCGCCTTGGATTGGTTTATCTGCCACCACAACGCTTTCTTTTTTGAACATTTCTCGAGTCGCGGATTGTAATCCTGATACGTTAGGACTCTTTTCAACTTTGAAATGAAAATAATCCTGCGGAATATCTGTTAGGAATTCATCGACCCCCGAATCATAGAAAAATTTAAGTAAATTTATGCTGTTATCTGTGTTTTTCATGTCTTTGCTGTTGCAATTCGTTTTTTTCTTCTTATAATTGGAATTTAGCTTAACGTTAAACTACAACTTTATCAAGGAGAAATATCATGAATAAGTTTTTTAAATTTGCTGGTGTTGCTGCGACGGCTGTAATGCTTTCAGCATGTTCACAAGAATTGTCATTGGGCGATCCAATTGACGGTATCGAACCAGGTACTGCAGAAGATTTTGCTGCACGTGCTGGTGACAAAGTATACTTCGATTATGATCAATACAATGTACGTGCAGATGCTGAACAAACATTAACATTACAAGCATTGTGGATGAACACATATGCTGATACGAATGTTCAAGTTCAAGGTCACTGTGACGAACGTGGAACTCGTGTTTATAACCAAGGATTGGGCGAACGTCGTGCTGATGCTGTTAAAGACTTCTTAGTTGCTAACGGTGTTGATGCTACTCGTTTGAGCACAATTTCTTACGGTGAAGAACGTCCAGAAGTTGATGGACATGACGAAGCTGCTTGGGCGAAAAACCGCCGTGGCGTTTCTGTTGTGAAATAATCAACATATCAGTTGAAAAGATCCCCTCCAATTGGCGGGGATTTTTTTATGGCAGAATTTTAGTGTATTTGATACAATCATTTTATGAAGAAAATTATTTATCTTGATATGGATGGTGTGCTTGCTGATTTTGAAACGCGTATTCAAACAGTTAAATGTGATAACGGGTGGGAACATCTTTGCTTTCGCTATCCTTATACACCTGAAGCGAAACAATTGTTACCTGAATTTTGGCATGCCGTTAAATCGCATCCTGATTTTTTTATTTCACTTCCATTAATGCCACATGCTCAGCTGCTTTGGGATTATTGTAAACAACATGCTGATGACTTATTTGTTCTTACCTCTATTCCACGCGGGTATGATACAGAAGAAAAAAATAGAATTGCGGCACAGAAATTACTTTGGATCCAACAAAATCTTGATCCATTATTTCAGGAAGATCATTTTATTGGTTTGTTTGAACATCATGAAAAGAAGGCTGATTATGTTGTTCCCTCTTCTCCCGATCAACAAATTTTAATTGATGATTTGCCTCGCTATCTTGATCCATGGATAAAGGCTGGTGGCACTGGGATTTTATACAATGATCACCACACTGCAATGGAAGAGCTCAAAAAAATCTTCTGATTATTTTTTCTTTAAGCTGTTTAATAAATCAGATAATTTGAGATATTCGATTGAATCTTTTTTCAATTTATCTTTGGCACGTTTAATTTGTTTTAAGGCCTCTTTTTTATCACCGATGGCTGCATAATATTCTGCAAGTGCATAGAATGCCTTTCCTTCATCTTCACTGCGTCCATATCCAATTGAAAGTAATTTCCACCCATAGGCGATTGATTTATCAATACCAAGCGCTTTGTTCAAATCTTTGATTGCTGATTTTTCCTGTCCTGGTGTTTGTAATTTTGCTTCCGCTAATTGCACCAAGATTAATGGATGTTCATCTGAATATTTTGATGCCAATTCAAATTCTTTTTGCGCCTCTTTTACATCGCCTCTTTCAAATAAAATTTGTCCTTTGATTTCGCGATAGTATGGGTCATTTGGTGATTGCTTTAACAATACATTAATTTCTTTTTCTGCACGGTCATAATGATTATGTTTTAAGTATGACAATGTACGTGCATAACGATCTGCTTCACTATTACCTTTATATGTTGTTGCTATTTCATATTCAGTCCATAAGTATCCAGCAAACTTTGCTTTCACACGTTGAAATTCTTCTTCATCTTTATTAGATTTTTTTTGAGCCAAGATCGAATCTATTTTTATCTTTTCTTCGATATGTGTTTTACGATCTTCTGTTAATGGGTGAGATTGCCAATATGGAGATGATTTAGGTGACAACATTTGTTCTTGTTCAATGATCTCCATAAATTCCAATAACCCTTTTCCAGATTGATTGGTATCCGCCAATAAATTCAACCCAAATTCATCCGCCATTTCTTCTTCTTTTCGTGTATATGATAGTACTGAACTTTGAGCCATTGACGTTGATCCTAGTAAGATGGCTGTTCCTAATTCTCCGCCGCCGTTTCCAGAACCTGCGGCCATCGCGGCAGCCCCCAATGCCATTCCGATCATTGCCTTTATTTGAGCGGCTTTGATTTCTTTATTTAAACGTACCAAATGCCCACCCATCATATGACCAGTTTCATGGGCAATTACCCCAGATATTTGATTTGCATGTGTTGCAGCTGTAATTAATCCCGCATAAATAAACAGATTTTGTCCCCCTGCCACAAATGCATTTACATTTTCATCTGGGATTAAATAAATGTTTACTCGTTTTGGATTCAGATCCGCACTTTCGAAAATTGGGATTGATAATTCGCGTATGAATTTTTCGATTTCAGCATCACGCACCAGTGATAATGCATTCGCTGAATTTGAATAAGAAAAAACCAGCCATGCACATAGCATTAGTATGCGTATAATGAAGGCTGGTTTCTTTTTCATTTATTATCCTTTTTTATTATTAGGATTTTGTTTTTTGTTTCCGTTGTTTCCATTGTTTCCGTTATTGCGGTTACGATTTTGGTTATTACGATTTTGATTATTACGGTTACGATTACGGTTACGATTGCGGTTACGGTTTTTATTATTTCCACCGCTGCGATTTTGGTTTGAACGACTTGATGTTGTTTCTACTTCAAACTTATCTCCGAACAAACGTTCCCATAATGTTTTCTTTTCAGGATTACGACGTGTCATCTCTGCTACTTGCATACGGTCACGATTAGCCTTTTGCAAGTTTGAACTTTGATGGTCAGTATTTACAGCTTTCTTTTCTTTCAAATACGCGCCTGTTTTTTCATCTTTTTTCAAACGTGTAATTTGATAATCAAAGAATGATACCAATGTTTCATCACCGTTAATTACAATATTTGTTTTGTAATTCTTTTCTAAAGATAAAATATCTTCACGTTTTTGGTTTAAGATATACAATGCTACGTCAGATGGTAAGTTTACATAGAAACGTTCACTTGGACGGTGAATTACTTCTTCTTCTAATTGACGAATTAATAATACTGCTGATGTTTCTACTGATGGTAAAATTCCACGGCCATGACAATGTGGACATGGTAAGTATGATGATTCAGTGAAACTTGCACGTAGACGTTGACGTGATAATTCCATTAATCCAAATCCAGAAATTTTACGCATTTGAACTTTTGCACGGTCATCACGTAGGGCTTCACGCATACGTTGTTCAACTGCACGGTTATTCTTTTCTTCTTCCATATCGATAAAGTCGATTACAACCAATCCTGCCAAATCACGTAAACGTAATTGACGTGCAACTTCTTCGGCTGCTTCTAAATTTGTATTTAGTGCAGTTTCTTCGATTGAACGTTCACGAGTTGAACGGCCAGAGTTCACGTCGATTGCCACCAAAGCTTCTGTTTGGTTCAATACAATTGTTCCACCACTTTTTAATTTTACTTCTGGTGAGTGAATTGTTTGCAATTGTTTTTCGATATTATAGTGAATAAACAATGGCACTTGTTCTTTGTAATGTTTGATCAAACGTGTGCTTGGTTTTCCACATAATTCTTTATAAAATGTACGTGCTTCTTTTATTGTTTCTTCACCTTGGATGATAATTTCTTTTACATCGCTTGATGCCATGTCACGTAATACTTTTTTAATCAAGCTTCCTTCTTCGTAAATTTTTGAAGGTGCTGATGCTTCCAATGTTTTTTCGCGAATTGAATTCCATAGGTTAATTAAGTAATCAAAATCTTGTTTGATTTCTTCTTTTGTACGATCTACCCCTGCTGTACGCACGATTGATGTCATGCCTTCGGGAATTTTAAATCCTTTTAAAACATCACGTAATTTTTTACGATCTTCACCTTTGAAAATTTTACGTGAAATTCCATATGAACAACGACGGTTGCTGTTTGGCATTAACACAGAATAACGACCTGCCAATGATAGGTAAGTTGTTAATGCAGCACCTTTGTTTCCGCGTTCTTCTTTTACACCTTGTACTAAGATTACTTGGCGAGGTTTAATTACTTCTTGAATTTTGTATTTGCTTTGCAAATCTTTCCAAGAGCCTTCTTTTCCATCGTCATCATTTGAAAATGTTTCAATTGTTTCTTCGTTTTCGTCTGGCACAATATCAGCTTCTTCTTCTGATGCAGGTGCACAGCCTTTTTGACTTTCAATTAATTTTTGTTTGTCTTCATTTGGGATTTGGTAATAATCTGGATGAATTTCAGAAAATGGCAAGAACCCATGACGGTCCATTCCATAGTCCACGAACGCAGCCTGAAGCGATGGTTCAACACGCACCACTTTTGCTAAATAAATATCACCTTTAATTTGATTTTTTGTTGTTGTCTCTAGATCAAAATCTTCGATATAGTTTCCATCTAGGACCACTGCTCGAATATCTTCCTGGTGGAGAGCATCGATCAATATTTTTTTGCTCATGTATAAAACTCCTTTGTATATACTTTTCTTTTTTTAGCATTTCTTGCCCAAAAGATCGTCCACAATCCTGATTACATACGTTGGCGACGCAATACATTGCCGTCGCATTGTCGGATTTCATAATTTCATAGTGGTAAACTGATTGCCCGATTTGTTGGCAAGAAAATACAACCCGATTAATCCATTGTTGTAATCGAGGTTGCAGAACCGTTGAAAATTTTTGTGTTATTTTTTTTAACATTTTTTGTTTTCGTGCTTTTATGGGCCTCATGCCCAAATTTTTAAGCTGTCTTAAATATGGCTTAAAACACATTAAAAGACAAGGAAAAAATTTTAACCTTGTACTTTTTCTCTGTTTTTCATATAATAAGCAAGAACATTCTTTATACATGAGGAGAAGTATAATGACGGTAATTTTTTCTTATATTTTATTTATCATTGTTTTTGGGGCTGTGTTTTCTCTTTTACGCGTTACGCACAGTGAACGTTTATCTGTGAATAAAACGATTATTATTGGTGGGATGAGCTTTTTCTTTTTTATCCTTCAACTTCTTTCATTATTTACTGGTATGCTTGGGGTTATATTGGCTTGTATCGGCATTTTACATAGCAAAACAGCACCTAAAAAAGAACGTCTCTTTCAATTTGAATTTCAATTAGCGCTTGCTTTCTTTTTAACATTGATTGGTTATCACCTGGGATACCAAGTGTTGTTTATTTTACTTTTACCTGAACTTATTGATTTGCTAATGTTCATCATTAAACGTTTTACACATACAGGACGCAGTAAAGCAAAGTTATTTTATTTAAACTTAACAACACCTGTTCAATTTAAACATTTTAATATTTTAACTGGGATCCTTGCATTTTTAAGTGCAGGTGTGATTGGTTTTTCATCAAACAATACTGCTGTTTTTGTATTGGCATTAATTGTGACCATGTTATCCCATGAATCCCAACAAAACTAATTTCAATAAAAAAGCGGCTGAGTTAGCCGCTTTCTTTTTATCTGTTAATATCATTTGGTTTATCACAGTATTTATCTTTACCGTAATATTCTTTTTCCAAATCAAATCCGGCTGGTAGAGGCACCATCTTTTGTGTTAATGCATGTTCCAATACTTCATCTGCTGTTTTCACTGAGATTATTTCCAAGCCTTCTTTTACACTTGCTGGAATTTCTTCCAAGTCTTTTTCATTATCTGCTGGAATCAATACTGTTTTAATTCCCCCACGTAATGCTGCAAGAAGCTTTTCTTTTAACCCACCAATTGGTAAGACGCGTCCTTGCAATGTAATTTCACCAGTCATCGCAATATCTTTACGCACAGGAATTCCCGTTAAGTTTGATACAATAGCCGTACACATTCCAATTCCTGCTGATGGACCGTCTTTTGGCACTGCACCTTCTGGCATGTGGATGTGCAAATCTTTACGATCAAAATCTTTTGGATGAATTCCAAATGGAATTGCACGTGAACGTACAAATGATTTTGCAGTTTCAATTGATTCTTTCATCACATCACCCAGTTTACCAGTGATCATAAATTTTCCTTTACCTGGCATTGTAACCGTTTCAATTGATAGCAATTCACCACCAACACTTGTCCAAGCCAATCCAGTTACCACACCCACTGTATCTTTTTCATGCGCACGTCCAAAATCAAATCTTTTCACACCTGCATATTCTTTTAGATTTTCTGATGTAATTTCAATACTTTCTTTGTCTGTTGTTTCCAATTCTTGCAATGATTTACGGATAAGTTTTGCAATCATTTGATTGAGTTTACGTACCCCTGCTTCACGTGTATAGTAACGAATTGTATCACGAATAGCTTCATCATTGATTGACCATTCATTTTCTTTTATTCCATGATCTTTCATTGCATTTGGAATCAAATGTCGTTTTGCAATTTCCATTTTTTCATCTTCTGTATATCCAGAAAGATTAATGATTTCCATACGATCTAATAATGGATATGGAATACGTAATGAGTTTGCAGTTGTAATAAACATCACATCTGATAAGTCATAATCTGCTTCGATATAATGATCATTAAATGTTTTATTTTGTGATGGATCCAATACTTCCAATAATGCTGATGTTGGATCACCATGCCAATCAGAACCCATTTTATCAATTTCATCCAATAAGATAAGTGGATTTGTTGTTCCTGCTTTTTTCATTGCATTGATGATACGTCCTGGTTGAGATCCTATGTATGTACGACGGTGTCCGCGAATGTCTGCTTCGTCACGTACGCCACCCAATGAGATACGCACAAATTCACGTCCCACTGATTTCGCAATTGATTGTCCCAATGATGTTTTACCTACCCCTGGAGGACCTACTAAACACAGTACTGTTCCACCTGTTTTTCCTGTACGTTTTTGTACTGACAAATGTTCAAGGATACGTTCTTTTACTTTTTCTAAACCATAGTGATCAGCATCCAAAATTTCATTTGCTTCTTTGATATTATTTTTTAATTGTGATTTTTTATTCCATGGTAAGTCAAAGATCCAATCTAAGTAATTTCTTACCACTGTTCCTTCTGCTGACATTGTTGGAATTTTTTTCAATTTCTTAATTTCTTCACGTACTTTATCAGCAATTGTTTTTGGCAAATTTGTTTCTTTGATTTTACTTTCATATACTTGATCTTCTGCTTCATCTTCACCCAATTCTTTTTGGATCGCTTTCATTTTTTCATGTAAATAAAATTCACGTTGGTTTTTATCCATTTGGAATTTTACACGTGTTTGAATTTTTTCATCTAATTTTGATGAAGCGATTTTTTCTTCCACGATTTCAATAAATCTTGCCAAGCGTGCTTCAATTGATGGCAATTCTAAAATCTCTTGTTGTTCTTCCAATGGTACTTCGATGTAATTTAAGATCATATCCACAATCCCACCAAAGTCTTTTACTTTACGAATTGCTTCTGGTGCATCCCCTGGAATACGACGTGATAATTTTGCATAGTATGAAAAAGCATCAACCAACATTTTGATTGCTTCTTTTACAACTGGTTTATCTTTTAATGAATTAATTGTTTCCAAAATTTTAACATGTGAAAAAATTGTATTTTTTTCGATTGTTGTATTTTCTAATTGGATTAATGATTTTGCTTCCGCCAAAATTTTTACCGTTCCATCTGGTAATTTTAAGAATTGCAAAATATCACACAACACACCTTTATTATAAATATCTTCGATCCCTACTTCTTCAATATCTGGATCCACTTGTGTTGCCAAGACAATGCCTGCGTTTTTGTTCATTGCTTCTTCTAATGCTTGGATTGATCCTTCACGTCCAATAAACAAAGGTACGATCATTCCTGGAAATACTACGATGTCACGTAATGGAAGAACTGCATATTTTTTTTCTGAAATTTTAGGCATTTTATTCCTTTATAATTTTATGTTTTTTGATGAGCTATATTTAATACGTTTTATCACTAAAACAAGTAGTCATGATGATTTTATTTTTCCAATTGGAACAGTATTGCGTCTTCGGTTGGGCTTTGATAATAATTAGGTCGTTCTCCTATTTTTTTAAACCCACATTTTTCGTATAGTTTTATTGCTGGCATATTTGTTTTTCTTACTTCTAAAAATATTTTGTGTCCAACCTCTATCGAATCAATATAGTGTTGTATCAATTTTTTTGCGATCCCTTTTTGACGCATTTCTTGATCCACAGCAATGGATAAAATCTCACTTTCTATTGATACCACTTGTAATAAAATAAAACCAAGTATTTGATTATTTTCCCAGTATGCCCAGCCCATTACGCCAGCGTTTAAAGAATTTTCAATTTTATCAGATGACCATGAGGTTAGATTTGCTTGTTCTGCGATCAAGCCACATTGATGACAATCAGACAAAGTAATTGGTTTAATTAACATTCTTTTTCTTTGCGTAGTGGCCTTTGATATAAAATGGCTTTGCATCATTTGCAGATATAACATCACCAGATCTCATTACCTGATCAACTGTTATCCAATTTTCTAATGATGTTTGTCCTGTACATTCTTCGACCATATCACCTAAATACAGATCATATTCATTTGTTGCCCAGTTATTTTGCACTGTTTCTTTTGATAAGGGTTCTTGGCAGATTGTTAATTCTCCGTTGATATGTTTTGCAACATAGTATTCTTCTGCTCCACATTTTAAGACTGCCAACCAGTTTTTATCTGCATATGTTTCTTTCCATACCTCAAATACATTGATTCCTGTTATTGGTGCATTCAACCCAACAGATAATCCTTTTGCTGCTGCAATTCCTATACGAATACCCGTAAATGAGCCTGTCCCCGTAATTGTAAGGACTTTTGTGATTTCTTGGACCTTTATTCCTGCATCCATACAGACGCCAGCGATCATCCCCGTTAAATGTGTACTTAGGTCCTTTGTTTCCGTTGTTTCACGTTTATAGAGACCACCAGGTGTTTGCAGCCCTACGGTCGCAGGACAGCCACATGTATCAATACTGATTATTACTTCTTTTTTCATAAGGATTACATTAGCACCCTTATTCTTTATACGCAATAAGAAAAGACTTGACAAAAATTAATTTCCATGGAAAATCAGAGGGGTTAAACATTGTTTTAGAAATTATTAAAAATTATAAATATGAAAAAATTAGTTATTTTATTGGCGGGAATCGCCTTGGTATTTGCTTCATGCGAAAAAATGGAGCCTATTTTTGAAGAAGCCCCTGAAGCTGAGACCCACGTATGGGGATTTGTCATTGAAGTACCTAATAGTACTTGTGACTATCCTTATACTTCACAAGGTTTTAGTGATGAGTTAACAACAACTGGTTTTTATAGTTTTGAAGGCACTGAAGAAGAAGCTTTTCAAAATTATGAATTACTAGAGATGCAACTACGTAATAATGTCACATCTTTTAGCGTCAATCTATATAGAGATCTTTTTTATTTTAATCCTGGACATGAATACCTTGTGAATTCGATGCCTCGGACTGAAAATATGGAAATTAATATTTTGATTTTTCAAGATGAGACATTTATCACAAGTAAAGATCTAACCTTGTATGCGGATTACCATCCACATCGTGATGTCATTACTTCTGAGGCTGGCGATACTCTTTATATTCAGGATAGTATTATGAATATAAACTATATTCCTGGCGATCCGATTGAAACTGTTACATATGATAGTAGTTCCATTACACGGAGCCTTACATTTAACAACCTTGTTGATTCAACAAGTGTTGATGTAACAATTACCAGCACGTTTATCAATCAAATTGATAGTATTTGGTGGGTTCCTGATCCAATTGATACCGCTGGTGGGCAATGGGTAACAGTGACAGAAATTGATACTGCTTATCAATACAATGATACTACATTGTACTTTGTGTTCGATAGCCTATCAGCTACTGTCAGCTGGACTGAATGGACTTACTTCAGTAATACGGATAGAACATATCCCCTTGTTGCTGATACAACCTGGACACCAATTGATGAACTAATTTTCTTACCTCCTACTATTGAAAGATGCGATAGCATCCCGTATGTGAGGTAGGCAGCTTTTTCATACTAATGTTCAAAGAGGTCGCTTTTTAGCGACCTCTTTTTTATTTGTTATTTTTTCATTGCATCCACAAATGATACAAATAGTGGATGTGGTTCGAATGGACGTGATCTTAATTCCGGATGGAATTGCACCCCAATAAACCATTTATGATCTGGACGTTCCACAATTTCTGGTAATAATCCATCTGGTGATTTACCCACCACGATCATTCCATTTTCTTTTAATGCATTTTCATATTTATTATTCACTTCATAACGATGACGATGACGTTCACAAATATCTGATTCACCATAGATTTCTTTTGTTTTACTTCCATCTTCGAGATGACATGGATATCCACCCAAACGCATTGTTCCACCCATATCTGAATTTTTTGTACGGGTTTCAATACGTCCGTCTTTTTCCCATTCAGTAATCAGAGATACAACTGGTGTTCCTTCTTTTGATAATTCAGAAGATACAGCATCCCTTACACCAACAAGGTTACGCATTGTTTCAAGTACGGCCATTTGCATTCCGAAACAAATTCCAAAGAATGGGATATTGTTTTCACGTGCATATTGTACAGCGAGCATTTTTCCATCTGTTCCACGGCTTCCAAATCCACCAGGAACTAAGATACCATCTGCATTTTCAAATGCTTTTTTAGCTTCTTCCATTGTATTAATTTCTTCGGTGTTTACCCAATCAATTTCTACCTTTGTTCCATTTTCAACACCGGCGTGGAATAATGCTTCTGATAATGATTTATAGGCATCTGGTAATACTACGTATTTCCCCGCAATTGCCACACGTACTTTCCCATTATTTTTCGCAAAATCTAATTTCTTTTCAAAGCCTTCCCAACTGCATAGATTAGGTTCTTGATTAATTGGTAATTTAAAATATTCACATACTTGTTGATCCATTCCTTGTCCATGATATACACATGGGATTTTATAAATATTATCTACATCAACTGCACTTATTACGCGTTCTGGTTTCACGTTACAGAACAAAGCAATTTTACGACGTTCATCTTCACCCATATAACGGTCTGCACGACAGAGCAACATGTCTGGTTGAATTCCATATGATAATAAGTTATGTACTGATTGTTGAGTTGGTTTTGTTTTTAATTCACCCGCTGTTGGAATATATGGTAACAATGTTAAATGCATGAACATTACATTTTCACGCCCTTTTTCATTTGCAAATTGGCGAATCGATTCTAAGTATGGAAGCCCTTCAATGTCCCCAACTGTTCCACCCAATTCACATAATACAAAATCTTCATCATCTACGCCTGCTGCAATAAAATCTTTGATTTCATTTGTTACGTGTGGAATCACTTGTACTGTCCCGCCGAGATAATCTCCACGACGTTCTTTCGTCAATACACTCCAATATATTTGACCTGTTGTAATATTGTCTGATTTTTTTGATGATACGCCTGTGAAACGTTCATAGTGACCAAGATCAAGATCTGTTTCCGCCCCGTCATCTGTTACATAACATTCCCCATGTTGATAAGGTGACATTGTCCCTGGATCAACATTTAAATATGGATCCAATTTTTTATTACGAACTTTGTATCCACGTGCTTTTAGCAATGCTGCCAATGCTGCTGATGCGATACCTTTACCCAATGATGATACCACCCCGCCGGTGATAAATATATAGCGTGCCATTTCAGATCTCCTTCCCTTTTTCCCTAAAAAATCTGGCGTAAAAAATCCCGTTGCTTATTTTGCTAACGGGACAGTTGGTTTAGTTTCAGTTTTATCTGCTGATGCTGGTGCAGCTTCTTCAACATTGATCATGCCGTCTTTTGGAGCCCCACCATTTTGTTTATACACCATCAGTGATAAAATAAAACTGATTACGAAGAAAGCAATTGCCAACACATTTGTTGCTTTCGTTAAAAAATCACCTGCTGCTACGCCTGTCATCATTCCGCCGAATTTAGATCCGCCGCCAATTCCAAGCACGCCACCTTCTGATTTTTGCATTAAAATTACACCAACCAATGCGATGGCAACGATTACAAGTACTGTCATTAAAAATGGTATCATTTCATTATTCCTTTCTTATTAATAAATTTGATTATAAACATATGCGACTTAGAGTCAAGATTTGTTCATTAAACATTTTCAGATAATTGTTCTTTTATCTTTTTTACTTCTTGTTTTGATAACGGCTGGACTTCTTCTGATAAATAATCACCCAAATGTTTTAAGAAGCTTGTCTTTCCTTCTTTATTTACATTAATGGCCTGAATATTATTACGACGCCATGTTGATTTTACATCATCCACATTTGCTATTTGACCGTTTTCAATTAATACAATTCCTTCGAATTCGATTTCTTTATCGAATTTCTTTTTTAATTCTTTGCGAGCTTCCACCAAATCATAGGCAGGTGATTGCATCGTTCCATTATCCGACATCCATACAGGAGCATGTCCATCAATTTTTTCTTCGTCTGCCATCCATGATGCATTTTGATTAATTGTTTTTACCAATACAGCTTTTTCTTCACTGATTGCCAATAAATCAATATTATGCTTTTTCAATACTTCAGTTTCAAATAATACATATCCTTTTTCTTTGAAATTTTTTCCAAACTTCACTTCTTTTTCAGGAATAGGTTTCTGTTCTTTATTTTCAATATTATTTTTCTTAGGTTGATTTTGATTATTCTTTTTTTCACCTTGATTTTTATTCTGGTTATTTACTTCTTTTTTATTTTCTTTTGCTTTTGCAGCTTGGGCATGTTTTGATTTTTGTTCGTGCGATTGCAAACGTGATAAAATATCATCAATTGAACTTTCTTCTTCCAACGTAGGTTTACGCGGTATACCCGCTGCTGCTGGACGTTCTATTTCTACTGATGGTTTTGGAGTAGATACAGGTTGTGCACTGACAACTGGTTTATTTGCAGATTGTGTTTGTTTTTCTTCTTTTGTTTCACCAGAACTTTCTTTTTTAACACCTTCTTCCATTTCTTTTACCATTGCTTCTGGGAAATATGGTTTTGCTTCGGCTATCTTTTTCTTTTCAAAAATTTCACGTGGCATTCCTGGTTCAATTTTCTTAGGCTCGTCATCCAATCCTAATAATTCTTCCACTTCTTCTTCGATTGGTTTAATGATGTGCTTTTTAACAAATGCATAAACTGTTTTTAAATATTGCTCAACACTGCTTAATAAGTCTAATTGCACCCATAGTACCCATCCAGCTATGAAAATTGGCACAAATGCTAATAGATATAAAATAAAGGCCCATTCACGCACTGTGTCGATATGCCATCCATGGTTCCAAATATATTGAAGATAACGCCAATGACGTGCTGAGGTCAGATCAAAGCCCCATTTAAGATACAAGAGGATATTTGAAAATGTCGTAAATATTGCAAACCAGATAACTCCGGTCAGTCCATTACGCAATAATGTACGAAAATTTTTCAACATTTTTATCCCTGTTTAATTAGTGGTATTATTTTGCTGAGGTTAGCAATTCTGAGTAATTTTGTCAATTAATCAATTCACAAGGATTACATCCGTACATTTTCCAGTTTTAGGGTCAATGTCAAATATTACACCACTGACTGTTCCCACCCCTTCGGCAGGTTCCAGACGGCGTGATTCAGCTGATTCCAATAAACGTGGTAATGCACTTTCTGTTTTCGCGCCGAGCATTGAGTTTTGATCTCCACACATTCCAAGATCTGTGATATATCCTGTTCCACCTTCCAAGATTTTCAAATCAGATGTTTGTACGTGTGTATGTGATCCAAAGACAGCAGAAACCTCCCCTTTTAGGTAATGTCCCATTCCAACTTTTTCCGAGGTTGCTTCGGCATGAATTTCAACAATTTTAATTTTAATATCTTTATATTCATCCAAAATCTTACGTACTTCATGATATGGATTTGATGGTTCACGGCGTGGATCATCCATATACAGACGTCCCATTACACTTATAAACAAGATCTTTTCTTTGCCTGTATTTAACACCACATGTCCACGACCTTCTTTTACTTTCGGTAAATTCGCTGGACGTACAACGTTTGGATATTTATCAGCCACTTTTAATGTATCACGATCAGTATAATGATCACCTGTTGAGATAATATCTACCCCGCAATCAAATAGTTCCCCCGCGATACGATCTGACATTCCGAATCCATGTGCAGCGTTATCTGCATTTACAATCACACAATCCAGATTATATTTTTCCTTTAATAGAGGAAGATCATTTTCAATTGCCAAACGGCCTGCTTTTCCCGCGATATCACCTAATGCTAGTACTTTCATTATCCCACTTTCTTGTGATAGACGACTCTGTTGCCGCCTCGTTCTTTTGCTATTTTCGCACATTGTCGCGCTTTGTCAAATAGTTCTTTATGCCCATCACCTGATAATGGGTGAATTGCGGCCCCAATACTAAAGGAAATACTTGGTAATATATCCCCAATGATTTTATCTTTTTCCAATGCATCCATTACTTTTTCAATCGTATCGTGAATATCTTTTTGTGTAAACTTATCCAAAACGATAAATGCAAATTCATCATCTTTGATACGGGCAATTGATGATTCCGCTGGTAAGTTTTGTTGTAATATTCGTGATAAACGACGTAAAATTGCATCCCCTGTTTCAAATCCAAAACGAGAATTTAATGTTTCAAAATTATCAATATCCATATAAAAGATTGAAGCCATAGATCCATTTTCTCTTACAATATACATTGCATGTTCAAGACGATTTAAAAATGCCCCAGCTGAAATTAAACGTGTCATCATATCGTGATGAGCTGGATGTGGGAATTTTTCAGCATCACTTGCAGATGGCATTTCATACATTCCAATAATATGTTGAATTGGTCCATTAGGTTTATTAATTGCACTGAATTGAGCCGCCAGCGCCAATAGACGACCTTTTTTCGTACGGAGCCACAATGTTCCTTTCCAGCCTCCGTTATGAATAATCTCATTAAAGATTTGTTCGTATTCAATTTCTTTATTTTCGTATCCATCAAACAACATTGATAATGGTGCATAACGCACTTCAAGATCATCATATCCTGTTAAATCTTTGAATGTATTATTAATTGATATAATACGCCCCACATTATCACATAAGATTGTTGGCGTAAAATTTAACTCAAACAATGCAGACAACACTGATGGTATTTCCATTTCTTCTAATGGTAAATTACATGGATAAACGTGTTTCTTAATTACGTGTTTTGGCATTGTTATTTTCCCTTCCTTTTTACACGAGATAATTATACCTGATTTTCAGTAAAAAGAAAAGCCCTGGTTCACGTTTGAACTCAGGACTTAACATCGCGTCTTGCTTGCTTGTACATTTTAGTATGCGCTAAGAATTCTTAGCTGGTTTTGTTCCCACAAGTAAATATCATCATTAAAAGAATAACTGATTTTACCTGTTTTTTTCTTTGGTTTTTTATTTTTTTCAGTTTTTTGATCCATAGGTAGAATAATTTAGTTTTTCTTCATTATAGTTATTAATTTACTGAAGTCAATTTTCTACATAAAAAAGAGGCATACATTGCTGTACACCTCATTGGTTTATACTTTTCTACGACTACATCCGCCGCAGTCTAATTTTGCATTCATCGACTTACATCGCCGATAATTTGCACATTTTACCACTGTAAACTTTTGCATATGATTAAATTTTAATAAATAATTATTGTAGTAATGCTCTTGCCCGTATTGCAGGAGGATGAAGTAATCCATTCACAATATGTGATGGCATATCATCTTCTACTAGTAAATAGGCTTGGGGCCCATATTTACAAAATGAGGTATGGTTTGGGCATACTCTACCCGATTTACCATGCTCTTTACAATCTCCGCAACTTATAAACTTTGATTCTGCTACTGATTTACTCATATCTATAATAGTTTTCTTTTCTGAAAAAAGCCCTACACATGACTGTGAAGGACTTTTCATTATTAACCCAAAATTAACCTATGAAATTAATTTAAATACTGTTGCTGTAAATAAGCAGGAGTATTTTCATCCAATAACATAATTTTATCAGGTCCATATTCACAGACCGCACCATTATGTTCTGGACAGATATTTCCTGCTTGTCCTTTTTTAGGACAATTTTTTCCGCAGTTTGATTTTTGTTGAGTTAACACTACCGTTGGTCTATTACAGAGACCCGAATTTATTATTTTCTTCATATGTTTAATTATTTTTTTAATAAATAGGTTTTTGCTCTATCTTAGCAGATGAACCTATTCTGTCAAGTCTCGAATTATTTAAGTGATTGAGCTGCGTTATTTGCCAATTGATCAACACGCTCATTTTCTGGATGGCCAGCATGACCTTTTACCCAATGCCATTCTATTTTATGTCTTTGCACCTGTTCATGCAGTGCTTGCCACAATTCTTTATTCTTTACTGGTTTACGCGCAGCTGTTTTCCAGCCATTTTTAATCCAGCCATGAATCCATGTCATCATGCCATTTTTTACATATTGTGAATCTGTATAGATTTCAACCTCGCATTCTGTCTTTAATGCTTTTAACCCTTCGATTACTGCGAGCAATTCCATTTTATTATTTGTTGTATTTTTTTCCGCCCCGGACATTTCTTTTTCTTTGTCCCCAGATATCAACAATGCCCCCCAGCCGCCTGGCCCCGGGTTTCCTAAACATGATCCATCTGTATATAATTTTACTTTTTTCATCATGTCTCGCATTATATCATATTTATTTCATAAAAAAAAGGAGTGACTGTCACATGTCACCCCCCTCACGACTTTTACTCTGCTACCAGAATAATAGGTTTGTAAAAACGAAGTGCTACCGGATCCGAACCAGTATCTTTGGCCAATGAGCCACTGCTCTCTCCACTACGGCTTTAGTTAACACCAATTTGTCATTCGACTTGTTGATATTGTTCATTTCAAGATTTTTACACCTTACCTTCTCGGATATGATCCTTTTCGAAAGCACCATTTCTGGTTTTCATTACTTAATATTAACGTTAATTGGATCCAAGACAATCTCATTGTCTTGATTTGCGTTCTTTATAACAGCTCATGTCTCCACGACTGAACAAAGCCTTCACACTTGAGCTAAGCATCTTCTATCGTAATAATAGGTTTAATAAGTATTCCTACTTAGTTCTTAATACTATTCTAATATAAAAATCAGTCAATTATTTTTTATTCTTTTTTTGGTTGACTTTAATAAAGGAATCAGTATATTGTACACATCTGAATTATGAACAAAAAGGAAATTAAGATGTTTGCTGTATTTAAAACAGGCGGAAAACAGTATAAAGTTCAAAAAGGCGATGTACTTTCAATTGAAAAGATTGACGCTGATAAAAAAGTTGAATTTGATGAAGTTTTAATGGTGAATGATACTATTGGAACTCCTGTTGTTAAAGGTGCGAAAGTTATTGCAGATGTTTTGGAACAAATGCGTGACGAAAAAGTGATTGTGTTTAAGAAAAAACGCCGTCAAAACTATCGTCGTAAAAACGGACATCGTCAACATTTAACAGTAATTAAAATCCAAGATATTAAAGTTGCTTAAGCAACCTTAAGGAAAAAGAATAGGAGCATAAAATGGCACATAAGAAAGCCGCCAGTGGTTCAAAGAACGGTCGCGATTCAGCTGGTCGTCGTTTAGGTATTAAAAAATACGGTGGTCAACACGTACTTTCTGGTAACATCATTGTTCGTCAACGTGGAACAAAATATCACGCTGGTTTGAATGTTGGAATTGGAAAAGATCATACTTTATTCGCAACTATTGAAGGTAAAGTAGAATTTAAACGCGGATCACAAAACCGTAGCTATGTATCGGTATTGCCTACTGAATAATGAGTGACGATAACGATATATTCGAAAGATTAATGGAACACGTTCAGCCCTTAAAAAACGCTGAACGTGTTTCAACAAAAACTGCGCCGAAAATTTCTTCTGATCACAAGAATGAAAAGCAGTTTACCCTTAAAATTGAAAAACGCCCTTATGATCGTTCTCTTGACTTACACGGAATGCATGAAGATGAAGCATTTTATGTTGTGGAACGTGTTTTTAAAGAAAATCCAGGAAAACAAATCCTTGTTATTACAGGAAAATCAGGCGTTCTGCGCCAAAACTTTCCACGTTGGTGTGAACTTGGCAAACTTAAACCATTTATTCAATTTTATAATGTAGCTCCAGATGAACATGGTGGAGATGGTGCGTTTATTGTCACGCTCAAAAAAGCTTCTCAACCAATCTTTGGTGATCAATACATTCGATAAAATACATTCGATAAAAAAACACCCCTTAATCATTTCTGACTAAGGGGATTTTTTTATTTTTCTGGCAACTGTAATTCAGGTGCCGTTGCAATCCATTTATTTTCTTCGTCCAAATAAGCAAAAGATAAACCTTCTGATACAGGTTGATCTTCCCCTCTTAGTTCAACTTCCCCAATATCATCGTAATCACGATGTGACGGTCTTTTTATATACCTTGGATCATTTTCCCATTCTACTAAGAGACCATTCCATGCACAGCGCTTTTCACCTGTTGTCCAATGCATATCGTGCAGCATAATTGTTCCCGCTGTAGTTTTCAAAGAATCACCCTCAACTTCATTAGGTAACAATCCAACAACTTCCAACACACGCGGTGGGGTACCGTATTTGTCCATTGTCACAAACAGTGTAATCTTTTTTCCTGTTTTTTTATCAATCGCAATCACTTCTTCTGTGTTTGAACACGAAGCAAATACAATTGCAATTAAGACTAATAATAATAGATTTTTCATTTTAATAATGTTTAATTAATAATAAGTTTTATTAATTGCGAGTTTATCAGATATTTTAAATCTGTCAAATATTCTAAAAAAGCCCCATTTCTGAGGCTAATTTATTATTTTTTTGCTTTCTTTTCTTTTTCAATCAGAATTCCCATTGCAATATCGAGGGTAATTTCTTGATCTTGATATTCCTTTGGAATTGATGCAGATACGCGACCGTGTTTCACATATGGACCATAACGACCTGTTTTAAACCACATGATTTCTTTTTTATCTTTTGGATGTACCCCTAAATTAATTCCTTCAGATCCTTTTTTAGGACTACTATCGATAATTTCTTTTGCTTCTTCCAATGTTAATGTTAACACATTTTTATCGGCTGGCATTTTATGATATACTCCACCTGATTTCACATATGGACCATAGCGACCAATACCAATTTCCACATCTTCTTCTAATTTTTTCGGCAAAGCAATTAACGCCAAGGCTGTTTCAAATGTTACATCTGATGGTTCAATATCTTTTGGCAATGAAACACGTTTTGGTTTCTTACCTTTTTCAGCTTCACCTTCTTGAATATAGTCCCCATATGGACCTTTCTTTAAATAAATATTTAATTTAGTTTCTGGATTTACACCCAATGAAGGCTGTGTTTCACCTTCTGGCATTTCCGGACGTTCTTGACCAGGGAATGGACGTGTATAACGACAATCTGGATATTTTTCACATCCGATAAATCCACCAAAACGGCCAATTCTGATCCCAACTTTTGATCCACATTGTGGACACACACGTGGATTTGGCACTTCTTCCGTTGGGACAAAAAAGTATTCACCAATTTCATCATCCAACGCTTTTTGGATATCTTCTAATTTTAAATCTGTTGATTCATTTACCGCATCAATAAATGGTGACCAGAAATTATTTAACACCTTTTTATAATCTTCACGACCGTTTGCAATATCATCAAGTAAATCTTCTAATTGTGCGGTGTAATCATATTCCATATATTGTTTAAAGTAGTGCTTTAAAAAGGCTACTACAATACGGCCACGATCCGTTGCATGGAATTTACGTTTTTCTAATGTCACATATTCACGATCCACAATACGTTTCAAGATTGTCGCGTATGTTGATGGACGACCAATTCCACGTTCTTCCAAATGCTTCACCAATGTCGCTTCGCTGAAACGTGCTGGTGGTTGGGTAAAATGTTGTTCTGGTTTAATTTCATTTAACTTTACAACATCCCCTTCATTTAATGCTGGCAATAATTTTGAATCTTCATCTTCATCCTTATCATCATCTCTTCCTTCTTGATATAAATTCAAGAATCCATCAAATGTCATTGTTGTTCCAACCGCACGGAAGGCAGATGTTTTATCTTCGCTTTCTAAATCAGCCCCTACTTGGTTAAATTCAGCTTTTGTCATTTGACATGCTAATGTACGTTTCCAAATTAATTCATATAATTTTGCTTGATCTGGGTTTAATGACGCAGCAGCCATAACAGGTGTCTTTGTAATGTCTGATGGACGCACCGCTTCGTGGGCTTCTTGTGCATTTTTAGATTTGTTTCCATATTTAACAGGGCTTTCTGGTAAATATTTTTCCCCAAAATCTTTTGCCAACATTGCACGGATACTTTCAATCGCATCTTGAGCCAATGCTACAGAATCGGTACGCATATAAGTGATGTATCCATTTTCGTACAATGCTTGTGCTGTTTTCATTGTTTGATCGGCACTGAAACGTAATTTACGTGATGCTTCCTGTTGTAATGTTGATGTTGTAAATGGTGGGACAGGTGAACGTGTTGTCTGCTTACGTTCTACTTTTGCCACTTTATATGTTTTGGCATCTAATATTTCTTTTGCAGATTTTGCAGCTTCTTCTGTTTTGAATGAGAACTTTTGGACTTTATCGCCTGAGAACAAAGTTAATTTTGCTGCAAATTCTTTATCTTCGATATTTGCAAAGGATCCATCCAATGACCAATATTCTTTTGGTTTAAATACTTGGATTTCATTTTCACGTTCCGCCACTAAACGTAGAGCCACAGATTGCACACGTCCGGCTGATTTTGAACCTGGTAATTTACGCCATAAAACTGGAGATAAGTTAAATCCCACAAGATAATCCAATGCTCGACGTGCTAAATATGCATTCACCATACGATCATCCATGCCACGAGGGTTCTTTAGAGCTTCCTGTACAGCACGTTTTGTGATTTCATGGAATACTACTCGTTTTACTGGTTTATCGCCTATCACCTTGCGTTCACGCAAGATATCAAGCAAATGCCATGAAATAGCTTCCCCTTCTCGATCAGGGTCGGTTGCAAGAATAAGTTCGTCTGCACTTTTCATTGCATTTGAAATATCACGGATATTTTTTTCTTTTGCTGGATCAATTTGCCAATCCATCTTCCAATCATCATCTGTATGCACCGAACCATTTTCTGGCTTCAAGTCTCGCACGTGACCGACTGAGGCCATTACGCGAAAGTCTGATCCGAGGTACTTTGAAATAGTTTTAGTTTTGGCAGGCGACTCTACAATAAGTAATTTCATGGATTTTCTTCTTTCTCTCTTACTGGTTTTATGCTATACTATGATTCGTATTTTTAATCAAATTAATCTAATTGGTATTTTTAAGGCTTATGACAGAAAATTGCAAGAACCATTTTAAAAAATCTGTTTTTTCGCTCATTGAAGGCGGATTGTCGGACAGCCAACCGGAAGTTCAAATACGCAAAGAACATATTCCACCATACCAACTTTATCAACAATCTCTTGAAATTCTTGCTAAAGATTTTTTACGTAGCACTCAACAAGCGACAGGCACCGAATCTTAAAACCTTATTGACATATTTTAGTTCTTACTTATAATCTGCTTCAACCTATTATTAATTTAAAAATATTGTTGTATGCAAAATGAAAATTCTATTAAGTCAGATGTATTCACCCTTAACCGCAAGTATTTAAAGAATATACTGGTTGCTAATATCGCTGCTATGTTATTTACAATTACTCAATTTCCATTTGAGGAATTTAGACAACTCCATTTTTCAGCCGCTGCCAGTTTATTTATCATACTTCTTTTATACTTATTTGATGGATTTAGAAAATACATTACACGAAGGCGCGGGGTATGGACATCGATGATCACTCTTTTCTTACTAATTGGAGTGGATATGTTTTTACTCTTAAAACTGAACATCACCCATATACCTACTTGGGAATTCCTGACAATTATGACACACTTACTCGTATTTGGCGTTTATTCCAAGACAGAGGGAATTCGGGATGATTTAAGGGCACATAGTTAAAAAAAGCTGGCATATGCCAGCTTTTTTTTATTTTAAACTTAAAATTTCTAGACGGATTTCTTTCAATCCAATTCCCTTTTCAGAACTTGTTTTTAAGATTTCTGGATACATTGCTGGATGATCTTTTTGATATTCCATTCCAGCTTCGTATACTTTTTTTAATGCACTTTCTTTAATCTTATCTGCTTTTGTTAGCACGATTTGATAATTCATCGCACATTCATCGAGCATTTTCATCATTTCAACATCATTATCTTTTATTCCATGACGTGAATCAATCAGCAAGAATACGCGACGCAATGATGCACGCCCACGTAAATAATCTTTCATCATTCCTTGCCATGATTTTACTAAATCTCTTGGTGCTTTCGCATAACCGTATCCAGGTAAATCCACCACATACATACGATCTGCCCAATTAAAAAAGTTAAGAGATTGTGTACGACCTGGTGTACTTGATGTTTTTGCCAATCCTTTTACACCTGTAATCGCATTAATCAATGATGACTTTCCTACATTTGAACGTCCCACAAATGCCACTTCCGCAAATGCATCCCCTGGGATTTGAGAAAGTTTATTAAATGATCCTACAAATTTTGGAGCGCTGTCCATCCAATCTTTTGCCATATTTCTATCCTACTTGTTTTTTAATCAACCACATTTGAGCCACTGATAGAGCATTTGATACTGTCCAGTACAATACTAATCCTGATGGTAAACCTGCAAACATGATTAAGAAAATCAATGGCAAGTATTTCAACACCGGCGTTGCAGCATTTTGCTCTGTTCCTTGAATATGTTGTTGCACCCACATTGTTACAGCCATTAATACTGGTAATAATCCAATTACAGGCATCCATGCAGGCATTGAGAACGGCAACAACCCAAATAAGTTAAAAATTGATGTTGGATCTGCTACTGATAAATCAGAAAGATACAAGAAGCTTGCATGACGTAAATCAATTGAAATTAACAACGCCTTATATAATCCAAACAAAATTGGAATTTGTAAAACCATTGGTAAACATCCTGACATTGGTGACACTTTATGTTTTTGATAGAGTTTCATCAATTCTTGGTTTTGACGCATCTTATCTGTTTTATATAAGTTTTGGATACGTTTCATTTCTGGTTGCAATTTTTTCATTGCCATCATTGAGCGGAATGATTTTTTTGATAATGGGTACAACAGCAAGCGAATCACCAATGTTAGTATGATAATTGCAATCCCCATATTGCCAGTCCATTTTGTTAACCCATTTAATGCATGCGCTAACGGCGCTGCGATAATATGAAATGTTCCATAGTTGATTGATAAATCTAAACGTTCAAACCCATATTTTTTCATATACGCTTGCACAACATCAGATTCCTTTGCTCCAACATATAAATGTGTTGTGTATTCAATTTTTCCGTTTGTTGGGATTACTTTTTTCTCACCAATCATATCTGTTTGCGCGATTGCAAGTTTACCACCTTCTACCACTCCATTATAACGGATTGTATTATCTTCTGATGGTACCATTACTAATGTTTGCCAGTATTGATCTGATAAACCAAACCAACCAGATCTTGAAGTATATTCGAACTTTTCATCTTTAAGATCGTTGTATTTAATTGAATCTAAACTTTCATCAAGATAATGTGTGATTTTTTCATATTGATCTGCTTTTTCATCTTTTTCAAACTTCTTTACCATTTTCACATATGGATACATTGTCAGTTCTTTTGCTGTTTTATTTGTTACAACTTCTTTTACTGTTAATAAATAATTTTCATCCATTGAATATGTACGCACAAATTCAACACCTTTATTATTTTTCCATAACAATACAATTTCATTTTCAGATGTTTTAATTGAACTCCATGATGATTGATCTGATGGTACTGTCATATTCTTATCATCAGATACCCATCCGATTTCCGCAAATTGATCTTTTGTTAAAACTTTTACATCACCAGAATCTTTTGCAGTTGTTTCTTTGTATTTATTTAAAACAGCACCATCCAAACGAATCCCATTTGTATTTAATTCGATTGTCATATTGTCTGTTTTTAATTCAGTTATTTTACGTAGCAAAGGCTTTACTGCTTCTTTTGGTGCAATTATTTCAGCCATTTTATCCATTACTACTTGCTGTTGCTTTGGGAAAAAGAAATGTACAATTCCCATTGATAATGCCATAAAAATTAGAAAGCGTGCGAAAAATTGTTTTGCGTCAGTTTGATTGTTTTGTTGTAACATGATATTATTTATCCTCTTTCTTGTCTAAATCTGGTACGGGATCAAACCCGAATTTACCGCCTGGACGACAGCTGATAATACGCTTTATAGCAAGCTTTCCGCCTGTAATCAAGCCGTATCTTTTAATTGCTTCATAACTGTAGTGTGAACACGTTGGTTGAAATCGGCATTGACGCCCAATAATTGGTGAAAGTAGATGTTGGTACAAACGAATTAAAAATAAAGCAATATACTTCATTTATTCGATACCTTCATCCAATTGACGATGGATATGTTTTAAACACCAGAGAAAATCTTGTTGCATTTTTTCAAAATCTTCTTCTAATGCATTTCTTTTGGCTACGATTACGTATCCAACCTGAGATCTTACTGCATGTTTTAATAATTTTGTTAATTCACGAATACGACGTTTAGCTCGATTACGATCCACAGCCAGCTTTGAAACAGCCTTTTTGGACACTGTAAATCCTACGATTGCCTCACCTTCATCTACATGACAGCAGTTCGATTGCGCGTAAATAGTAAAAGCAGGGGCCGACCAGCGTGTCCCCTGTTTTTGAATTTCTTTAAAATCCTGTGATTTCTTTAATCTTTTAATTAGCATATCTTGCCAATTACGCAGATAAAACTTTACGTCCTTTTGCGCGACGTGCGTTTAAAACCTTGCGTCCATTTGCAGTTGCCATACGTGCACGGAATCCGTGACGTCGAGCGCGAACTAATTTTGACGGTTGAAATGTACGTTTCATCTTTGTTACCTCATCATTTTGTTTTTAAGTTGGTGTTTTATATCATCCCGTTACACTAAAGTCAAGGGTAAAACGTCTTTTTAATATTTTAATGTGAACCGCACACCGTATTTTTCATTCTTATTATACATAAAACGTGCATAATATGGTGTATATGTCGTTAAATATGTCCCATAATAGTCATCCCCAATCACACGTTCGTAAAATCCACTTACCATTAATTTTTTTGGTAAAATTTCATAATTTACTTCTGTTTTAATTGTATGACCTTGATCATAACGATATTCATATGGGATTGATCCACTGTATTCATATTCTGTTGTACGATAATCTTTATATGTATAATCTAAGCCTACTGAGAATGTTTTACTGAAACGATACAATGCTTCTAATCCAGCATACTCTTGCTTCAAAACCTTTTGTTCCCATGTTTCACTCTGTTTATATTCTGATTGTTTAAATATCCCCCATTTAAACGCTACTGTCAGATGTGAGAATGTTTTACCAACCTTAATTCCCCCACCAATTTTTTCAGCTTCTTCCATCATATCTGATGATGTTTTAGCTTTTGTATAATATCCTTCCAATTGTACTGTAAATGGCAGGTAATCTTCATCTACTACATTCCATTTAAATCCAAACAGAGGATCATAGCTGTCTGTTTTTAACTCACTCATTTGATATGAGTAATCATTTGATGCCAAACGTTCTATATGTGAATATTGTTCATAACGCCATGTTAAGTATAATGAGAAATTATTAAACACTCCAGTAACAGCAGCCGCATCATAGAACAAGCTGTCACGATGATAATAACCATCGCGGTATGTTGTTTTATACTGATTATCATAATCAATATCTTGATCTGATCGCGTTGATCCTACGGCGAAATCCATTTCCCCTTGCTTTGGCAAATACAAAGGATCGGCCATTGATCGATTTTTATGCGGTTTGTTTTTTTCTAAACGCTCGGCTGTTACTTCAGCTTTCTGTTCTTTATTTTTTTCTGATGATTCATTTGCAACTTGTGTAGCATTTGCCCCTGCACTCATCATGCAAACCATTATCCATGATAATAGAATTGCTTTTTTCATTCAGTTTTTCCTTTCTTCAAAAAAATGCTTAATAATTACTATGGTTTTTTACCTTGTGGCATTTCCACAGGTACTTCGTTTTTATTTTTAAGCTTATCAACAGCAACCCATGTTCCTAGCCCTGCTGCGATAACTCCTGCTCCTACAGCGACTCCCGTTGCTGTTTTCTTTTTCTTTTCCATTGATACAAGGTCGTCTTGACATTTATTTGTTGTCGCTTTCCATTCATCAATTGCGGATGTATATTCTGTGTTCATTCTGTCACATTCGATTTTAAAACTGCCATACACATTTTCAATGCGACTTGCAATTTGTTTATATGCTTCTGCTTGGCATGATGCTGATAACCCATTTAAATCGTATCCCGCAGACGCCAATGATTGTTCCATCATTGTAACAGACGTACAATAACTTGCTGCACAGGTTTGATTTAACTGTGCTGTAATTTCATTTGTTGGACATGTTGTCGCCGCCGTTGATGATACTGATGAATCCGTTACTCCTGAACGTGCTAATTCTTCTGCTTGTTCAGCTTCTTCCTGTGCTGCTTTGATCCCATCACCTTTTTGCCAACGCGCTTCGGCTGCAAATGCACAGCATACACATAAGACCATAAAAGGTATCTTTTTGAATTTAAACATGTTTTTCCTCTTTACTTTTGAGCTCTTCCTCATTATACCATAAATCACGATTAAAGACAATTGCTTAAATTAGGATAATGCGATGGAAAATACAAAACATTTAAAACGCTTTTATGGACGCCGTCACGGTAAAGGATTAAGTGACATCAAACAAGATTTGATGGATCAAATGATGCCTAAACTCGCCCTTCCATTGGCAGATATTTCAGATATGCATTCCTTATTTGGCATGAATGTTGATCGTATTCACCTTGATATTGGTTTTGGTGGAGGTGAAAATTTAATTCAACGTATTATTGATCATTCAGTAACAGGCTTTATTGGTGCTGAACCATTTATTGATGGTGTTGGTAGCTTTTTAGCTCATTTAGATAATCAAGCCGATAAATCATACCAAGAACGTATTCGTTTATTTGCCGATGATGTACGTGATATGATCCCACATTTTCCAGATGCCTCAATTGATAGTTTATCTATCCTGTATCCGGATCCATGGCCGAAAGCACGTCACCATAAACGTCGTATGATTGTGATGGATAACTTGGATATGTTTGCACGCATTTTGAAATCAGGATCATTAATTGAACTTGCAAGTGATATTCCAGATTACATTGAAAATGCATTGGAAAACTTTACAGCACATGATGCATTTGAAATTATTTCTGTTTCAAGAGAACCATTTGAAGGATGGACATCAACACGTTATGAACAAAAAGCTATCCGTGAAGGACGTACCCCACAATACGTTACTTTGAAACGTATTTAAGACATCTTTTTTAATGTATTTATTTATATACCCTGTTATACTAACAGGACTGAGGAGAATTATTATGCCCCAAAACAATACGACACAACAACCTACATTACCGAATAGAATCATTCCTTTTATGTGGCATTTTTTTCGTAAACATAAATGGAAATTTTTTGGTGTACTTACAACCGTCCTTATCACTTTTTTAGTTGGACGTGTTTCGACGAAACTCTTATTTCGTGAAATCATTGCTGAGATTGAACATTTTTCAGGTGATAAATCAGCTATTATTGAACATATTGGCATTTTACTTTTTGCCATGATTGCTGCGGAGGTTATTGCTGAGGTTTCAACAGTTTTACGCGATATATTGGATCGTCATATGACGCCAGTCCTTCGCAAAAACATTAACCTTGAATTACTTGATTATACACATAAACATTCTTACACTTATTTTACAGACAATATGAGCGGTTCAGTTGCACGTAAAATCAGTGATATTCAATCAAGTTTATTAGATTATTTTTATCCACTCATTACTTGGGAACTTATTCCAAGTATTGGGTTCTTAATCATAAATATTGTTATTTTTTCTTTAATCCACCCTCTTCTTGGAGGAGCATTGATTGCTTGGACAATTATTCAATTCATTATCATGATGTTCTCCATCAAAAAATGGAATGTATATCAAAAAGAATCTGCTGAAGCTGATTCAATTGTATCTGGAAAATTAACCGACAGTTTGATTAATTTTATGAATGTAAAATTTTTCTCACG
>QKJL01000025.1 GCA_003250835.1 Alphaproteobacteria bacterium
AAAGAAACGAAAAATATCGTGGCGGTAATCCAATTAATCAACATCGTCCTAATCGCATCCGTTGCAATGATTGGCGGCGCAAAGATGATGCAATTATTCACGGGATATACATATGAAATGTGCGTGGTCTTAATGGCGGCAATCGTGGGCGGATACTTGTCAATTTCTGGCTTTGCATCCGTGGTAAAAACGGACATTATCCAAGCCATTTTCTTATTGGTTATTTTTGGGGCATTGTTCGGATTTTTAACATTAACACCAACCCAACCAATCGAAAGCTATGCCGATTATGGGTTTGGAAGCATGCCAATGTACGTAGCCTTTTTCATGGGAGTAATCGGAATTTTATTCTCATTTGGATCAGAAGATTTATACCAACGTGTATACGCAACATCAAATGTGCATGAAGTAAAAAAATCACTCTGGATTACATTCTTGATGTGGGGATTTTGTTACGTGTGTTTGGCGGGCGCTGTATTTAAATTAAAATTAATTTACCCAGACTTAGCAGGCGATATGGCGTTCTTGGATGGGATCAATCAAATCTTGCCAGCAAACGTTCATTGGATTGCATCACTTGCTGTGTTATCTGTGTTACTCTCAACAATCGATACATTCGTGTTTAATGGCGTGCTGAATTTCAATAAATTGGTATTTGAAAAACAAGATAAGGGAAGCCATGAAATCCTAACACGTCGTGTGAAACGTTCATTACCTCTCTTTTTATTGACGGTAGTTATCATTTCAATTTTCATCAAAAGCGTACTGCACACAACATATATCTATGGCATGTTGATCGCAGCAAATGGATTACTCGCAATCATCGGATTTGCTTTCCCAAAAGTAAACAAATGGTACGCAATCATTCCATTGATTTTAAACATTGTGGCTGGGATAGCAGCGGTCATTACATTCGGATTTACTGAAAAGTTAGCCGTCCTTCCACTCATCACAATGCCGGTTGGATGCTTAATCGCATACGGATACAATAAGGTGAAAGGAATAAAATAATGATCGATTTGAAAATTCATTACCTGTCACATTATGATATGGAACAATGGGGAGAATTGAAATTCGCCAACCCAAACGATGCCTGTTTTGACCTGTATTGTGCCATGCCAAAACAAAGTGTAGAGCTGCAAACAGGTGATCGTATGATCGTACCAACAGGTGTTCGCGTGGAAATTCCTTTAGGCTATGAATTGCAAATTCGAGCGCGAAGTGGCTTGGCTTCAAAAAACGGGATCATCATGGGAAATGGAATTGGAACGATCGATGTCGGCTATAAAAACGAACTGTTCGTGATCTTTGAAAAATCATCTGGTGCAATGGTGGATATGGACGGAAATCGCACAGTCGATATGCCATTTGTATTGGAACGTGGCATGCGAATTGCCCAAGCTTGTCTAAAACCAATTACACCAACTAATTTGGAAACAGTAGAAGATTTAACAGACGATCATAATCGCGGCGGTGGACTTGGCTCCAGTGGCGTAAAATAAGCTTGAAAAACAGAAACAAAGCCGATAAACTAAGCAAATTAAAAGAAATACAAAAACAGGAGTATAGTTGTGCCAGCTAAATCAATGGAAGATCTCGTATCATTATGTAAACGCCGTGGATTCATTTTTCAAGGATCTGAAATCTATGGCGGGGTAAAAGGAATTTACGATTTCGGTCCACTTGGAATTGAATTGAAAAAGAACCTCCGTGATGCATGGTGGGGCGCAATGGTATACGAACGCGATGACGTGGAAGGGATCGAATGTGCATTGCTTTACAACCGTCTTGTGTGGAAATATTCAGGTCACGAAGATACATTTTCAGATCCATTGGTTGAATGTAAAAAATGTCACACACGTATGCGCCAAGATAAAATGAAAGATCAAAGCAAATGTGATAACTGTGGATCAACTGATTTAACAGAACCGCGTAAGTTTATGTTGATGATGAAAACAAATATTGGTCCAGTGGATGATGGCTCATCATTTGCATACTTGCCAGCTGAAACTGCACAAGGAACATTTATCAATTACAAAAACGTGGTGGATTCAACATCTCGTAAAATTCCATTTGGAATTGCACAAATGAACCAATCATTCCGTAATGAAATCACACCGCGTAATTTCTTATTCCGTACACGTCAATTTGAACAAGCAGAAATGCAATTTTTCGTGGAACCAGGAACAGATGAACAATGGTACGATAAATGGAAAGAAGCACGTAAAGAGTGGTGGAAAGAACAAGGATTAAGCGAAGAAAATATGCGCTTTGAACCTCATCCAGAAAATGACCTTGCTCATTATGCAAAAGCAGCAGGGGATATTGAATACAAATTCCCACATGGATTTGATGAATTGGAAGGAATTCATAATCGTCAAGATTTTGATTTAGGATCACATACAAAAGCACAAGCTGATTTTGACATCCAAGCAAATGTAATGAAAAACACAGATTCAAATATGAAATTGAATTACTTGGATCCGCAAACAAATAAAAGCTATATCCCATTCGTAATCGAAGTGGCAGCAGGTCTAAACCGTGGAATTATTGCTGTTTTAAATGAAGCATATACTGAAGAAGATCTGGGTGATGGAAAATCACGTTTAGTGTTGAAATTGAAAAAACACCTTAGCCCAATTAAGGCAGCGGTTATCCCGTTGGCACGTAACAATGAAGAAATCGTTGAAAAAGCAAAAGCAATGAAAACACGTCTTCAAAAATTAGGCTTGGGTCGTATTTTATTTGAAAATTCAGGAAATATTGGAAAAGCATACCGTCGCCATGACGAAGTGGGTACGCCTTTATGCTTTACTGTTGACTTTGATACCCTCGAAGATGGTACAATTACAGTACGTGATCGTGATACAATGGAACAAATCCGTATCAAAGAAGACGAAGTAGAACAATACTTAATCAATTACCTAAAAGGATAAGACAATGCAAATGAAACGCCATGATTTATTTAGAGCAGTACTAGGAATGGTGGCGATCTTCATTCTTGCAGTTGTAATTGTGAACTTAAATCGTATGAAATTACGCAAAGATCACGATAATTATAATGAATTGATTGCCATGGTGGATACAGCCGAAGGCTTATTTGAAGGTGACAAAGTATTGTTATCTGGTGTGCAAATTGGAAAAGTAATTGAAATCAAATTGAATAAAAATTACCAAGCTGAAATTCATCTCTTAGTGAGAAAGGATATTCAAATCCCAGAAGACAGTACCGCAATTATTTTAACAGACGGTATCTTAGGCGATAAATATGTATCTATTTTGGCTGGGGGTTCAGAAGATTATCTCGAAGATGGGGATGAATTTGAATATACAAAAGGATCTGCTGATATCAACATGTTGGCAGGCCAAGTAATTCAAGGAATTAAAAAATAAAAGGAGATCATGAAATGACACAACAAAAATTATGGAATATTGCTGGATATGCAATCGCAGCAGGTGTAGCAGGTTTTATCACATATACAGCAGGTCAATCATTGGCGTATAAATATGTGGATATTACAAAAACAGAATTGGTAAAAGTAGTAATCGGCGCGGTCGATGAAGTAGAAGCGGAAGCAAAAAAAGCTGTATCAAAAATTAAATCAGATACAAAATCATCTGCTAATTTATTAAAAGCAGAAGCAAAACAATCAGGCCGTGATTTGGAAGACAATACAAAGAAAACATTGCAAAATGGATTGGCTGGATTATTAAGCGGAAAGAAGAGCTTAAAAGATATTGAAAAAGATGTAAAAGCAGAAGTGAAAAAAGAAGAATCTGACTTGAAAACAGAAGTGAAAAAACAAGAAGATTCATTAAAAGTATCATTGAAAACTTCATTCGATAACGAAGCATTAGAAAACAAAATCAAAGCACAATTATTAACAGCAATGTCAACGACATTTATACGTCATTGGGACTTAACTGTATATACTTTCTTAGGTTTAATTGGTGTCTTAGGTTCTATCTATATGTTAATGAAAAACGTTGTTTTATTGCTACTTGGATTGTTAGGAAAAGGCTTGGTTTCAGTGGCTGAAAAGAAAAAGAAATAATGCTTGAAAAAATACTGTATATTACAGGCGATCAAGTCGAAGGAGAGCGTTTTAATCCTCCTGAAATCTTGGTTAATTATTTTAAAAAGGGGGAAGTAACATGCTTCCGCCTTTTTTCAATTCGCCATGCAAAAGATGACTTATCAATTGAAAAAATCATCGGATATAATATGTCTCATTTAATGCCTTTATTAGATCTGAAATATAATAAAATTATTGCAACATCGATGGGCGCTTTTTATTTGATGGAATGTTTGGAATATAAAAAAACAGAAGCTGAAATTATATTAAATGTGCCAGTGTGTAAAATGAACTTACGTCCTGACAATGAATTTAATATCACTCCAGAAAATAAAAAATATAGAACACCAGTAAATAAAATTATTGAGGTGGAAAACGATGAGTTTGCAGTGAAAGGAAAAATTAAAGAGGGGATTACGGCAAAAGAATATATCTCAGCAGGTAATATCGAGCATATTGATACTGAAAGCCTGTTAAATTTTATGACTGAAAATAAATTAGTTTAAAAAAAAGCCTCCAATCGGAGGCTTTGAATTAATAAGGTCCGCCACTATCGCCACTGCCCAGAGGACTGTATCGACCAATATTCATAAATAATTCTTGAAACGCATTCAACTGAATTTCACCTGGAACAGGTGTAATTTTCTTTGAAAACGCAATATCATTTTTGCGTGCTTCACCATAAAAATTCATATCAACAACTTTATCGCCTTTGAAATTGAAAACAATAAAGTCATATGTATCATTTTCTGGTTTAAAAAAGGCTGTTTGTGATTGTTCAGTCCCTAAGTACATCCATTTAGTGCGATCTGCATTCATCGCCCCAGGTGTTCCAAGAGTCCCAATAACTTGATTCTTCGTCTTAAGTTTAGGTAATTGAGCTTTTTGATCTTCAGTAAAAATTTGCCCGCGATGATACACTTTTGTACCACAAGCAGAAAGCATTAATAAAGTAATTGAAAGTGCTAATAAACGTTTCATGTTAGATTCCTTTTCCCCAACGTGTGTGAGCCCATAACCATTGACCAGGATGCTCACGTACCCAGCCCTCTGTAATATCATTAATCTTTTGAGCAGCTTTTGTTTGAGCAGCTGCATCTTTACCAGAAACTGTAAATGGTTTGTGATAAATAATTGTATGTTTTAATCCTTTTGTACGGATTACTTGAATTGGGATAATTGGACATCCTGTATGAGCAGCTAATTTAGGTAACACAGTCGAAGTCATCGCTGGTTTTCCAAAAAATGAAAGCTTTTCACCGTTACCATAATATTGATCTGGTGTAATGTTAACTGCCTTACCTTGTGCCAATAATTTCATTGCCATACGGATACCAGCTGGTCCTTTATTTAAGAAAGTAATATCAGCAACAGCATCAGAAAAAGAAGCTTTAATCATTGGATCCATTAAAGGATTATTGGGTGCACGATACATAACACCAGTTGCCATGTTACGTTCCGCAAAAGCAAAAGTAGGGAGGGACGGGCTTGTATAATGTGCAATAAATACACAAAACGGTTTCCCCTTAAGTTGGTCAATATATTCAGTCCCTTTAAAAGTAATATACTTGGAACGACGACGATATAAATGTTTTAAGTGTGGTGTCTCAGCAACAGTACGCCCAAATACATTCCACATTTCACGAACATATTCTTCATGTTTATCGGCATCTTCAGGCAAGGCATATTGAAGGTTACGTAAAGCAATTTTAGTTGGTTTTTTCAATACACGGCCTAAAAACTCACCTAATTGACCACCCAGGTAAGATGCCCAAGAAGTAGGCATTGCTTTGAAAATTCCATAAAATAAATAAGCAAGTACAGCATAAAGTGGGTGCCAAATGAAAAAAGTCATCAAAGAATATTTTTGAAAATAATGTGCTGACGGCATGTGGTAATGTTGAAAGAAATAAGTAAAAATATGCATCCCTAGGATAACTGGAAATGTATAGGGTAAAAACTCAAGTGTTGCAAAAAAGATCCCACCTAAAATTAAAAAGGGTATTGTAAAACGACCTTGTTTTGTCCAACTGGTATAAGTTGGTAAAAAACAAAGCAATAAAACAGCCCATAATGGTAGACTCTTTAAAAAAGATGAATAGATTTCAAATATATGCATAATCACGAATAATAAAGGATCCCCCTCAATCAATCAAGTTAAAAAATAGCCTATTGCGTATATCTGTAAAAAATGATATAATGGGGAAAGAATTAAAAAAATCAGCAAGGAGAACCTCAATGAAAAAACTATATGCCGCATTATTTACAGTAGGCGTATTAATGGCTGGAAACGCACACGCAGTACAAGAACCAAATTATTTCGATGTAACTGATGTGTATAACAGTTTACAAAAAATCCGTAAAACATGTCCAGCAACGACACCTGAATGTGGCGTTATATGTTCAGAAGCATTAACAGTAACAATGCAAATGAATAACGGTGGAAATGTAACACCTCAAAAAGCTGCAAAATTGAAAAAAGCATGGTGGAATTGTTACAAAGCACGTCGTGGTTAAAAGTAATAAAGTTTAAAAGAAAAGCTCCTAAATTAGGAGCTTTTTTTTATTATTGCTCTTCTTCTGGAACAACAAGTGTTTTTTCAAGCAATGTTTGATAAGCTTTTTCATCATCAAGGATTGCTTCCGCAAGTGTGACTGTAAAACTCATAAAGTCTTCATCGTGTTTCGATGGGGCACAGGCTTGACGGATCTTCGCAATTTCATCCATTTGAGTTGCAGGTAGTGTGCGCCACTTTGCAATTGGGACATTAAAGTCACCACGTTGAATATTTGCAAGCATCTTTTGAGCATCTTTCAAAGTCCCAACAGATGATGTACAAACAATCGGAAGTACACCACGTTTATCAAGGAATTGTTCTTCACCTGAAAATACGCGAGCCCAAGAGAAAATAAGTTGCGCTTGATTTGGAAGGGTAACAGAAGTTTGAACAGTACCTTTTCCTTTTGAAGGACTTCCAACAATAACCGCACGACCATTTTCTTGTAACGCCATCGCCAATAATTCAGCAGATGAAGCTGTGGTTTGATCAATCAAAACAACCATTGGACGACCGTTAAGTAAATCGCCTGGTGTCGCTTTGTAAACTTGGTTTGCATCAGCATGACGACCACGTGTTGTACAAATAGTACCAGCATCTAAGAACATATCTGCTAATTCCACACCTTGTGATAAAAGCCCACCGCTATTACCACGTAAATCAAGGATAACGCCATCTAATTCTTCATTTTCATTATAAGCATGAATAATTGCTTCTTGCACAAGTGTCTTGGTATTCAATGTCATATTATGAACAATAATCATCGCCTTGTTATTTAAAATTTTCAAATCAATAACAGATGGGATAAAAGAGGTGCGACGAAGCGTTACTTCCTTTGGAAGACCATTGATGTAATCGCGATATGTTAAGCTAACCATGGTATTTGTACGGCCATGGAAAGTGGTTTCAATTTCTTCATCAAACATCTTAGTAACATCTTTGTTATTAATATGTGTAATCACATCACCTTCAGCAAGGCCTTGTAAGAAAGCAGGGGATTGTTCAAACACGCTAAGAATTTGTAATCCAGCTTTTGTGCGACGATATGAAATTCCAATACTAGTATTTGCCAGCGCGGCACTGCCAGCACGTCCCATTGATTGTTTTGGATATAAATATTTTGCATAAGGATCAATCACAGAAGCAAGTTTAGTGAAAACAAGATAATATAATTGTTCAGGATGAGCAGATAAAAGCTCAGGATCATGATGACGAATATTTAAAATGATAACAGCCATCAAACGTGACCAAGCACGCATATCATTTGGATCTTCAGGTGATGGAAAATTACCAACAACATTACCACGAATACTAAGGAGTACGCGGTTGCCTGCAACTTTAATTTTAATGCCTGGTAAAAAACGTTCGAAACTAGAAAGTGCTTCTTCTACAAGTGCGCCTGGGGATACTGGCTCCAAACTACGTTCGTGAAGACCTTGGAAAGCTGTTTCAAACATGCTTTGAACCATGGACAAATTCATGCCGTCAATAACCTCAGAATCTTTAGGCCAATACACCTGCGCAACAGCAGGCAATCCAAAGGAAAATAGCATTAAAAACAGAATGATTCTACGCAAGATTACTCCCCCTAATCTTTATCTCTTGTTTCTTTGTAGCAATTTCAAACAAAAGAGTAAAGTTATTTTTAAAAAAAAGAGAGTTTTTCTTTGTGTTGGGGGTAATTTTATGATACAATAAGAAGTAATTGTTTGGAGTACAACTTCAACAGGAGAGAAAATGAAAAGAATTAAATTGCTGTTGGCTATCTTAACGATTGGCTGCTTGATTGTATATGATCAAGCGGGTTTCGCACAATATTCATCAGGATATGATTATGGATATTCTTCAAATCCATATGGATCAGAGGTAACCGGACGTTCATCATCACGTTCAAGTTCACGCTCATCCAGTCGTTCATCATCACGTTCAGGTCGTACATCTTCTGGGCGCAGCGGACGTTCAGGTCAGGATACTGAATACTCAAGCCGTTCATCAAATGGAGAAGGTCGTTCATCACGTTCAGGTTCACGATCATCAGGTAGTCGTGCATCTTCTGGACGAAGTGGACGTTCAGGTCAGTCAATGGATACTGAATACTCAAGCCGTACAACATCAGGAGAAGGACGCTCAACGCGTTCATCATCACGTTCATCAGCTCGTACATCTTCTGGACGCAGTGGGCGTTCAGGTCAGGCAATGGATGCAGAATACTCAAGCCGTGCAACATCAGGAGAAGGACGCTCAACACGTTCATCATCACGTTCATCAACACGTTCATCAGCTCGTGCATCTTCTGGACGAAGTGGACGTTCAGGTCAATCAATGGATGCTGGGTACTCATCAAGTCGTGCAACATCAGGAGAAGGACGCTCAACACGTTCATCATCACGTTCATCAGCTCGTGCATCTTCTGGACGAAGTGGACGTTCAGGTCAATCAATGGATGCTGGGTACTCATCAAGTCGCGCATCATCTGGATCAACAGGACGAACTCGCTCATCAGGAACATCTTCAAACTATAGTGGACGTTCAGGTCAATCAATGGATGCTGGGTACTCATCAAGTCGCGCATCATCTGGATCAACAGGACGAACTCGCTCATCAGGAACATCTTCAAATTATAGT
>QKJL01000036.1 GCA_003250835.1 Alphaproteobacteria bacterium
GTATTGAAAAAATGTTTTTCGATAAATTTGTTCGTTTTTTCAACCCATTTATCAAATTTTAGAACATCCATTTTTTCGGTTAGTTTTTTAATTACTTTTTCTAACCATTTTTCCAACTCATATGAGTTTTTGTCGTCTTCGGAGTACATTTCTTCGAGAGTACAGAATAAAGCTTGTTCATCAGGACTTAATTCATCATATTCCCGATTTCCTTCATTTTTCCATTGATTAAATAAGGTGAAACTTTCAGGGTTATCGGGGCAACAACTTCTAAATACTAAGATTCCTTTTTCATAAAAGAGTCCAATATTTTCTTTGCTTTTCTTTTTGTGGGCTTTTACAAATTGGAATTCAGTTAGATTTCCATTTTCGTCTTTGCTTATTTCGAGCCAAATTTTACCACCAAAACAAAGACATTGTTCTCTTGGAATTCTTTCACCGTCATTGCTGTCCCAAAATAGTTGATTTCTGTGCATAATAGTAGGTTTTAATTAATAAATTGATTTTTATATTTATGTTGATGTTTTTAGAATGTTTTTTCTGTTTTGTCAAATTTTATTGTCCTTTCGAAAAAGCTGGACTTTTTATAAGAAGTGTTTATAATGGGCAGTACTTATAACACTTAACAAGAGTAAAGAATACTACATGCAACCACGTCGTCCATTCCAAAAGAAAGAAGAAGGTCTTCTTCGTTGTAATACTGAGATCAAAGCTGATCAAGTTCGTTTAATTGATGAAAACGGTGAAAATGTGGGGGTTGTAACCCTTTCACATGCATTGTCAAAAGCCCAAATGGCTGGATTGGATTTATTGGAAATTAATCCAAGTGATGATACACCTGTGTGTAAAATTATGGATTATGGAAAATGGAAATACGAACGTCAAAAAAAGCAAAGTGAAGTTAAGAAAAATCAAAAAGTTGTAAAGGTGAAGGAAATTAAGCTTCGCCCTGTGACTGAACAAGATGCATATAATACTAAGTTGAAACAAGCTCAAAAATTCTTAGAAAAAGGTGATAAAGTTAAATTAACGATCCGTTTTAAAGGTCGTGAAATGGCTCATCGTCAACAAGGTTTTGAACAGTTGCAACGTTTTAAAGATGATTTAGGGGAAACATTTAAAGTGGAAAAAGAACCTTCAATGGAAGGGCGTCAGCTTTCACTTACAATTGCTCCGAATTCATAGTTTTTAAGGAAAGGTTAAAGAGGGATGGAAGTTAATTATAAGTATCAACTTTCTACGGATTTGTTGGGTCAAACTTATAGTGAACGTCCTGATGATTCTGTTATCGATACCCTTATTATTCATGGTACCCGATCTGATTTCAATACTACATTAAAGTATTTTAATGGTGCTCGCGAAGCAAGTGCTCATTACTTGATTGATGTTTGTGGAAAAATTTATAAAATTGTTGATGAAGATTATCGTGCATTTCATGCCGGTCTTTCGTTTTGGGGAAATAGTTCAAAACCTTTGGATTTGAATTCATCATCTATTGGTATTGAATTAGTTAATCCTCTTGATAAAGAAGATTTTCCAGATTATCCAGCTCCTCAGATTGATAGTTTAGCGTTTTTGGTTGATAAAATTTCTTCAGAACATCCCATTTATGAACATAATGTTATTGGGCATAGTGAGATTTCTTTGGGACGTAAAAATGATCCAGGTATTAATTTTCCATGGGAACGTATCATTAATCTTTCAGAATCTTTGGAATATCATGGTGTTTATTCTGATAAACCAAGTGTTTTAGATTTAAAAAATATGGGTTATCTTTGTGAGGCTGATCAATTGGTAAATTTACCAGATCATTATAAAAGTAAAATTTATTTTAATAATGTTTTACACAATGATCCTAAACACTTGATTGAACATGCGGAGCAAGAATTTAAAAATAAGTTTTTCCGTCAAATGGAAGAAAGTGTTTTATTACAACGTGCAATGTAATTAATTATTAGAAGAGGGGAAGGATTATGGCACATTATTTTTTTACAGGAATTGCTGGGAGTGCGATGAATGCTTTGGCACTTTATTTACGTCATTTAGGTCATCAAGTTTCAGGTTCTGATCGTTTTTTTGATTTAGGACAAAGTGCAGATATTAAACAACGTTTAGAAGATCATGGTGTTAAATTGTATCCTCAAGATGGGAGTGGAGTGACATCTGATATTGATGCGTTGATTTATACACGTGTGGTGGATCCTGATACCGGGGATCGTGCGGCTGCGGATCGATTAAATGTATCTCAGATTCTTCATCGTTATTTGTTGTCAGATTTATTGAAAGATAAGAAGAATATTTGTATTGCTGGAACTTCTGGAAAAACAACAACCGTTTCATTGGTTGGTTATTTATTAGATCAATTAGGTGTGGATCCGACTATTTTTTGTGGGTCTACAATGCGTAATTATGATTCTCATCTTCATATTGGTGGATCGGATACAGTTGTAGTTGAAACAGATGAAAGTGGTAAAGATGATGATCTTATTTATTTGATTAATCCTTATTATGCTGTGGCTCATAATTTAACATATGATCATTATCCAATTGAAGAAATGCGTCCTTATTTTCAACGTTTTTTAGAACGAGCAGAAGTGGGGTTTTTAAATAAAGATTGTCCTGAACTTGCAAAAATGGATTTATCCAATTGTTCTCGAGTGATTACATATAGTGTTGATCTGGATGCTGATTATGTACCAACAGATGTTACGTATTCTTTTTCAAAAATTGATTTTGTTGTGAATGGTGTTTCTTTTACATTAAATTTACCAGGCGTGCATAATTTAAGTAATGCGATGGTTGCGATTGCGATTTGTTATACACTTGGGTATTCATTAGAATCTATTTCAAATGCGATGAAAGGTTTTCAAACTCCTAAGATGCGTTTTGATGTTATTGGGCAAAAAAATGATATTTATGTTGTGAATGATTTTGCGCATAATAAAGATAAAATTTCGTCTGTTATTAAATCTGTTCGTCCATATGCAAAGCGTGTTTTGGCTGTTTTTCAACCTCATACCGCTGCTTCTTTTTTAACTGAAGAATATAAAGAATGTTTTGCTGATGTTATGACTCAAGATGATATTACGTTTATTGCACAATCGTTTCGTCGTCATACGTTGAATAATCCTGAATCTACTGCTGAAGATATTGTCACTCATTTACATTCATGTGGTTTAAAAGCTGAATTTTCAACTCATCCAGAAGATTTTGAAAATTATATTGCAGAGATTGCAAAACCAGGTGATGTTATTCTTGTGATGGGGGCTCGTAACCCAGAATTACCGTACGTTGCTCAGCATATTTTTGATAAATTATAATTATAAATTGAAAGCCTCTTTTTGAGGCTTTTTTTATTACTTTGTTCTTGTGTTTTGACTGATCAAGTTTTATACTTTTTTTAATTAAAAAAGAAAGGCAGAAATAGTATGGCGGAACATTATCAAGTATTAGCACGTAAATATCGTTCACAAACTTTTAAAGATTTAATTGGACAAGACGTATTGGTTCAAACATTAACGAATGCCATTGAATCAAAACGTTTGGCGCATGGGTATGTTTTGACTGGGGTACGTGGAGTTGGTAAAACTTCAACCGCACGTATTTTGGCAAAAGCTTTGAATTGTTTAGGTGAAAACGGTGATTTGACAGAGGCAACAGCGCATCCATGTGGTGTGTGTGAAAATTGTCGTGCGATCGCAGAATCTCGTCATGTTGATGTACTTGAAATGGATGCTGCGTCTCATACTGGGGTGGATAATATCCGTGAAATTAATGACAGTGTGGCATATCGTCCAACATCAGGTCGTTATAAAATCTATATCATTGACGAAGTTCATATGTTATCAAAGGGGGCTTTTAATGCTCTTTTGAAAACATTGGAAGAACCACCTGCTCATGTTGTGTTTATTTTTGCGACAACTGAAATTCGCAAAGTGCCGATTACTATTTTATCACGTTGTCAGCGTTTTGATTTACCACGTGTGGATGTTGCTGATTTAGAAAAACATTATAGTGCGATTACAACTTCTGAGGGTGTGGAATTTGAAGAAGATGCTATTCGTTTAATTGCTCATGCGGCGGATGGATCTGTGCGTGATGGTTTATCATTATTGGATCAAGCGATTGCATTATCATCTGGGAAGCTTTCAACAGATAAAGTATCTGAGATGCTTGGTCTTTCAGATCGTTCAATGATCTTTGAGTTATTTGAAGCATTATGTAAAGGGGATGCAGTATCTTCTTTATCACTCACTGAAAAACAATATCATTTGGGTGCGTCATGTGATCATATTTTGAATGATTTATTGGATTTAAATTACTGGGTAATGCGTGTGAAAATTTCACCTGAAAGTGCAGAGGCTATGCCTGTTTCAGCAACTGATAAGGTTAAGTTAAAAGCATTGGCAGAACAATTATCATTACCAGCCCTTGCACGTTTATGGCAAATGATTTTAAAAGGAATTGCAGAGTTGAAAAATGCAATGAATGCTTTCCAAGCATTACAAATGATTTTGGTTCGTTTGTCTTATCTTTCATCTCATCCATTTCCAGAAGATTTATTGAAAGATTCTCAAAAAATGACAGATGCATTAGCGGCTCAACCTAAAAATGTTGGGGCAGCTGCTACACCCGTTGGGATGATTGTGCAAGAACCAGTTATGATTTATACTGCGGCATCGACTGTACCTGTTGAAGAAGAAGTTATTCCAGTTGTGGAAAGTTTATCTGATCTTCTTTCTTTGTTAGCTGAAAAGAAAGAAGTGATGTTGCGTGATAATTTGGAACGTGCGGTGAAAGTAACTGAAATCTCATCTGGTAAATTGCATTTGGTATTGGCTCCTGAAAAAATGGGTATTGTAAAAGAAATTAAAGATTTCTTAGAATATCATACAAAAATTTCATGGGATATTTCGATCACAGAAAATCGTGAAACACAAACGATCAGTACTGAACGTATGGAAAAAATTGAACAAGATGATGCTGTGAAAGAAGCTGCTGCTTTGTTTGGTGCATCAGTTGATATGGTATCAGATAACTAAGTATAGAGAAAAAGGACAATAACAATGGATATGGCTGGATTACTTAAAAAAGCACAAGCAATGCAAGCAAAAGTTTCAGAGGCACAAGCTCAATTGGAACGTGAAGAAGTAACTGGGACAGCGTCTGGTGGGGCAGTGACAATTATTATGACTGGTAAAAAGATTATCAAAGATATTCAAATTTCTGATGATGCAATGGATGATAAAGATATGTTACAAGATTTGATTATTGCAGCGGCAAATGATGCATTTGAAAAAGTAGAAGCATTAGGTGAAAAGATGATGGGGGCAGCGACAGCTGGTATGCCACTTCCTAAATTTTAGGTTCTTTTAATCCAAATCACGGTAATTTTTAATTTATTATTTTTCGATCATGTATGTTTAATACACTCACAAAAAATAAAAATTAAGTCACCGCACCTTGGATTAAAATTCTTCTAAAATTACATAAGGAGTTTTTTATGTATAATAAAAGTTTATATAATCAATATTTAAAAAAATCAGATGAAGAATTAAAAGAAATTACAATTTCTTCTCGATATTCTTCGGAGAAAAAAGAATGTGCACAGATTATTTTAAGTCAACGAGAAATTAAAGAAAATAAATGGACACGTAGAATTTCTTATTTTGCAATTGTAATTTCAATTATAGCATTATTTAAATAAAAAAAGCCTCCGGTTGGAGGCTTTTTTTATTTAACTTCAAATGAGGCGGTTATTTCCACATTGATTTTTGTATTTGATTTCATGATTTGAGGTGCCATTTCCATTTTTGCCATCATTGAACGTGCTGTTAATATATTATCACGGAATTCAATGTTATTTTTTGTTTCACGTAGTGATATTGGTTTTCCAAGGCTTCTTCCTGAACCATTTGCGATTTTTTCAGCTTTGTCACGTGCATTTTGTGCCGCAGTTTCGAGGCAGCTTTCGTATGCTTTTTTATATGCTGTGTCTGATAATGATGTTGAAAAATCACCTGCTAAGATATCGTTAAATTCAGTTGAAATTTGCATTGCTGTTTCAATGTTTTTGATATCTGTTGTTGTGAGTTTGATGCTCATTTTAGCTGTGTAGTTTTCAAGTACTGATTTACGTACTTTTGAATCCCAGTATTTTTGTTCTTCTACATCATATCCAATTGTTGATAATTCAGTTTCTTTAAATCCATTTTTTATTAAAGCATCTACTAATTTTGTGTAGCTTTCTTGTGTTTTATTTACAGCTGTTTGTAATTTTTTACTATCATTTTTGATTGTAAAAATGACGGATGCTGTATCTGATGTCATTTCCATTTGGCAAGAGCCAGATGTTTGGATGGATGAATTTTGATTTACATTTTTCATTTCTGATTTGAAAGGTTCAAAGATAAAGAATGCGATTAACACAAGAGCAATTGCTTGTATGTATGTTTTTTGAATATTTGTATTTGTTTCTTTTGGCATTATTTTGTTCCTTTGTTGATTGTTGTTAATGCAATTTTAGTATATTGAAATCCTGTGTAAAGAGTTAGGATTGTTGCCACCCATAACAATGCTTGTGCCACAGTATACCAAGGTGAAAATGTGTTAAATAGGATTAGTCCACCGATTGCAAACATTTGTACTGTTGTTTTAACTTTTGCGATATAAGATACTGGCATTTTGATGTTATAGTCAGCAAGTGATTCACGAAATCCAGATACCAAAATTTCACGGAATAGGATCAAGAATGTTGCCCATACTTCCCAGTGTGAAAATTTTGAATACGATAATACGACAAGTGCCGCCATTACGATTAATTTATCTGCGATTGGATCCAATGCTCGGCCGAGGTCTGATCCCATATTATATTTACGTGCCAAAAATCCGTCGAACCAGTCTGTGATCGTTGCAAATGCATAAATGCCTGTTGCAACAAGTGTTGCCCAGAAGTGATCAAATTGTAACATGCAAAAGATCATTGGGAAAATGAGAATGATACGTAGGTATGTTAAAATGTTTGGTAATGTCCACATGCTTAAATCTCCTTTACAATTGTTTGAGCTGCTTTTTTTGATGGGCTATTTGTACCCGCTTTTAATTTTATAATTCCAGTTTCAATTTTTTTTATCCAAGGTTCTGGATTTTTTAACATTTCAGTTGTGAGTTGTGTAATTATTTCTGCATTACATTTTTCTTGGATGAGTTCTGGGATTAATTCTTTATCTGCTAAGATATTAAAAATGTTTGCATATTTTGTTTTGGCTACGCGTTTTAATATGGCATAGGTTAATGGTGCAAATTTATAGCAGATTGAATGTGGGACTTTTGCGAGGCCTAATTCCAATGATACAGTTCCTGATGTTGCAATAGCTGCGTTGGATGCTGCGAACAGGTTATAACGCGTTTTGGCATCAGCTTTGATGATTTTAATTTCTTTTGGTGTATTTTTTTTGATGAATTCATATGTTGCCGGTACTGTTGGTAAAATGAATTTTAGATCATTGAATTTTTTATTTAGGGCGTTCATGGATTGGATCATAATCGGTAGGGTGCGTTTTACTTCACTGATGCGTGATCCAGGGAGTAATGTGATGATGCGTTTACCCTTTGTTTCAAATTCTTTTTTCTTACCTTTATCAGCGCCGTTTTCAATAATTGGATGTCCAATCACCGTGCATTTTAATCCGTAGCGTTCAAAGTATTTTGGTTCGAAATCAAATAAGCAGAGTAGGTGGTCAAATATTTGTGCAATTTTTTCAGCACGGTGTTCTTTCCATGCCCATACTTGAGGTGCAACTACGTGGATTAATTTTCCTGTGTAACCTGATTTTTTTAATTTTTTTGCAATGTCATTATTAAAGCCTGGGGAATCAATTGTTACGATTGCATTAGGTTGTTCTTTTTTGATTATGTTTAATGTTTGTTTGCGCAAACGTAAAATTTTAAAAAGATTAGGGATGATTTCAAGGATTCCCATGACAGAAAGGCATTTATTATCTGCAATTTGTTTTTGACCTTCTTTTTTCATTTCAGGTCCGCCTAATCCCATTACTTTGATTGAATTTGGTAAGTGTTTTATGATGCGTGCCCCGAGTATATCACCGGATGCTTCGCCTGCGATCATAAAGATTTTTTTATTTTTTTCCATGTAGATATTGTACTAAACGAATCACTTAAAAACAAGTTAAATTCCCATTACGAAAATTTTCAATTCATTTGCTTTTTCGATGATCTTTTTTGCGTCTGATAACATTACGTTACCGGCTTCGACAGCTATTCCTGAAAAACCAGCTTCTTTTGCATTGATGACTGTATCCACGCCAATTGTTGGGAGGTCAAGGCGGCGGTCTTGATTATCTTTTTTTACTTTTACTAAGATTGGGCCACGACCTTTACGTTTTAATTCTCCACAACGTTTAATAAGTGCATCTGTTCCTTCGATTGCTTCCACGCCGAGGCAAAGACCTTCTTGTACTACGATTGATTGTCCGATGTCTGCTGATCCTAATTGTTTTGCCAATTTAAATCCGTATTTGATTGTGCGGAGGTTTGTGGCACAGGCTTTGCGTGTTGTGTAAACTTTTTTTTCAGCAAGTAATTCAGGCATCATATCATCAATTCCTTTTACATTAAATCCGTGTTTTTCGATTTCTTCACGTAACAAAGTGAGGGCGGCGTTATCGCCTTTCATTTTGTGGGCATTTTTAAGTATAAACCACCAGCCGGTAAAGTCTAATTTTAATTCAGATAAGCTTTGACGTTTGACCCCACCAATTAAAATAACGTCTGTTACTTTTTCTTTTTTAAAGTATTTAAGTGCTGTTCCAATTTGTCCGGTTGCAATTGTTTTATCTGTGATTTTTGGATCAGCGAATCCTTCGATACCAATTACTGTGTGTGGGATTTTTTTCTGAGATAGCTTTTTTTTGAGTAATCCAGGCAATATTCCATTGCCTGCGATTATTCCAATTTTTTGCATTTTATTTTTTTGCTGGTTTGATAAAGCCATGTTTTGAACCTGTATCAATGAATGTTAATAATTCTTGGACTTGTTTTGAATGTCCAAATTCAGTTTTGATTTGTTCAATACGTTCTTTATATGTTCCGTGGCTTTCATCAAATAGCATGTTATATGCTTTTTGGATTGTTTTGATTTCGTCTAGGTTAAAGCCTTTACGTTTTAATCCAACAAGATTTAAGCCTTCCCATGTTGCTGGGCGTGCGCCTGATACCAATGAGTAAGGTAATACGTCTTGTGATACAGCTGTCATTCCACCAACCATTGCATTACGTCCGATATGTACGAATTGTAGTACTGCTGAGTTTCCGCCGATGATTGCAAAGTCTTCTACGACTACTTCGCCTGCGAGTGGTGTGTTATTTGCGATATAGATATTATTTCCAACTTGGCAATCGTGTGCAACGTGTACACCCACCATAAACAAATTATTGTCGCCAATTACTGTTGCGCTTGATGCAGGTGTTCCAGCGTGAATAGTTACATGTTCACGGATAATGTTATTTTTACCAATGCGTGTTCCCGTTACTTCATTTGAACGGAAGAATTTCATGTCTTGAGAAATGAGACCGATCGTTGCGAATGGGAATACTTGAGTGCCTTCGCCGATATATGTGTCGCCATCCACAACCACGTGTGAGACTAGTTTTACATTTTCTGCTAGTTCTACGTTTTTGCTGATTGTGCAATACGGTCCGATTTCAACGCCGGCAGCAATTTTTGCACCTGTTTCAACGATTGATGTTGGGTGGATTTTTGCGGTTGGGTGAATATTACGTTGTTCAGCAAATGTATTAATTGATTGTGCTTCAGACATATTAAACCTCTTTTTATTTGTCTTTCCACGTTATTTTATAAGATAGAGGTAAATATTACGAATCTTTAAATGTTACATTATGTTACATTTAGTTTCTGAAAATGGTGCGATGTTCGAGGATACGTTGTTCTAATTCACCACTTTTTTTCATTTGTTCGATTTTCTTTTGGATTTTATGTGCAGCATCTAATGATTCAAAAATATCCAAGAAATCGTTATTGATTGCTAAGAAAATTGAATGGATAACGGGTTCATTATCTACATAAATATATCCGCCTTGAATTTGTCCGATTGCACTTGGGTGACGTTTTAAAAAGTCATTTAGCATTAAGTAACTTCCCACAAAATAATGGGTTCCGTTCATTACTTTGATCATTGCGTCATCGATTGTGTCTACTGTTTCTACCGTGAGTGGTTGAGCTTCTTTTTCTTGTTTTTGGTATACAAGTTTGTCCCAATTTCCGGTTTTATCTTTTTTGATGTCTTCAAACCAGTTTCCAAGGCGAATGCCTTTGATTGTTACGCCTTTCAATTGTTTTTGTTCTAGTTTTTGAAAATCTGTTGGGCGTTTGATGGTTTCTTTTATATTTTGTGGAAACAATGTTAAAATTGGATCTTTGAAAATTGCTGGATGAATGTATGTCATATACTTTGCAGTGCGTTCGTTGTAATAAACTCCTGCAATCATATCAATTGTATTAATTTCTTCTGAGCCACCACGTTCGGCTGTTGTTAGTGCTTCGTATGGTGTTCGAAGAGGAATTGGTTGTGCATTGAGGTTTAATTCATCTGCGATATCTTCGATTAATTTTGGTAACACACCTTGTAAATTCATGTAGCCATTATCGCTTGATTTTTCGATGTGAGCTAAGAATGCCATGTTTGGCATGACTGTATAGTATAACTTATCCTTTGGGAGTTCAGCATGTGCTGATCCCATTGTAAATATTGTGATAATATTTAAAATTAAAGTCCTTATTTTCATCTCAAGGTTATTTATACATTCTTTTATTCAATGTATCAAGATTTAATTAGCCATCTTCAAGGTGTAATAGAAATGCTGTACCTATAAATGTGACTAAGAGTGGAATTGTTAATACCCCTAGAAGTACAGGCATACTTCCTGAAGATGCCATGGCACGTACGATATGATCTGCAAAATAGATTACAAATCCAGCGCCAGTTCCCGATGCAATTCGGAAAAAGAATTTGGCTGAACGTGGTTGTGTTGTAAGTGAAAAAGCTCCGCCCATTAATACAAATACCATTGCAAAAAATGGAAAGATTAAGAGGTTCATGAATTGTTCCCAGATACGACGTGTTGAAAAACCTGTTTTATTGAAAAAGTGAATAAGTGCAGGTAATTCCCAAAAAGAGTGTTGATCTGATGATGAGAGTGTTTCATGGATTTTATCCAAAGATAAAGATGTGTTTAATTCAAACATATCCATTTCTTTTATTTTTTCACCTGGGATAATTTCCGTTGCATTTTTAAAATGGAATGTATGTTCATACAATTGTCCATTTGTACTTTCAATACGCTTTTCGAATTGGTGATTATCGTCTAGAAAATAAATGATTGGGTTTTGTAAAAATAGTTTATTTTCTTTTTGTTTTACATTTTCGGCGTAAATGATCACGTAATCTTCATTATCTGTTTTCTCTTTTAACCAAAACCCTTTTTCAGAAAGTGAAAATGGTGATGATGTTGATAGACCATAGCGATAGTTGAGCACCTCTTGTTGTTTGTTGAGGGCGATTGATGCTGGGTTAATCACCATTACATCAAAGCATCCAATTAAGAATGTCACGATCATTAGTGGTGCCATAAATTTCCATACTGATAATCCTGTTGAACGGATGATAACGAGTTCTGATGAACGTGTGAATTTCCAAATTGTCATCATGGTTGCAATTACGATACATAAAGGAATGATTGGATGAATGAATTCAGGAAGTTCCATCATGATTAATCCTAATCCCTTCCAGATACCTACGCTTGTATATGTTTTAAATTTTTCTAGGAACGTGCCGATAAATACAATTCCCATAAAACTTCCTGATAACATTAAGAATGTTTTAAAAAAACTTGCAGCAAGATACTTTGATAAAATTGGTGGTAGCTTTAACAGCATATTTGAATTCCTTTTATTTTATTGTTTGTTATTTTAAGGATATTCTCTGTTAGATGCAAGGGATTTGTTGACTTGTTTGGTTTTCAGACGTATAAGCAATGTATGAAACAACCGGTTAGTTTATATATTCATTTTCCATATTGTCGCAATAAGTGTCCTTATTGTGATTTTGTGAGTTATTGTACTCCTTCTTTTGATATAGAGCAGATGTTGCGTGGATATCGTCGGGATCTTTCTTTTTTTAAAGATCGTATGGGGGATGTTTCACTTTCTACTATTGCTTTTGGTGGTGGAACGCCGAGTTTAATGTCTGTTGATCAACTCAAACAGGTTATAGATTTAGTTCAAGAGTTTTTTATTATCGAAGATAGTGCTGAGGTTTCCATAGAGGTTAATCCTGCAACGGTTGATTATGATACGCTGGCGGGGTATAAAGCAGCCGGGGTTAATCGATTATCTATGGGGTTACAGTCTTTGTGGGATACTGATTTAGAATTTCTAGGGCGTATTCATAATGCGCGTCAAAATCGTGAGATTTTAGAATGGGCGGCAGAACTTTTTCCAAATCGTAGTGCTGATTTCATGTATGCTTTGCCTCATCAAACACTTCAGTCTTGGGAACAGCAGTTGCAACAGATTGTCTCATTGGATTTACCTCATTTTTCAATTTATCAGTTAACTGTCGAAGAGGGGACACCTTTTGGTAATAAGTATCCAATTGGTGTGTCACATCCTTTTGATGAAGAGATGTATCAAATGACTCATCGTGTGTTATTAGAGGCAGGATATGAACATTATGAAATTTCTAATTTTGCTAAACCTGGAATGCGTTCGAATCATAATATGGTTTATTGGAATGGGGGGCAGTATATTGGGATTGGTCCAGCGGCTCATTCACGTGTGAAGTTTAAGGATCAATGGATGGCGTGTTCGGGTAATGATGTTGTAAATACATGGGAAACTCAAGAACCTGAATGTGAAAAGATATCTGTTTTTGATCGTGCGATTGAATTATTTATGATGGGACTGCGTTGTTGCGATGGTGTTACGTCTAATATGTTATTATCAGTTACAGGGCTTCGTTTTGAAGATGTTATTGATTTAGATTTTGTACAAGAGCAAGTTCAATTAAATATGTTGAACTTTGATGGAAACGTTCTTACCTGTACAGATCAGGGGAGATTATATTTAAATCATATTTTACAGTCCTTGTTTAAATATTAGAAATGTCTTGCAAAAACGTAGAAGATTCTTATAATTTACTCCATTCGTCTATTAATAAAATAAAAGGAATATTTATGTCACTTGATCGTTCAAAAATGCGTTTAGAATCTGCAAAAGCAGTTTTGTATCAAGAAGCTCATGCTCTGCGTAAAATGGCAGATGCTTTAACAGAAAATAAAAATTTTGGAGCTGCATTTATTAAAACACTTCATTTATTTGAAGCAACAGCTAAAAAAGGTCGCGTAATCGTTGTTGGTATGGGAAAAAGCGGTCATGTTGGTCGTAAGATTGCTGCGACGCTGGCGTCTATGGGAACGCCTTCATTTTTTGTGCATCCATCAGAAGCTTCACATGGTGATTTGGGGATGATTACAACAAAAGATGTTGTGGTTGTTATTTCTAATTCAGGTGAATCAAAAGAATTATTTGATGTATTAGATTATTGTAATCGTTTTGGGATTCAATTGATTGCGATTACTCGTCAAGCGAAGAGTACTATGGCGAAAAAATCTCAGGTTGTTCTTGAAATGCCTGATGTTCCTGAAGTTTGTCCAATTGGAAAAGCTCCGACAACATCAACAACGATGACTCTTGCATTGGGTGATGCATTGGGTGTTGTGATGGCAGAACGTCTTGGTTTAACAAAAGATTTATATAAATTCTGGCATCCAGGTGGTAAATTGGGAAGTTCCCTTGTATTTGCAAAAACATTGTTGAATAAGAAAAATAAATTTATCAAAGTAAAAGAATCTGATACTGTTGAAAAAGTATCTACTTTGTATTTTAAAGATCCTGCGCCAATTGTTGTATTGAATGCGAAAGGCGTTATTTCAGGGATTGTAAATCCAATTAATTTTGTACGTGCGGAAGCTGATAAAGCAATTAAAGTGATTATGGAAGATGTATTGATTTTTGCAGATACTGCACCGATTCATGAAATTCATCAAAAAATGTTAGAAGCAAAATCAGATTATTGTGCGATTGTAAATACTGCGAATAAACCACAAGGTATTTTGTATTTACATGAAATTTTAACAAACGGATAATATATGTCTGATTCATCGTATTCACAATTTGTTTATTGGATGAAGTTGTCTATGATTGGGGCGGCGGGACTGTTGATAGTCTTTTTGTTAGTGTTGCCTCAACTTAGTTTTGATAGTGAAACTATTTCTCTTGATATTCCAAAAGTGAATGTTAAAAACCCATCTCTTTTTAAAATTCAAGGGGCAAAGTTTTTTGGATCTGATAAAACAGGAAAACCTTTTTCAATTGAAATTAAAAAGGCTGTGGAACGTGATACAGATGATGATTATGTTTTATTGGATAAAATTGAAGGTGAAATTTCATTTGGTAATGAACGTTGGGGTGGTTTTTATGCTGCGAAAGGGCGTTATTATAAGATGGAACGTCGTTTAACGTTACTTGATAATGTAATGATTGTGACAGCAGATGGTTATCAGTTGGAAGGTGAACGTGTGGATATTTATTTCCGTACGTATACTGCAAACAGTCGTGAAAAGGTCGTGGTGCATAGTCCATTTGGTAAAATTGAAGCAGAAGGTTTCTCTTTGGATCAAGATCATACATTATTATTTACCGGTAAAATTCAGGCAGTGATGGCTGAGGGGCTTTTAAAGTAGAGGCAGAAGATATGCGTTTTATATTTATTTTTGTATTAGGATTATTTGTTTCATTTGCGAGCACGGCATCGGAAACCGTTTTGTTATCTGCTGAAGCTGGATTGGAACTCAATCAATTAAAGCATACGATTACAGCGCTTGATTCAGCGAAAGCTGTGCGAGGGGATTTAACGTTTCTTGCTGATAAAATTACAGCTCACTATCGTGAAGTGAAAAATGATCAGCAAATTTATCGTTTGGTTGCAGAAGGAAATGTACGTGTTTCTTCGACAGATCAAAAAATTGAAACAGATCGTTTGGTTTATGATTTAGATAGTGGTAAAATGACACTTCAAGGCGCGCCTATTACACGTTTATATCATACAGGGACTGTTTTATCTTCTAAAGATCAGATTGTTTATAATGATAAAACCCATCAAGCTGTTGCAACTAATGCTTCTTTGAAACATGAAGAACGTGTGATTACGTCACCTCGTTTAATTGCTTATTTTAATGAAGGAAATAAAATGGCTTTGAAACAAGTTGTTTCAGAAGGTGGTATTAAATTGAAAACAGATACCGAAGAATTAAGTGGAAAACGTGCTGTGTATGATCCGGTTTCTGGATTTGCGAAGATAGAAGGTGCTGTTCGTTTAGTTAAAGGAAAAGAGGTTTCCTTGACTGGTGGGCTTTTGCATTATAATATGAAGACAGGGACAACTCGTTTACATGCGGCAGAAGGCCAAGGTAAAGTTCAAGGTAAATTTAACGTATCGGAATAGTAATGACAGTTAAGAAAAAAGTAGAGCACTTGGGAGAATCAATTCTTCGTGTGATGAATATTAAGAAAAGTTATAAAAAACGTCCTGTTTTGCGTGATATTTCTATGGAAGTTCGTCAAGGAGAAGTTGTTGGGTTACTTGGGCCGAATGGAGCAGGTAAGACAACATCTTTTTATACAGTGACAGGTTTGATTATTCCAGATGGTGGTAAAATTTTATTGGATGATTATGATATTACTTCATTACCATTTTACCGTCGTGCGAAAATGGGTATTGGGTATTTGCCTCAGGAAGCATCTGTTTTCCGTTCACTGACTGTTCAAGAAAATATTATGGCTATTTTAGAAGTGTCTGAACCAGCTCCACATAAACGTATGCGTCGTTGCGAAGAATTAATGGCTGAATTTTCAATTGATCATTTAAAAGATTCTTTAACAGTAGCTTTGTCAGGGGGAGAGCGTCGTCGTTGTGAAATTGCACGTGCCCTTGCGACTAATCCTAAATTTATTCTATTAGATGAGCCTTTTGCTGGGGTTGATCCAATTGCTGTGAATGATATTCGTGTATTGGTGCGTCACTTGAAAGAACGTGGTCTTGGTGTAATTATTACAGATCATAATGTGCGAGAAACTTTGGAAATCACTGATCGTGCTTATGTGTTGCATGATGGAGTTATTTTGGCGCATGGATCGGCTAAGGATATTGTGAAAAATGAAGCTGTTAAAAAAGTTTATCTTGGAGAAGATTTCCAATATTAAAAAAAAGCCCTGATGGGCTTTTTTTATTTAGTTTCTCTGATTGGAAATTGTTGATTTATAGCTTTTACTATAATCTTTTTCTTTTCACTTTTAACGCTGACAAGTTGTGTTGTTAGTATTCTTTTTTGGCTATTGTCATCTGTTATTTTGATTTCGTGAAAACTGGTTGATGTTTTTGTGTTAAGTTCGGCGTTTTTTACTAGGATGTGGAGTTCTTCTGTCCAAATTCCTCTTTTTACCCATAATAACTCAAATCCCGCACCTCTGAAATAATCAGGTTGAAATTCTTCTTTCTTACGAAGATTTCCATCTATGAAATCTTCTTTTGTAAAATGGATTTCATCAATATATCCAGACATGACCACTCTGACTGCTTCAATAGAGTCTTGATTTATCATTTCATTTCGAATTGAATCTCTTTCGGCTTGGGAAAGTTTTACGTGTTGTGCACTAACCGTTCTGACGGTTATTAATATTAATGCACATAATACAATATATTTCATTTTTTGGAGTTAGGTAGTTTTAATAATTAAAAATTTCTTTTTTTATACGGTTCTTTCCTGATTCTGTCAATTAAAATAAAAAAAGCAGAGGAGTGTTTAGTTCCTCTGCTTTCTGTTATTTTTTTGTGTAAAATGAACCGAGTTGTTCTGGATATATAATAATATCCTTAACTGCCTTACTGTAATTTACATGTGCTGCATCAGCCATGATTTTTCGGGTTTGCCCGTTTTCTTTTTTAACAGTTATTTTGAATTTATAACTATTTAATTCAAAGTCTTCTTTTTTTAGTTCAAAGTCTTTTAAACTTATAGTCATTACAACTGCTCCATCTTCATCGAATTTGATTGTAAATGGGGCAGTGTTTAATGTTAATCCATTAATCTTTCCCGTTACCACAGTTCCTGTTAAATTTTCTTTTACTTCAATTTTTTGTGCATGTACCATTTGAATGGTTAATGCAATCAATCCGGTTAAAATAATTTTTTTCATCATTGTGTAATATGTATTAATTTAATAATAATCTTTTTATACTGGCAGTATATCAGGTCTTTTTAATTCGTCAAGTTTTAGGAAATAATAAAAAAAAGATCGCTTTTAGCGACCTTTTTATTAATGCATTGCGTGGTATTTTCGGGCAAATATAACATCTTCGTGATTATGGAAGGTGTTCTTAAAAGCCGGGGTCATACTTGTTTTTGTTGTATTTCCACCACCGCTTTTATTTTCTTTATCTATTTCCTTACGGATTTTTTGCCATTCGACACGATTTTTGTTATGTTGATCATATGTCTGAGCAAAGACGTGTCCACCGGTTCCGTCTGCTACAAAGTAGAGATATTTTGTTTGTGCAGGGTGTAGGGCGGCATAAATTGCTGCGCGACCTGGATTTGCAATTGGTGCAGGTGGTAAACCTTTGTTACGGTATGTGTTATAAGAGCTGTTTACCTTTAAATGTTTACGTAAAAGACGTTTTCCACGCATATGACCATAGCCGTTTGTGATTGCATATACTACGGTTGGGTCTGTTTGTAGGCGCATGCCTTTTTTTAAACGATTTACGAATACAGATGATACGATTGCACGTTCACCTGCGATTGATGTTTCTTTTTCGATAATTGAAGCTAATGCAAGGGCTTCATTTTTGTTTTTAAGTGGAAGGTAGTTTGCACGATATTCCCATTCTTCATCAAGTACTTTATCCATTGCGTTTTTCATTTGTACAATGATTGCGTTTTTTGATGTTCCTTTTGTAAAGAAATATGTATCTGGCAATAAATAGCCATCTTTCATGCTTTCTGTGATTTCACCGGTGAGGCGATCATCTTGTTCCAAAATCTCTGTAATTTGCTTTACAGTTAATCCTTCTGGGATTGTGATACGATATGAGATTGTTTTTCCACTGACAAGGATGTTTTTAACGCTCCAGAGAGACGAATAAACTGGAAAGAAGTATTCACCACTCTTTAGTTGGTTTTGCGTGCCTGTGGCGTATGTAAGCGTTTTGAAGAGGTTTTTTGAATAAATAATATCTTCTTGTTCTAATTTAGCAGCGATATCAGAAAGTGTTTCACCTGGTTCAATTGAAATTACTTTCGATTTTTCCAGTGTAGAATGGATAAAGATTAAACAAAACAACACCGTGCCAAACAGTACGGCCATTTTCCACACAGGAATACGGTGTTGTTTTAAGATTTTTTTAATCATTAATTTCGTTTAAACCTTTTTAAAGACTAAACTTGCGTTTGTTCCGCCAAATCCAAATGAATTTGAAAGAACGATATCCATTTTGTGTTCTTTTGCTTTTAATGGTACAAGGTCAATACCTTCTGTGCCATCTTCAGGATCAGTTAAGTTTAGTGTTGGTGGTACGATTTGATTTTGCAATGCCAATAATGAGAAGGCAGCTTCGATTGCACCTGCAGCTCCTAATAAGTGGCCTGTTGCTGATTTTGTTGATGACATACACAATTTATCATTGTTTTCACCAAATAATTTTTTTACAGCAGTAAATTCAAGCATATCACCTACTGGTGTTGATGTTCCGTGTGCATTGATGTAATCGATGTCAGATGGTTCTACACCTGCATTTTTTAATGCCATTTTCATTGCACGGTATCCACCATTACCTTCTGGGGCAGGTGATGTGATATGGTATGCGTCCCCAGATAATCCATATCCAAGTACTTCACCATAGATTTTTGCACCACGTGCTTTTGCATGTTCGTATTCTTCAAGTACCAAGATACCAGATCCTTCACCCATTACAAATCCATCACGTTGTTTATCCCATGGGCGTGATGCTTCTGTTGGACGGTCATTGTATCCTGTTGAAAGAGTTTTTGCTGCTAAGAAACCACCTACACCAATTTTATTTACTGGTGCTTCTGCTCCCCCTGCAACCATTACATCAGCGTCGCCGTGTTTGATCATGCGCATTGCATCACCGATTGCGTGAGTTCCTGTTGCACATGCTGTTACAACAGAGTGGTTAGGTCCTTTGAAACCATGACGGATTGAGATGTGACCTGACAACAAATTAATTAATGCTGCTGGGATAAAGAATGGACTAATACGACGTGGTCCTTTTTCAAGGATTGTTTGTGATGTATTATATAATGTTTCCAATCCACCAATTCCTGATCCAACCATCACGCCTGTGCGTTCTTTGTCTTCTTCAGTTTCTGGTTTCCAGCCTGAATCTTCGACTGCTTCTTTGGCTGCAGCCAAGCCATAGACGATAAATTCATCCATGCGACGGCGTTCTTTTGAATCAACGATATCTTCTTCGTTGAATTCGCCTTCACCTGTTCCACGAGGGATGATCCCAGCAATTTTACAGTTGTAATCTTCTGTATCAAAACGATCAATATTTTTAATTCCTGATTTTCCAGCAATCAAATTTTTCCAATTTTCGTCTTTTCCATTTCCAAGTGGGGTGATTAACCCAATTCCGGTAACTACTACTCGTCGCATGTTAAATTCACTTATTTGTGTTCGTCGATGTATTTCACAGCGTCGCCAACTGTTAAAATCTTTTCAGCAGCTTCGTCTGGGATTTCACATCCGAATTCTTCTTCGAATGCCATTACTAATTCAACAGTATCCAAGCTGTCTGCGCCTAGATCGTCGATAAATGATGCGCCTTCTACTACTGTAGATTCGTCTTCAACGTTTAAGTTAGCAATTACAATTTCTTTTACTTTATCTAAAGTACTCATTTTTAGTCCTTGTTTATGTGTTTTTAATTACGACATTTGTCGAACGGGGGAACTCTATCAAAAAAATAACCCATCTGTCAAATGAAATATTTTCTTGTCAAATAACGCTTCTTAAATCCTTTGATTTCCAACGTTTTTCATGTTTATTTTCTTCTTTACAAAAGATGTAAAATTATTTATAGTGTTTTTATTATTAACTTAAATTAAGGTATTTAATGTTTACTTTTTTGGTGTCGGCCCTTTCTGCCGTCATTATTTCAGCTCTTTGTTCTTTAATGGAGGCTGTTCTTTATTCTTTCCCTGAGGGTGTTTTAGAAAATTTACGTCAACGTGGTTTTAAGAGAAAAGCGCGTGCTTTGGAAAAATTCCGTCGTCAACCGGATGGGCCAATTACAGCTATTCTTATGTTAAATACAATTGCGAATACATTAGGTGCATCAATTGCTGGTGCTGCTTTTGTTGATGTGTTTGGTGCAAAATTTCTTCCATTTTTTGCAGTTGGATTTACTGTTGTTATTTTCTTGTTTTCTGAAATTATACCGAAAACATTGGGTGTGACAAAATCTCGTTCATTAGCGCCATTAATTATTACTCCATTATCAGCATTGGTTTGGTTGTTTAAACCGATTATTCGTTTAACAAGTATTTTATCGAAAAAAGCAAAATCTAATGAACCTGTTGCAACTGAAGAAGATTTGAAGGCTATGGTCAAAATTACACGTGAAGCAGGGGAAATTGATGGAAATGAAGCCTTGGTTATTCGTAATGTTTTAGCTTTTGATAAAAAGTTGGTACGTGATGTGATGACGCCTCGTACTGTGGTGGTTGGTTTTTCTGATAATAAGACAGTTGGTGGGGTGGTTGAAAATCACCGATTAATTCATTCTCGTATTCCGGTTTATCGTGGGACAAATAAAGATGATGTTCTTGGAATTGTGTATCGTCAAGATTTGATGGATGAAATGGTTGCAGGTCGTAAAAGTGTTAAGTTGTTTGATATTGTGAAACCTGTTGAATTTATTGACGAAGATTTATCATTGGATAAGTTGTTATTATTGTTTTTAAAAACACGTGTCCATTTATTTGTTGTACATGATCCATATGGTGGTGTTTCAGGAATTGTTACATTAGAAGATGTTGTGGAAGAAATTCTGGGTAAAGAAATTATGGATGAAACAGATAAAATTGAAGATATGCGTGCATATGCTAAACAAAAGCATAAAAGAAAGAAAAAAAATTCTGTAGCTATATAAACAAGTTTATTTATTATTATTTTATTTACTTAATACCCAATATTATGGATAAATTTTTTGATTTATTTTGCGCGTTCTCGTCATCAAAGGATCAGGCGCGTGCAGGTTGGGTGAAGCGTTTTATCGATTCACCTGAAACTCAGGCTTCTCATATGTGGGGAGCAGGTGTGTTAGCAATTTTATTTGAAGATCGATTGGTTCTGGGTGCGGATCCATTGATTGTTATTAAAATGTGTCTAATTGCCAATATTCATCGGGCCCATCTTAAATCTGATATCGAGAATCCTCAAAAATTTGATCCAGAATTAAATGAAGTAATGGTTAAGCAAATTCTGGATATTTTTCCAATACCGCAAGCTAATTTATTGAAAATTTGGCAAGAGTATCATGAAGGAAAGACGCCTTCTGCAAAAATGGCTCGTGATTTTCATACGATAGATCGTTTGTTTCAGGCATTTTATTATGAAACATCTGGTCGAATGAAAGCGAACGAAAATGATTTTTTAGCTGAATATGCAAATAGTGGTAAGCGATTGAATACGGAATTAGGGAATGAATTACTTGATTATCTTTTGAAGCAATATGTTGCGACTAAAGAGGATTGAGTTAATGTATAAAATAAATGGTGGGTATTTAATACTCACCATTTATTTTGTTTCTGATTCTTTTTCTTTTTTTATTTCTTCTTCTGTATTAAAGATTTTTTTGATTTGTGATTGAATGTTATCTTTTGTTCGTTTAATCACGTTTTTTGATTCCTTCCCAATTAATTGGATTTGTCGACCAGCGACTGTTTTTAATTCTTTTTGTTCTTCTTCAACAGGTGTTGTGTTTGGATTATCTTCTGGGCGTTCTGTTGCAGTTCCTTTCATTGCTGTTTCACATGGTTTATTATCTTCACTTACTGATTCTAACCATTGATTTGCTAAAAACCCAATACCTGCACTTGCTACTGTTAATGTGCCTCCACTTAATACTGTAATGATCGCTGTTGTGATTGCTACACGTGTTGCTGAATCTACTACTTCTTTTCCGCTGATTACAAGTTTTGGTTCAGTTAATGTTCCTTTGATACGGAGCATTTGAAGTACTGATCCTGTTCCAAGGCGAAGACCTTCTACTGGAATTGGTACAATTGAGATATCAAGTGTTTCGTCTTTAAAGTTTACGTTTCCATCGGCAACGATATTCATTTGGTTTGTTTCGGTTGCTATTCCACGATTAGATTTAATTATACCATTATTAATTTTTAAATGGGTTACTGCACAGTAAATTTTAATATCTTTTTCTTTTTTGTTTCGGATTGTATCCACAAATGATGTCAGTAAATCTTTACCCATAAAGGCATCGGCAATTCCGTATCCCATGATACGTTCTGTTGCATATGCTTTTACTGTTCCTGATAAATTTCCCATTAATTGTTCTAAGTTTTCGCCTTCACCTTTTAAATAAATTGAAGTGTTTACACGTCCATTATCAAAAATACGTCCGCCGCCTGCATTTTCAACAATGTCTCCGAGGATTAAATCTTTTCCTTCAATAGAGATTTCTGTTTTTAAATTCTTTTGATCAGACATATTTGCGAGGATTGTGATGTCTGCTGTTCCTTCTGCATATTTAGCTTGTATAGGAGATAAAATTGCATTTCCATCTTTTAATCCGAATTGGATTGCAATGTCTTCAACAGGCATTCTTTCCATTGCCATTAGCTTTTTTATCTTTATTCCTAAATCAATATTAATTGTTTGGAATAAATCGATTGGAAATGGAATGTCTTTGAAAGCGTGAGACACTTTCTTTTTTTGTTGTTTAATAATTTTTTGAATTTGTTCAGGTGTTTGATCTGGATCTGTTTGTTCAAACATTTCAGGAATATCAAATAGATTTGATTTTATTTTTCCTATAAATGTTGGTTTTTTATTTTTTTCATTTTTTAGGATTCCATTTAATAAAATATCACTGTTTGCAACATTAATGTTTACTTTGTTGATATTCATTGTTTCCAAGTCACCTGTTACATTTGCTTGGATTGTTGTTTGTGGGAGGTATATGATATTTAAACCAAGAGGTAGTAAATCTTGGCGAATGTTTTTCAGATTACCTGCAAAGTTAAAATTAATACCCTTCATTTCATTAATGTTTTCAATTTTTCCATGCATTTGAATGAATGTATTTGGCATTTGGATATTTACATTGTACTTAAAAGGTTTTGTTTGGTTATCAATTTCATATAAGCTGCCAAAGTTTCCATTGATTCCATATATTTTGTTATTATGGCGTGCGGCAATGCTTATTTGTGTTTTTTGTTTTGTGATATTTAATTTAAGTTTAGTTGTATCACTTTTGATTTTTTCAATTATTTTTTGTGTATGATTATTATAGTTAATTTCCATATCATTTAATACAATTTCATTAATAGAAAGCTCAAGGGGAAGGCTGTATTGTCCTTTCTTTTCCACTTCTTTTTCTAATGATTTTGCCAATTGTTTTTGATATGTTTGGTCTGTTAAAAGATTAAGAGGGTCTTCATCATTTACATTAAATACCCATGACGCTTTTTCATCTTTTCGTTCTAGGTTGATGATTGGTTTATCTAGGTATAATCGTTGTACTTTTACTTGTCCTAGGAAAAGGTGTTTGATGGACACTTGGATTGAAAGTTTTTCAATATGTGCAAGTGTTTTGTTTGTTGCCCATTTTGGGTTTTGTAATTGGATATTTTCTAAATAAATTGTTGGGTGGGCATTCATCATTCCCCAACCAATGTTCCCGTTAATTTTAAATTCTCTATTTAAAGATGTAGTTACTTGTTCTTCGATTGTTTTTTTATAATCATTTGGATCAATTTTTTGAATAATGAAAAATAAGGCGATTGCAACACCTGCTAAACAAAATATCGTTGTTTTAAAGATTAGTTTTAAAAAGCGACGAATATGTTTTTTCTTTTCTTTTTTCATTTATAAGATTAACCGCTTTGTTTAGCCCAAACAGGATATGGTGCGTTGAATGTGACATCCATTCCAGTTTTTGGGTGTTGAATCGTTATTTCATATGCGGTTAAGTGTAACGTTTCTTTGGTGCTTTTATCAAGTGTTTTATTATTATATAAAGAATCTCCGATAATTGGGCAACCTAACACAGTCGCTAAGTGTACACGGATTTGATGTGTACGTCCTGTTTTTGGTGTAATTTCTAAACATGCTGAGTTTTTAGTTCTCCACAATGTTTTGTAATCTGTTTCTGCCTCTTTTCCTTTTGGATCAGCAATTATTTTTGGTCCTTTTTTCAATAAAGGAATTTTAATTGATCCAGCAGAATCTTCTGGTACGCCATTTGTGAGGGCGATATATTTTTTGATTGTTGTTTTTGCTTTGAATTGGTTTGCAATGTTTTTTGTTGCTTCGAATGTTTTTGCAAAGATTAAAATTCCACTTGTTTCTTTATCAAGGCGATGTGTCATACGGATTTCAATGTCTTTGTATAATTTTTGCATGATACGATCCATTGAAATTTGGATTGTTCCACCTGCTTGACATGGGATACCTGCTGGTTTGTTTACAATTACAAGGGTATCGTCTTCGAATATGATTTGTTTTTTAACTTGATCACTGATATGACGTGGAATAGTAAATACACGTTCATGTTTTTCATCTTTTTCAATTGAATCAATAAATGGTGGGAGGCGGAGTTCATCGCCTGAATTTAAGACTGTGTTAAATTTCACACGTCCACCATTTACACGGATTTGACCTGTACGAACCAATTTATTTAGATGAGATAGGGTTAGGTTTGGATATGTTTTTTGAATCCAACGGTTTAGTTTAATACCAGAATTATTTTCTGTAATTGTTATTGGTTCTTTTTTCATATCTGTTTCCTTAAATGAAGCAAAAGGCCTGCGAATTTATTCTGCGAGACCTTTTTGAATTTTTTTGTACCAAAATTGGTCACCAAGTAAGTTTATTTACCTTGGCGAGCTTTGAAACGTGGGTTCTTTTTATCAATAGCAACAACACGTTTTCCACGACGTACCAAACGTACAGTTCCGCGGTTTTTCCATGATTTTAAAGAATTTAATACTTTCATAACATTGTCCTTTGTGTTCTTTAGTGAATGTAAAATAGTGTAATTAATTTGAAAAGTCAACACTATTTTAGGGTCTTTTATTCGAATTTCTTCTAAAACATCTAATTATTAATTTCAAATCATGCATGTTTTATTATAAAGCTCCTATTTTTTTGGAAAACTTGACAGATTTTTATTTTATGTTACAAAAGAGGAAAAATTATTGTGTAACTAATACTTAAAAATATGCATACAAATCATTTGAAAAATGGGAAAGGTGGATTTTTTAAAGAATCTACTTGTTTTAATGGGGATGTTTGGATGGAAATTTCTCGTGGTTCGGGGAATTTTGATGATTGTTCATTTGTAACAGCTTTGTCTAAATTTCCTATTTTGATAGGTCCTTTTTATTCGAATACGGGATTTCTTTTTTACGTTCAAGGACAAAGTGTTTCATTGGATGAATATTTAAAAAGAGATGACCTGGAAGGGCCGGAGAAGATTATTAAATCAGCTTTTTTAAATCTAGTGGTTTTAAAGCGGTTGGATAATATCGATGTTTTAAATGAGCTTTCAAAGTCTCAAGTTGAACAATTGTTTAACGAATTGCGGGATCGATTGAAAATACCGTTTAATTCTTTGAAAATTCAAAGTTGGCGTGAAAAATTGCCAAACTATAAGCAAATGTCTCAGTCTGATTATTATCGTTATTGTGCCGATGGGATTGATATTAGAGATGCTTTGTTAGAGCAGTCGAAGGGTGGTCAATTATCTGCAAATACTGAACACTTTTCTAATCAAGTTGCAAATGTTATTAATTATGTATAATGAAAAAAAGGTTTCACTGTAATGTGAAACCTTTTTTTATTTATCCTTCTAGGCCCCAGACCTGATAATGTTCAGAATCTTTTTGCCAATTAGGTTGTGTTTTTACGAATAAGAATACATTTACTTTTTCTTCTAATTCGCGTTCCAATTCTTCACGTGCCAACATTCCAATTTGTTTTAATTGCAGTCCGCCTTTTCCAAGGATGATTTTTTTCTGGCTGTCACGCATTGCGTAAATTGCCATGTGAAAGTTATATCCTTTTTCGGTATGTTCCATTTTTTCAGGCATTACAGCAATATCATATGGTAATTCTTGATGTAAGAATTTATAGATTTTTTCACGTACGAGTTCGGCGGCAAATAATTTAAGAGGAAAGTCGGATACTTGATCTTCGTCATATAACCATGGACCTTCTTTCATTTCAGCACTGATTTTATCAAGAAGGGCTTCTGTTCCTTTGTTTTTAAGTGCGGAAATCATGAAGTATTCTTTGAAATCATGCATTTGGCTTAGTTCTGCTGCCAGTGCTAATAAAGTTTCTTTTTTTACTTTATCCACTTTGTTCATTGCAATAAATGTTGGTTTATTTGTAGATTTTACATTTTTGATAATTTGTTTGATTTCAGGTGTAATTCCTTTTTGTGCATCCATTAAAACAAGGATAGCATCTGATTCACCTAATGCTTGCCATGCGGCACTGATCATTGCACGATCTAATGGTGTTTTGGCTTTGAAAATACCTGGTGTATCCATTAAGATCATTTGTGTGTCGTTGTGTGTTAAAATGCCACGCACTTGTGTACGTGTTGTTTGTACCTTATGAGATACGATTGATACCTTTGCACCTGTTAATTGATTAACAAGTGTTGATTTTCCGGCATTTGTTGGTCCTATTAATGAAATAAAACCGCATTTTTTAGTCATTTATTATCCTTTTTTTTATATCATTTGCAGTATAACATTGGTTTTGAAAATAGCAATATGTATTTTTTTGACAAAAAAATATTAAAGGCGTATACTTTGTTTTATTATGTTATTTAAGTTGCGAATCTGGTATACTTATTTGCAATTAAGTTAAAAGGAGTTTTTTATGAAAAAAGTATTAGCCTTATTTGGTATGGGGATGGTGTTGTCTTCAACAGGATATGCTCAGGATTGTGTGTATGGGGTGAATTGTTATCAATCAATTGAAAAACAATATACATATACGCGTCAAACTCAACCAAAATATGCTCAGACAAATAGTCAAGCAATGGCTGGTGGTGTTGATAACCTTTATATGCATGTTCAAAATCCATTTTTTGTACCAGGTGCGAAAAAAATGTTTATGCGAACAACTTTGGAAATGGGTAAACGTGATTTAGGTATGCGTGAAATTCTTTCAGGTAATGAAGGTGATTTTTCTCAAGAAGCGTTTGCATTTCGTCAAGAATTTGGTTTTGGAATTTCTAATGATTTTACATTGAATTTACGTTTGGATTATGTTGATGTGAATCAAACTCTTACTGATGTACCTTTGTTTGTTGATAATCCATATATTTCTGACGAAACTGGATTAGGTGAAGTTGCAATTGGTGGTACATTTAATTTGAAACGTGATAAAGAAATGTCTGCGCGTATTGATGTGGAATATATCAAAGCTCAGGATGATTCTATTTCAGGTTTCCGTGATTCATTTTCATTGGAAGGAACTGTTGGACAAGAAGAACGTGATTTTGTGATTGCGGTAAGTGCTGGGGTTCAATATTTCATGTCTGGGAGTGCGCCTGAATATGGTGTGGATGTGCCATCATCAATGGATTGGAATGTTAAGCTTCAATCAATGCGTATGATTAATTCTCAATTTTCGATTAATGGAGAAGTTGGTTTCCATATGCTTAGTGATGAAACATCATTTAATAATGGGGATGAAACAATTATTAATTTAGAATTAGGTATGAATTATCAAGTTACTTCTGTAACAAATGTATCTTTGTATGGTGGATATAATATTTTTTCAGGGGATCGTGTAACTTATAGTGGATCTGCTATCGCTGGTGGAACTGCAACATATGATCTTGAAAATAATGAAGGTTATTATGCAGGATTGAAATTAGGCTTTATGTTTTAATTGATTTTTTCGATTTAAAGCTATATGAATTAAGGGAGCGGATGCGAATCTGCTCCCATTTATTTTTTAGGAAAGGATAAGGACATTATGGTAGAGTCAATTAATGATATGAAATCGTTAAACGAAGCCCCACACAATATTGAGGCGGAACAAGCTATTTTAAGTGCGATCATCATTAATAACCGATCTTATGAACGTGTGTCTGAGTTTTTACAGGCTGGTGATTTTTCTGAAAAAGTTCATGCGACTATTTTTGAAGCCTGTGAACGTTTGATTGCGAAAGGTCATTTGGTTGACCCAATTACATTAAAGAATTATTTTGAGCAAAAAGGTGAACTTGAATCTATTGGTGGGTTCGAATTTTTGGTACAGCTTTCTGATGCTGGGGTATCGGCTATCCACGCTGCTGATTATGGGCGTATCGTGCATGATAAATCGATGCGTCGTAAGTTGATTGAAATTGGTCAAGATATTACACATAGTGCGTATTCAGAAGGTGTTGAAACACCTGCGACTGCTCAGATTGAAATTGCGGAAAAGAAGTTATTTGATTTGGCTTCAATCGGTGAAGTGGAAGGTGGCTTTGAACGTTTGGGTGAAAGTTTGCTGAAAACGTTAAAAAATACTGAAGAAGCATTTAAATCAGATGGATCCATTACTGGGGTATCAACTGGGTTGAAAGATTTGGATGATAAAACCGGTGGAATGCATCCTTCCGATTTGGTGATTGTTGCGGCTCGTCCAGGTATGGGTAAAACTGTGTTGGCGTTGAACTTGGCCTTTAGTGCGGCAAATGAAGTGGCACAAGGGCGTGCGCCTCAAATTTTGAATGGACCAGCTTGTTTATTTTCTCTTGAAATGTCATCCGATCAGTTGGCGGGACGTATCTTGTCGTCTCAGGCTGAAATTGGGGCGCACAAAATGCGTACAGGAACTGTGACAGAAGAAGAATTTTCAAAATTAACTCAATATGCACGTGCGTTGAATGATATGCCACTTTACTTAGATGATACTCCTGGTATTTCTGTGCCTGCTATTCGTACACGTTGTCGTCGTTTGAAACGTCAGCATGGTGGGTTGTCGATGATTGTAATTGACTATATCCAATTGTTATCATCACCTGGTGGGCAAAAGTCTGAAAACCGTGTGCAAGAATTGTCAGAAAT
>QKJL01000033.1 GCA_003250835.1 Alphaproteobacteria bacterium
TCCCATCAACGTGTGTGGCATAGTTATATACTTTATGATTTTATAAGTCAACACTGAAAATGCAAAAAAGTTACAAAAAATGCATTTTTTTTCACTTTTTATTCTTTTTTATATCGCACAACCTTATTTTCTATAGATTTCACATCCATTACAGCCTTTTTACACCTCTCTATATAAGTACCAAAAAGATCCCTCACAACACCCCACTTTATTTCCATCTGTAAAAAAAAGGTGCCTTTCGACACCTTTTTTTATTATCACAATAAATAATTTTTACTCTGATTGAGATTTTCCCACTTGGTACCCCACTACAGCAGGCACCCATACAGGAGAAGTAATAACAGCTGTTCCTGCTGCCGCAGTACCCGCAACAACTGTAGTTGGCAACCACACAGGAGCTGTCGCAGCTAACCCAATAATTTGATTACGCGTACGACGACGTTTTACAGCCTCCATATAACAACCTGTATCATTATATCCTGTACCAAGCTTAACACCAGCTTCAATAATAGCCTCTTCAAGCTCTACACATTCTTCACGAGTTAACTTATTACCATTTTTATGTCGACAATACTTACCATCTTTTTCATATAATTTACCAATACAAATTCCACGACTTGCACCCTGTTCTTTTGCATAATCTTTTGTTTCTTTTGCATCATCAAAAACAAAAAACACCTCTTTCTTATTCTTTCCGATTTTACAATATACAACATCTTCAACAGCTAATCCTGCTAACATCGATGTATAAGGAGACTGAAAAGCCTCTAACTTTGTTTCACTTTTAAAACAATTTACAGATACTTTTTTATTTAAAGTCGTTTGAACATACTCACGAATCATAACTTCAGCACCTTTTGCATCTGTTTGTATCTGATTCACAGTCCATTTACTACCCATATTTTCAAGAAAAAACCTTGGATCCAATCGATTTGCTTCCGCATCACTTACATCAAAGTCAGCAGCAACCTCAACATTATCACCATCTTCAGGCAGAAACATAAATCGATGCGATTCAGATTTACAGTTACGCTCTGTAATAGACACACCCAACGTCAATTCATTCACATCAGTTTTTTCAACCACAGGATTATCACCACCTGGTCTTTTATCCAAATCTGAACACGCCTTATTTGCAAGAGCTAAAACACCAGCCTCATCAAGACCTTTAATATCAAGATCCATCAATACTGACTTACATGCATTTACTTCACATGTTCCATTTTTACCTGGATTACCCATTAAAGTTAACATCATTTGACCTGTTAATTTATCTTTACATAAAGGATCTTCTTTTTCGACATCAATTACAGATACTGCATTAGCTGGCCACTCAGGAAAACTTCCACCAACCATAACCATACCTAAACGACGTAATTCATTTTGAAAATACGTATTCACAGCAGCCTGATCCGACACCTCTTTTGTTCCAGCACTCATAGAAATTCCTAAAGTTAATTTAGAATTAAAAGACTCTTGAACTTCCTTACACGACTGAGCAATCTTCAACCCTTCGATCTCAGACATTAACGAATCATACTGAGCATTTGCAGCTTTTGTCTTTTTATTTTTAGAACCGGCAATTGCAAATGTTGTTGCTGTTGCAGCTGTCCCCACCGCTGTCGTACCAATAAAGATATTACGATTCTTTTTAAATTTATCGTAATCAGCTTTCAACGAATCGTTTTTTGCAACCAACGCCGCATTTTCAGCTTTCACTTTTGCATATTCTGATTGTAAACGCGCAAATGTTTCTGCTGGTGATAAATTACCCAATTGCGCAAATGCAGATGATGTCATTAATGCAATTGTACTTAGTAGTAATACTTTTTTCATTTTCTTTTCTCCTTAGCCAATCACAATTATTGAATTGCAATATTTTTTACTTCTTCTAAACAACTTTTTAAATTATTCATTTTCTTTTCAGAAGCATATGTTGAAGCACAAGCTGGTTTCTTTGCTTCAAAATCAACACCAATACTTACCGCTTCTTTTTCTTTTTCCGCTAATGCCACTTTAATTTCAGCACGCTTTAAATCCTTACTTTTCTTAGACGCAGTTACTCCACCAACAATTGCAGCTGCACCAGTTGCCACTGTTGTTCCTAAGAAAATATTTTTTTGATTTTTCATTTTTTTCACATCAGCTTCAAGTTTTGCATTCTCTTCTGCTAATTCAACATTTTTAGCTTCCATAACTTTGATATCATTTTGCAAACGTTTAATTTGATCTTGCAATGTTAATGGACTTGCAGAAACAGTATTTGTTACAGCAACCTGAGCCTTTACCACAGATGTCACCATCAACAATCCTGCCAATACTGGGAACAATACTTTTTTCATCTTTTCTCTCCTCGTGTTAAAGATTTATTTTAAGCTTTCTTCACTATACCATATTTTTATGTACGAGTCTATATTAATGATTCGATGATTCTATGAGTCTCAAAATATTAAGGTTTTATTAACTTATTGTTTTACGAATCAATTCACATTACCCCGAATCAATTCAACGAATCGAATCTATCAAAAAAAAAGGCCTTGCATTCACAAGACCTTTCCTTCTCTCAATTCACCTTCTTTAGAAGAAGTATTTTCCATTTACAATAAATCCGTGTGATGTATAACGATCACGTGTTTCGAATTTATAATCTAGACTTACATTATATCCTTGATCAGCACCAGTTACAGAAACACCTACACCCGCACGAATAATACTGTCTCCAAGATCAGGCGCATATCCTTCTGTTCCATTTAAAGTATTATTTACTGCAATTTCTTGATCACCCAATTCTTGAGCATATTCCAATGTCAAACGAGGTTTCCAAATTACACCACCATCTGATTTTAGACTATGATTCAACTCTGCACCTAATGCTAATTGAGTTGATTGAAGATCCAATGGATTTACAACAAGATCTGACCAACTTTCAGTATATTCATCTTGAGATGCATTCACATATGTTAAACGAGCGTATGGCACAACAGATGTTTTCATATCCACATCATATACATATCCTGCACCAATTCCAAAGTTCATTGAACTTCCATCATATTGAGCTGTTGCATCATTTCCAACATAATAACGTGATTGATCATATGATAATTGACCAAAACCAATTTGCCCATCAATAAACACTTTATCCATTGTGTAAATTCCATATGCAGTTAATTGATACTGAGTTACATCTGTTGAGAATTCATCACGGTTACCATCAACTGTTGTTGTTGCGTAAGCTAATGCTCCCCCAAGAACAAGTCCATTACCCATATAATGATCATATCCAATTACCATTCCATATGTAGATGAGTCGTATCCAGTTGAACGCTTTACCCCCCCATCATCTTTACCATCGTATGATGCCATTTCTCCGAAACCTTGCATCCATACACCAGTTGGATTAACATCTTCTGTTACTTGAATTGCAATATCAGATTGAATTGAAGCAAACTCAACACCATCTTTTAATTTAGCATGTTTTGTCATACGTGAACTTACCAAATCCATTGCACTACGCGTTACACTTAATGATGAAGATAATACACTTACCAACGGAGTTGATGACACAGCCACACCTTGATCAGAACGACCACCTGTTGTTCCAACAGAATCAATGTGATACATCAAGTCATCACCCTGTAAATAGAAGTAACCTTCTGTGTTTTGATACCCTTCTAGCTGAACATGTAATTCAGATAGATCAACACTATCAAACACACCAGATACAGCACTATCAATCACCAACAAATCCAATCCATCTTCAAATTTCGCCACACCGTCTGTATCAATCAAGAACCCAGCGTTTGCAAATGTAATTTGAGTTGTTGCAGTATCATCATGTGTTGCCAATGCTGATGAACCATCATACACACTTGTGAAAATCACATCTGTTGCAGAAATTGTTTCCACTCCATTTGTTACAAACCAATCATCCAAAATGTAGTTTGCATTCAATACGTCTTCACCTGCACCCATATTGATATCATATATAGCACCTACTAATTCTCCACGACCTGAATAATTCAAGATATTATCAAAATCATTCCCAGCTGTTTCATCAAGATCAAACGCAATCGCATCATGAGTTAGACCTGTGATTTTTCCAGCATTCACAATTGTCATTTCACCCATTCCATACGAACTCACATAATTACCTTCAAGATCTTCTTCAACAATACTAATTGTTGATATAATTCCGTATTGACCTGAAATTTCACCTGCACTGTTTACAATTTTTGATCCTACCAAAGAATCTTCAATTTTAATACCAGCAGTTACTTCCATTTCAGATGCATCGCCATTTACATCAAATTCAGTTGCAGCAGCTGTCACATCTCCTGTTGTTGTAATAACAGATGAACCATTTACTCGATTTACAAGCACACCATTACGATCTCCTGCAACATCACCATTTACAGTCACAGCACCATCAACTGAAGCACCTGTAGAAATTTCAACACCTACTTCTCCACCTGTTACATTTCCTTTTACAGTCATATCACCTGTCAATGAAAAACTATCAGTAAGAGCAAGACCCACATCAGAACCAGAAATATCACCTTCAATATAAGCACCTCCCGCAATTGAAGATCCATTTCTCAATTGAACACCATTCGTCCCACCTGTCATATCACCAATAATTTTCAAATTACCAGTAATATCTGATCCATCAGTAAGCATGAAAGCAACTTCATCTGCAACAATATTTCCAACCTGAGAAACATATCCACCGATAGAAGCACCCCCTCCTATATAAATACCATTCACACCTATCAAATCACCTTTCACAGACACACTTCCACCAACAGCTGCACTCTCACTAACAAGAACAGCTGTATCTGTTGCAGAAATATTTCCAGTTTGATAAATAGAACCTCCAACTGAAGACCCTTGATGCACTGCAATTCCCAACGCACCTGACAACTCACCCTTTACCGTCAAATCACCTAACACGTGACTACTTGACTCAATTTTAACAGCAGCAGTATCAGCAACAATATTTCCAGTTTGTAAAAGGCTTCCTACTGTCGCACCTTCTCCAACCTTAAGACCCGTCGCAGCATTAATATTTCCTGTATACTTAAACGCCCCACCAACAACTGAACCACGCCCAACCATTGCACCTATATTAAGCGCATTCATTGTTCCTGTAATTGTTAAATCTTTCGCGATATTACCATATGCCATAACTCCACTTCCAAGTTCTGATGTTATATCACCTTTCATCGTAATACTATTCGCTGCGTGAAATTCAACAGCTTCTGCATTACCAGCAGATGACATTAACCCACTAACATTACCTGTTATCTTAATATCACCTGTAACCGCTCCATAAATTCCAACAGCACGACCATAACCAGAATAAATATCCCCAATCAAAGTAATACTATCAGCAGAAGCCGAACTACTTAATATAAACCCTTCTGTATCATACGAACTCATAGAACCAAGAATCGTCCCCGTAATATCACCCGTAATCTTTATAGCACCATCAACACCAGTCCCATAAATACCAACACCACGACCATAGCCAGAATACGCATTTCCATTTAGCGTTACACTTCCAGCACCCGCACTCACCATTAAAGCCTCTCCACTTGAACTATATGCCCCTTCAGCAGTTGAAGTTACATCACCTGTAATATTTACAGCATTTTCAACATGAGAAAATAAGGCAATCGCACGACCATAAGCAGATATTACATCACCAATTAACGTAAAACTAGATGAACCACTTCCAGCAACCATAACACCTTCATTATTACTCACATTTCCAGTTGTTTCAATATTTCCCTTAATCAAAATATCAGGTGTTGATGGATTATAAAATGCAATTCCACGACTAGCAGATACTATATTTCCTTCGTAAATAAAATTTTCTTCAATATTTTTATTAATTGCAATACCAGCATCATCTGTACTATCAATTTGAATATCACCCTTCATTTCAAAATTCTTAGCACCTTCTACAAAAACACCCCCAGCATCAGATGTTACATTTCCAATCATTTTAAAATCACCACTGATTGCTTTTGCATGAAGACCAATCGCTCTATTATAAGGACTAGAAGCATCAACGATATCGATATTTCCAATTATCGTTACATTACCAGCAGAATAATCAGCCGCAGTATAATCACTAATCATCACACCATTATCAGCACCAGTCAAATTTCCTTCTACATAAAGATCCCCGTTAATTCCATTATACAAACCAATACCTTTTGACAATCCAGAATCAACATCCCCAATCACAGTCACATTATTCGCACGTCCAACTTGGATTGCAGTAGATCCTCCGATCTCAGCATTTGCTGACACATTCCCAGTTAATGTAAAATCACCTGACAAACCGCTATAAAAACCAATTGCTGTACCCGCTGTTTCAAAATTTGAATTTACAATTACATTTCCATCAATCGTTGCATTTGATCCAAATCCATTTCCACCACTTACGATATCACCAGAAATATTTACATCACCCGTTACAGATGAATCACTTTCCAACGTCACACCAGTACCCGCAGATGTCATTCCATTTTGAATTGTAAAACTTCCAAAAACCGTATTTTCTGCGTATAAGCCATTTTCATCACTATCGAGAGTCGCATTATCCAATACTAAATTTCCAATTGTCGAATCGATAAAATAGATACCTTGCCCAACACCTGTTGTACGCACCACACTATTTTTAACAGACACATCACCGATATTCACGGCATTAAATTCTAACAACCCTTGAGTATCAACAGCATCTGGATCTGTATTTCCTCTTAACACATATGGAGAGACACCATCTTCCGAATCGAATTTAAAACTATCAAGATCACCTACAACTGCGATTTGATCATCTGTATACACAATATTTGTTCCAGTCCACGCAGACAAAGTTGCGTTTCCATTTCCTTCCAAATCATCTGCCAGAATCGTATTTGTTGAAGATTCCCAGTGTTGACCACCACTGTATTCAACAGCATCAGCCGCATTAATTAAAGCAAATAGAGCAATTGCACTACAAACCATTGATGTTTTTTTCATATCTCTCTCCTGATAATATTATAATTAACTTCTGTAAGGATAACATATTTAAATATTCGAGTCTATAATAATGATTCGATGATTCTATTATTTTCAAAATATTATTGATCGACAAATCATTGTTTTACGAATCGATTTACTCCTCTTTAAAATTTTATATCACTATACACATAAAAAAGCCCCGCTTTCACGAGACCTTATTTTTACAATCTGAAACTAAAACCAACCATCGCCTTATGGTTATCATCATACATATCTTCCGTCGTATCCGCCTGATCCTGCTGAATCAATTCATATGTATATGAAATCTTAAACATCATACTATCCAATAATTTATACCCCCAGAAAGCGTCAATATAATGCTCATTATCTTTTACATCAATTATCTCTGTATCACCTTCTTCTTGATACCATGTTGTTCTATATTCGTATGACGCCCCTAAAAATACTTTTGGTGACCATACATAAATATAATTCACACGCCCACCATACGCTTCTTTATCATACACATCTACATCCGCATCTTGCATTTTACTAAATGCAGATAAACGCATTGCACTTCGTTTTCCCATCATCCATTGAAGCGACACTGTATTTGTACTTACTCCTTTAGATGAATACAAATCACTATCATAATATGTACGTTCATCATAACTACTATTCAAAATCAATTTTGTTTTTTCAGATAGATCCTGACTAATATCAAAAAATCCTCCACGACCTTCGTAATACAACTTACCATCCATTGTTAATTTTGAAACAGCCCCTTGAGCACGCACTTTTAATTTCCATGATGGAATTCGAAACACAGGCCCCATACGTCCTGTTAAATATGAATTATCCACATATTCATAATCCTGATACCACGTTCTTGCATCCAATGTCGTTGACCAACCAAATTTTTTAGAAAACAAATATGTATGAGACAGCCCCGCATTTACACGCGCTGTTTTATCACTGATCAATATTCCTGTATCAGCACTTTCTTTTAACAATTCTTCATCAATAAACATTAAAGGGTTTGTTTCAGTAACTGAATAAACCCCTAATGTCAAATCAATATGATGATTTGTCTTTTTTTCTTTTTTACTTTGTGTCTCATTAAGCAGTTCTTCTGAGTTACGAGGCGAAGCAAAAGCTCCGCCTGTAATTAAAAGAACACCCATTAAAAATAAATACTTTTTCATTTAACTAAGTATCTTTCTCTTTTTATTAAAAATCAAACCATGAATCATCTTCTTCAACAGCTTCAACA
>QKJL01000012.1 GCA_003250835.1 Alphaproteobacteria bacterium
AAGAAGAATCTATTGCGGCTGGTGTACGTCGTATTAATGCTCAGGTTGGTGATAAAGAATCTAATGAAAGCGCTACTGATTGGTTACAAGCTAGGTTTACAGAAATTGATGCTACTAAAAAAGCTGAGGCAGAACGTATTGCAGCAGAAAAAGAAGCTGCTAAAAGTACTGCTGCAAGTGAACAGGCTACTGCCATTAAGATTGCATATAAGTGTTATGAATCTCTTCAAATCATTAATGGAGTTGATTTTGTAACTATTTACAATAAAGCTATTGATACCAAAAATTTAAAGCCTATAGCTCAAAATCTTTTAAATTATGTAAAAGATCAGAAGAATCCTATAGTTCTTGTTATTGTGAATGAGTTTGAAGGAAAGGTATCTGTTCTTATTGCTATGAGTGATCAACTTACTAATGATAAATTTAATGCCCCTGCCCTGATCCGTGAAGTCTCACCGATCCTTGGTGGTAAAGGTGGTGGTGGTCAGCCGACAATGGCTCAGGCTGGTGGATCTGATATTAGTAAAGCAGAAGATGCTTTTGAATTTGTGAAAAAACAGATCGAAACATTATAAAAGAATTTAACCTAGCACTTGTTTAAAAGAGGCCTTCTCGATAAGTGGTAGATGTATTTTAGAGATATGGTCTTTATATTAAACTTAAAGGATAAGTAATTGAAATTATTCGGAAATACTAAAGAGCCTTTTAGCTCGAAAGATAAAATAAACTTTATGGCCTTTGGTGGTTTACAAGGTGTTGGAATGAACTGTTATGCGTATGAATATGATGGTGAATGGATTGTAATTGATTGTGGTGTAGCGATGGAAGATATGACTGGGGCTAATCCTGATCAAATTTTACCAGATCTTTCATATTTAGAAGATAAAAATGTTAAGGCTTTGTTGCTTACTCACTGGCATGCGGATCATTATGCAGCCATTCCATATGTGTGGAAAAAGTATTTAAACTGTCCTGTTTATGGAACACCTATGTCTCTTGGAAAATTACAAGATGGATTAAAGGGTGATTTCAAGGATCAAGATTTAAAAATTCCTATGAAAACTATCAATCCTGAGGGTGAACGTATTAAAATTGGTAAATTTGATATTGAATTTATCCATATTACTCACCTTACCCCACAGTCTTCTATGATTTGTTTACGTACACCTGCTGCGACTATGTTGCATACAGGGGATTGGACATTTAATCCTGGTCCAGTTGTGGAACCTGCGACTAATTTCGAACGATTAAAAGAGATTGGAAAAGAAGGAGTTACAGGTCTTATTGGAGATTCTACTGAAGTTTATCGTCAAACAGCTACTCATGGTGAAGATGAAGTTCATGCTGAACTTACTAAGGTAATGAAACAGTATAAAAAGAAAATCTTTACAACTGCTTTCTCATCTTCAACTGGTCGTATGCAAGGTATTTATGAAGCAGCAAAAGCAAATGGTCGTAAAGTTGCCTTAATTGGTCGTTCGATTGAAGAAAATGTTAAACTTGCTAAGAGTTGTGGATTTTTAAATAAATGTGATTTTATTGCACCTAAAGATGCTGCTAAACTACCTGATAATAAAGTTTGTTATATTGTTACAGGTTGTCAGGGTGAAAAATTGGCTGCCTCTACCCGTCTTTTGAATGACAATATTAAAGGAGTTTCTTTTAATGAAGGTGATGCGATGATCTTTTCATCATCTGTTATTCCAGGAAATGATAAAGATGTATTTTACCTTTATGCAAAAGTAATTGAAAAAGGTGGTGAATTATTCACTATTACTGATAGTGATTTTATCCATACACATGGTCATGCTGGTCGTGAAGACTTCATTCACTTCTATAAAGATCTTGTTTTACCTGAGTCAATGATTCCTATGCATGGTGATAAAATGTCACAGCTTTTACATATGAAATTAGCTAAAGAACTCGGTGTAAAGACTTCTTTTATGGTTAAAAATGGTGATGTGGTATCATTTTCTAAGAAGAAGCCTGCAGAAATTGTGGATGTTGTTCATACTGGTGAGATTGCTGTTGAAGGAAATCGTTGGCTTCCGTTAAATGCTGATACATTTAAAAACCGTAAGAAGGTATTTTATGAAGGTGCTGTGATTACAACGATTGCTATTGATAAGAAAGGATACTTGAAAGATGCTCCAATCGTATCATCTTTGGGTGTTTTTGAAGATGATCAGACAGGAATGATTGCTAAAAATGTAGCTTTAGCGATTTCACAACAATTCAAAGAATTATCCCCTGCAGAACGTAAATCAGAGCAAAATTTACGCCAAAACATTCATAGCGCTGTTCGAAAAGGCTTGAAGGGTCATATAAATTCTTTCAAAAAACCTAAAATTGTGGTACACTTTGTGTATAAATAGGAGAATTTAGATATGATGTCATTACTTGCTTTGGGATTTATTGGTGTAATGGGTTTTTTACTGTATCCAATTGCGTGTTCAATTTCAGCGCACTACCCTTGTGTATTTCCTAAGGTTATTACAGGACTTTTTAATAAAAAATATTGGGGTCCACGTGTTGTTGCAATTTCAGCTGGATTTGGTTTATTTGTTTTACTTAACCATTATTTAACATTTGGTTCGCCTCGCGTGGCTGATTTATATCCATTTTTACTTGCTTCTTTTTTGTTTTTATTATTGATTGCAGCAATTGTGGATTATAAAAAACACATTATCCCTGATTTTTTAACATTTCCAATGATTATAATTGGCTTTTTAGCTTCTCAGCTTTCATTTTATATGATTGTATCTCCTTTTGAATCTATTCAAGGCGCGATGTTTGGTTATTTCTTCCCATCAGTTATTGGATTTATTTTCTATAAAAAATATCCTGATGGTTTAGGAGCTGGGGATGTAAAGTTACTTTCAGCTGTTGGTGCCTGGATGGGGATTAACGGTCTTGCGTATTCAATCATTGTTTCAACAGTTTTATTTGCTGCATATGCATTGCTCAAAAAACAAAAACATGCACCGTATGCACCATTTTTAACAGCAGGTGTTGCTTTTACTTTAATTGCATATCATTTTAATCTGTTGTTTTAAATCCTAATTATTGAAAAATAGCCTCTTTTTATACTTATATTAAGAGGTTATTGATTACTTAAGGAGTATTTATTATGCGTTTACCTTATTTATTTACACTATCTCTTATGTTGTTTTTATCAGCTTGTGGAAATACAGGATCTGATTATCGTCCCATTATTGATGGACCGATTGATGAGCGATATGAATTAGATCTATCTCAATGCCAAGAAATTGCACGTCAACGTGGATATGGTAATGATAGCGTAAAGACTGAAGCAACAGCAGGAGCTGTGACAGGTGCTTTATTTGGCGCATTAGCAGGTAGTTCAACTGGTGATACTGGTGTGGGTGCCTTAGTTGGTGCTGCTGTTGGTGGCGGTACATCTGCTGCTGGAAGCAGTTATTCTGTTATTTATCAACGTCAGGACATTATTAAGCGTTGTATGTCTGGTCGCGGTTATAAGGTTTTAGAACCTCTTCATTATCGATATTAATAAAAAAAGCGCGAAGATTTCAAATTCCTCGCACTTTTTTTATTATTTTTCCATCATTAATCCTATCTGCCCTGTCCATAATAGGCTTAGGTAATTTACATTCCATGAATTGAATTCTTTCAACATATTTTTAAAGAAGTCTTTAAATTCTTCGTTAATTTTATCAACCCCTGACAAGCATAATGACATAGGATGTTCCCAAATAAAGCTATGCATTGTTTTTTCAGTTAATTCATATGCATTTAAAAATTTTATTTGATTTTCAGACAATCCTTCGACATTGATCATCTTTGAAACCAATAAATCTTCTAATTTTTGCATTGAATCATTTTTTCCAAAACGTTCTTTTCTTATTAAAGATATTTCGGCTAATAATACATCGTATTGCCCATCTTTCATAATTTCAGTTACTAAGAGAGCTACCCTTTTAATGTGTTCTATTTCCATAAGAATTGGTTTTAGTATTTAAATTGCAATAATATTTCTTTGAATGGATGAGATATTAAATTATATTATTTTTTTGTCAATACTGGCAATTTAGATAATAAAAAAATCAACACCAAAAGGCATTGATCTTCTATTTTAAACAATGGTGCCGGCTGTCGGACTCGAACTGACGACCTGATGATTACAAATCAACTGCTCTACCAACTGAGCTAAGCCGGCTTAACCAAAGTGACGTCATTATATATCTAATAAAAAGTTAAATCAAGCCCCTTTTTAAATATTTTTTCATTTTTTTTATTTAGTTTACTTTTTTCCTTATTTTCTGTATGATTTTAATTAAATAAAAGAGGTTTTTCTATGGCTATACATTGTATTTATCACCGTTCAGACTTTGATGGAATCGGATCTGCTGCTGTTGTTAATTATTTTCATACTGATTCAGATGTTATTATGCATCCTTATAATTATCATGACCCCCTTCCTGATTTTCAAAACTGGGATCCTGCTGATACTGTTTACCTTGTTGATCTTTGTTTTGATAAAGGATCTGATATGCAGGCCTTGTATCAACGATTTGGCGACAACTTGATTTGGATTGATCATCATGCTTCTGGATTATCTATTGAAAAAGATTTTAATTTATCAGAAATTAAAGGTATTCGTCGTGAAGGATTAGCTGCTATCCAATTGTCATGGGAATTTTTATTCCCTGAAATCTCAGAACCTGTGTGTGTTAAATTACTTGGAGATATGGATATTTGGAATTTATCAGAGGAAGCTGAAGTATTTGCTTATGGTATAGAAGCTCAGGATAACCTTTTTTCTCCGAAAGATCCTATGTGGGGAGATTTATTTAAAAGTACCCCATTCACCTTAGATCAAGTTAAACATGATGGTTCTTTGATGCATCGTTATGTAATGCGTGATTATAAAGCGTATTCTGAATTTATCCATCTTGTAAATTTTAATGGCGTTATTGTTCCAGCCGTTAATCGCGGATGTATAGGCTCATTGATCTTTGAGCGTAATATCCCCAACCTTTATAAAGATTACCTTTTTGTATTAGTTTATTATCGTCGCAAAGATGGTTGGAAGTTTTCAGCTTATACTAGTCGCAATGATGTTGATGTAAGAGAATATTCTAAACCTCAAGGTGGTAAAGGGCATCCCAAAGCCTGTGGGTTTGTTTGTAATGAATTACCATTTACATTTATGGATTAAAAAAAAGACCTTCAATAAAGAAGGTCTTTTTATTTATTAGAGCTTTTTTAAAATCCACCCATACCAGGCATTCCACCCATTGGGGGTATTGTAGATTTATCCTCAGGTTCATCAGCCACAATTGTTTCTGTTGTGATTAATACACCAGAAACAGACGCTGCATCTTGAAGTGCTGAACGCACTACTTTTGTTGGATCAATAATCCCTTCACTTAACATATCAACGTATGTATCGTTTTGCGCATTGTATCCAAAATTTACATTACCGTTTTCTAATACCTTTGACACCACAACAGCACCGTCCACCCCAGCATTCTTCGCAATTTGTTTAATTGGAGCCGATAACGCACGCATTACAATTTCTACACCTGCTTTTTGATCTGCATTTTGCATCTCAATATTTTTCAATTTTTCAGCAGAACGCAGTAAAGCAATTCCACCACCTGGTACAATTCCTTCTTCTACTGCAGCACGTGTGGCTGCCAATGCATCATCTACACGATCTTTCTTTTCTTTTACTTCTACTTCAGTCGAACCACCAACTTTAATTACAGCCACTCCACCGGATAAGCGTGCTAAACGTTCTTGAAGTTTTTCTTTGTCATAATCTGACTTAGATCCTTTGATTTCGCCACGTAATTGATCACAGCGTTCTTCAATGGCACTTACCTCACCTGCTCCATCAACTATTGTTGTTGTATCTTTATCTGTTACGATTTTTTTTGCAGTTCCCAACATTTCTAATGATACATTTTCTAATTTCATTCCTAAGTCTTCTGATACCACTGTTCCATTTGTTAAAACAGCAATATCTGATAACATTTCTTTGCGACGATCCCCGAATCCAGGTGCTTTTACAGCACATATTTTTAATCCACCACGTAACTTATTCAATACTAACGTTGCAAGCGCATCACCTTCTACATCTTCTGCGATAACTAATAATGCACGGCCTGATTGAGATACTTTTTCGAGTAAAGGCACAAGCGGTTGAAGATTTGAAACTTTATTTTCAGAAATTAAAATAAATGGATTATCAAATTCACATGTCATTTTATCTGGATTTGTCACGAAGTATGGTGATAAGTATCCACGGTCGAATTGCATTCCTTCTACCACATCCACTTCTGTTTCCATTCCACGTGCTTCTTCTACTGTGATTACACCTTCTTTACCAACGCGTTCCATTGCTCCCGCAATTTTTTCACCAATATCAGAATCTCCGTTTGCAGAAATTGTTCCCACCTGTTCAATTTCTTTTGAATTTGAAACTGGTTGAGATATTGATTTAATGTGTTCTAATGCAACTTCGACAGCTTTATCAATTCCGCGTTTTAAATCCATTGGATTCATTCCGGCTTCCACCAATTTATATCCTTCTTCAAATATACTTTGAGTTAGCACCGTTGCGGTTGTTGTTCCATCACCTGCATCATCTGCGGCACGAGAAGCTACTTCACGCACCATTTTTGCACCCATATCTTCAAATGGATCTTTTAAATCAATTGATTTAGCAACAGTTACTCCATCTTTTGTTGAATGCGGTGCACCATATGATTTACTAATTACAACATTACGTCCTTTGGGCCCTAATGTTACTTTTACTGCGTTTGCTAATTGATCTACGCCTGATTTTACTTTTTGACGTGCTTCACTTCCGAATTTAATTATTTTAGCCATTATCCTTATCCTTTCTTATTTCTTCAAGATACCTAAGATTTTTTCTTCACTCATAATCAACAGGTCTTCTCCGTCAATTTTTACTTCTGTTCCACCCCATTTTTCAAACAGAACAATATCCCCTTTTGCAACCGTCATTGGTTGGTCAGCTGTCCCATTACCAATAGCAATAACCTCACCACGTGATGGTTTTTCTTTTGCTGTATCTGGAATAAAAATTCCACCAGTTGTTTTTTCAGATTCATCTAAACGTTTAATTAAAACATTGTTATGAAGTGGTTTAAATTCAGTCATTTTACATTCTTCCTTTCATATAAAAAATTAAGTCCTTTAATATTTAAGGACTTAATTCGGTTTTTCAAGTATTGATTTACATTTTCCATTTAAATTTCATCATAATCGTATCATCATCTGGTAAAATATTGCTGTGTCCAGGATTGAAACGATGCATAATACCGATATCTGCTTTCAAATCATTTTTATCTTCTGTTAATGTATAGAAGAGTTGAACATCAATTTCACGTGCAGTTGGAGTCATATTTAAACGTTCTTCCGATGTGTAGATAATATCTTCTTCCATATCACGAGACTCTGGTAATAATAATGTTGCAGAGGCTTTTGTTACACGAAGTGGCTGCGCAATTAATAATCCTACTTTTGATTTTTCAGATACATTGTATGTTGCCCCAACGTTAAAACTGTCTGTTTCTACTTGAGAGAAATCTGTGAACATAGACATATTTGTTGTTTGTACATCAGAATATCCTTTTGTATATCCACCAAACACGTTGAAACCTTCTGATAACTGAACATTTCCATACATTCCATAGAAGTATGATGTTGTTCCATCTTTTAATTGGAATGCACCTTCTGTACGTGATCCTAAAAATGCTTCTGTTTCATAAATTGCTCCACCTTGCATACTGAATGAACCAAATCCAAAATTACGTGTAAAGCTTGTGTATGATCCAGACACTTCACCAATTTCACGTGTATCGTCTGCTAATAATGAATATTCATCTTCTTCTAACCCATCATCATATACTTCTGTTCCATGAAACGCAGATGTTTGAACTGACCAGTTACTTGACAACGCCACTTTATGACGTGCCCCAATTGCATTTTCATCTGCAAATCCCACAAATGGATTGATTAAGATGTCATTTGACATTGTTAATCCAGTAGGCACACTTGCGAATTCATCAATTCCTAAGCTATGTGTGATATTTTGCCCAGCATATACACTTGATATTTGATCACCTTCTTGAAAATTGAATGCAAATGACTTAATTGTAAATGGAGATGAACCTGATATCCCTGATTCTGGAATAAAGTCATTAATCTCACGTACTTCAAATGATAATGACATATTTTCAGACAAATCAAATTTTTGTTCTTCTACTCTTCCAAATTGTTTCATTGCATAATATAGATCAGGTGTTGCGTTTTCCACATTTACAAAAGAATCTAATGTTATGTTGTATCCACGATCAAATTCGTCTAATACTACAATTTCTTTATTTGCAACAGCCAACGCCAATGTATCCCCAAAAGCAGTTCCAATTGATGCAGATGTTGCAGATATTGCAATTCCTGTATTTACTATGCCTGTTGTTTCTGTTCCACGATTTCCTTCTGTATACAATGAAGACCAGCGTTCACCCCATGCAAAAGTTGTCCAATCAACTGGAATAATTAATTGTCCATATGGTTGTGTTGCACGTTCTAAATTAATCAATCCATTACCATATACTTCATCTACACCATCAGCACCTAAATCATCTGCTGTTGCCATTAATAAAGCTAATACCTGATCTGGATCCATGTGAGGATATGCCCCTAATAATGCCGCGATAGAACCTGCTACTACAGCTGTTGCTGCACCCGCCCCACTGTATGGTTGGTATAATTTATCCCCAGGTGTATAAATTCCATTGTTATCCATATCTATAAAATAGAAATCCACATATGTTTCTTCATCTTCATCTTCAAATGAACCAACTCCATCCTCATCTAAATCCAATCCATCTGTTATATCTGACCAATCCATCCATCCTGAAATATCATTTATATTTTCTGTATAGCGCCAGTTTTTCCATCCTTCTTCGCCAGTTTCTTCATCAATTACACCCCAAATTTGACCAATTAAATATCCATCTTTATTGATATCTGTTAATACCTGTGATAATCCAAGATACATTTCATCCATATCACTAATTTCATAACTTTCTAAATCTGTTATACTTGTGATTATGTCTGATTTTACAAAGAAATCAAATACATCAGAAACACTTGAATTTTCATATGACCATTCCCCTGTTACTGTTGAAAATACAATTCCAACATCTCCTACGGTTTGATCATCTGTTTCTACGTATTCATTATAATCTAACGTTCCATTTCCATTAGTATCCACCCATACAGTTGATTCTCCTGTTAATGCTGTCATAGCGGTACTTACATCATTATCATCATCAACCAACCATTCGCCAGTTCCTGAATCGTATTCTGCAGCCACCCATTCTTCTATACCACCCACTTCAATTTTTGCTTTAAATTCATTTCCTGATGAATTTTCCACCCAACGAATAGATGTCCCATTAATTGTCATTAAGTTACTTGTTGTATTTTTTTCAATTACCAAATCACCTGCATTAAATCCATCAGTTGTGATAATATCAAGATATGTATATGTATCTTCACCTAATGGTGTCCACATTCCAATTGTATCATCCCAAATAGCAGGATTGATTGCTTCACTATAATCAAGACTATTAATACCCATAGGAATTACCGCATATCCTGACCCATCATCCAAAATTGTTATTCCCGCATTTGCATCAAGCATTTCAATATAATCATTTACGATATCTGCAGTTCCAGCAATTGGTGCAATTAAATCTTCTCCGGGAGCAGCCAAACACCAATTTGCTGTTGCTCCACATTCATTAGATCCAATCATATATTCACCATCACCACCAATCATGCTGGTTCCATAAATATCTGAATATATTTCATTATTTTCATTAAGTGCAATTACGTTTACAAAATTTCCAAGTAATTCTTCATAAATCATTGGTGCTGCCGCTTCGATATGCGTATCATTAAACCCTTCATTTCCAGCACTTACCACAAAAATAGGTTTATCACTATCCGCAAGCGATGCAAATGTTTCTATGTATAAGTTATTTAACAATTCTTCTGCATCATCCTTTGAAAGGCTATACATCCCCGCAATTTGTTCTATATAAAAATCTTCTGCTTCTGCTGCATTATCCAATTTCCCACTTAATGTCGCAGCCATATAATCATCCACTAACTGAGGATTACCGTCTGGATCCAACTGTAATACAGAGATAGGTTGAGCCCAATAAATTACATCACTTCCATTTTCAATTGCATTTTTCATTGAAATATATGGATTATCTCCCACTTCATATGCATATGATGTTAAGCTTACATTTGAAGCTACCCCAGTCATACCTCCGTTACCTGATTGAGCCCCCATAATTCCAGCCGCTTGTGTCATATAACGTAATGCGCTTTTATGTAACCCATCTTCATAAACATAATAATAATCGAACGGGGAAGGAATTCCATCTGTTCCATCATATTCTATATCAACATCATCTCTTCGATCATATATTTCACCTTGAGCATAATCAAAAGAGTTACCATCATCTCCGATAAACTCAGAATGATAGATATCAGCCCCTTCTGTTCCAATTAAGGCTATATTTATTTTAGCTCCACTATATTTACTCCCATCTACATATTGTAGCTGCCCATCATCTGTACGATTCACTACGCGTCCATCAAATCCATTCGCATGAAGATAATTAACCCCAATTGCATCCCATGGACTATAAAAATCATCTTCAGGATTTACTTTTGATGATATAGCATCGTATTCATCTGTTTGAATCACTTCAATATCCATATCATCTGAGTATGCATCCATTCTGTCATTCGCAAGCGCAACTATACTTGTGTAATCCCCTGTTGATGGAATTTCTACATATTCAGCATTCGTATCTCTAATTACTCCTGTACCACTACTATCATCAGACGCTGAGCGTGGTGAGATATCGACAGATTCCGCGCCAAAATTTAATAATGACACCGCAGCACCAACAATACCAGCCCCTAATAAATAGTTTGCATTTCCTACACCTTTGAAGATTCCACTTTTTTCTTCATATACAGTTCTTTTTGTTACTTTAGGTTTATAATTAGGATCAATTCCAGGGCATCCTGTTGATGTTCCACCAAAACTCTTAAGAATCGAAGCTGTATACTGATCGTTATTTTTCAAAGCCATACAATAAACAGTATTTCCATTGCCGTCGCGGTAATTAATATCCACTCCGTTCACCATCATTTGGCGGATAGTGTAAAAATCATTACGTTTTGCAGCCATTAAGATTTGGCTAGCTTCAGAAAAAGTTGTAATATGCCCAGGATTTGCTTTTCCTGTCACAGATATAAGTAATCCCCCGATGAACAGCAGTGCTTTCATAGAGTTTTTTATTGAAAACAATTGTAAAAATTTGGAATTATAGATACACATTCCCTTATATTCTCCTTTTTCCCTTCCTTTAGTATATCAAATTTAATAAATCATTCCAACCCCTAAAGTATTTTTTTTATTTTAAGAAGATTTTGTTACCCGCTATCCCTTTTCCGTCAATATATATTCTTTATCGAAAATTCTTTTTTATTCAAATTTTCATAATACCCATCTCTTTTTGAATCTTAAAAACAACTCAT
>QKJL01000005.1 GCA_003250835.1 Alphaproteobacteria bacterium
GTCTGGTTGGGTGAAAACAGATACTCTTGACGGTGGGCACTATAAATGTGAAAAAAGTTGTTCAACTTCTCAATATATCACTTATTCTAGATATAGTTCATCTTCTACTTATCCAGAAGTAACAGCATGTAATACATGTCCAACTGGTTATTTGTCTGCAGGAGGACAATCTACATCTTGTGATAGAAAAGTTTATTGTTCGGGAGTTTCTTCAATAACTACAGATCCTAACTCAACAGCATCAACTGATTATTTAAATGGTTCTTGTTTTGCTAAGAAAGCGACAGCTTGTGTTACAGGATATAAGGTTTCAGGAACAGGATGTGAAAAAAGTTTATGTTCAGGATATGCGGCTCCTGCAAATTCAACAGCATCAACTGATTATTTAAATGGTACTTGTTATGCCAAGAAAGCGACTGCTTGTGCTGTGGGGTATAAAGTTTCAGGAACGGGATGTGAAAAGAATTTATGTTCAGGATATGCAAATCCTTCTAATTCAACAAGTTCGATTGATTACTTAACTGGAACTTGTTTTACTAAAAAGGCAACTGCTTGTGAAGCAGGTTATCAGATTTCAGGAACAGGGTGTGCGAAGGTTTATTGTTCAGGAGCTTCTGCTACATCTCTTCCTTCTTATGCAACAAAAGCTAAAGATGTTTTACATGGTTCTTGTTTTATTCGTGCGCCAGAAACTTGTGCAGCTGGGTATCATATAGAAGAAGGGTCTTGTGAAAAAAGTATTTGTTCAGGGTCTGTAAAGCCAGCAAATTCAACAACTTCACTTGAGTATTTAAATGGTACTTGTTATGCTATAAAAGCAACAGCTTGTGTTGCTGGATATACAGTTTCAGGAACAGGGTGTGTCCAAGTTACTTGTCCTGATGGGAAAAAAGTTTCTGGAAGTACTTGTGTAGATGTTATTTGTGAAGCAAATCAGCTTCGTGTAGGCACAGGATGTCAATCTTGTCCAGCTGGTTATGTTGGAACAAAAGGAACGTCAACTGTTTGTCAGACAAAGATTACAAAATCTGGAAATTTATCATATGCTGCTTCAACTGAAGAAAAATTATTTGGTACTGAATTCTGGACAATTGTTAAGAGTTGTCAGGCTGGTTATTCTTTGGTAAATCCGAGTCAAACAACTGCAAAATGTGAAAAAAAATCATGTTCAGGAGTGTCTCGTGATTCAAATGGTGTATCATTTACTGAAATTGCAAATGGATCTTGCTTCCTTGCTATTCCAACTGTTTGTAAAGATGGTTATGTTTTAGAAAAACAAGGTACGAAAGATGCTTATTGTAAGCAAAATATCAAAAATGCAGGGGTGACATATCCAAATGCTACTCAAACTAATACAATTTTGTCAGGTAATGCATTTTATATTGTGCCAACACAATGTAAGGTAAAATTTGCGTTGAAAAATGCAAACACATCATCGGCTCAATGTGTACCTTTGAGTTGTGCAAAGAATGAATATATTGATGGTAATGATTGTAAGTCATGTAAATCTGGATATTATTCAGAAGGTAAAGATGTAATGGCTTGTACAAAAATTGAAGCTCCTGTAAATCATTATTTTGATGTGAATTCTCAAACATATCAAAAATGTCCTTCTGGTCAAATGAGTAAAGGTGGAAATATTACTTCATGTGGTTCTTTGTCATGTGATGATCATGAAATGATTGATGGTAATGGATGTAAAGCTTGTCCTTCTGGTCAAACTCATTCATCAGATCATAAATCATGTAAAGATATTGTTTGTTCTAAAAATCAATATGTAAAAGAACATGTTTGTTCTGCTTGTGCAAAAGATTTTTATAATGTGGCAGATAATAAAGAAACTACATGTAAAGCAATTCAAGCTGAAGTGAATTATTTCTTTAATACTACAAAGCAAATTTATGAAGAATGTTCAGCTGATAAATCATCAAAAGGTGGTGCAGCGACATCATGTGATACAGTGAAATGTTCTGCAAATCAATTTGTGAAAGATCATGGTTGTTCAGATTGTGAAGATGGTTATATTTCAAAAGGTGGTACTGTTAATTCTTGTACAAAAAATGAACAAAAAGGTGATCTTGATAATGTAAAGAAAACAAAAGTTATTTTAGTAAAAGAAGATCGTGCTTTTGTTGAAATTGCAGAAGAATGTAAACCTGGATTTAAGTTATCAAATGCTGATAAAAAGAATGCTAAATGTGGAAAGCAATCTGAAAAAGGTAATTATGTTGATGGCGAAGGTGTTAAAGACACAACTGAAGTTGTAATTGGTGATGTTTTTGTTGAAGTTCCTTCTGAATGCGATAAAGGATGGAAGCTTGAAGACAAGGAAACTAAGAAGGCTCGTTGTGAAAAGGATTATTGTTCAGGTTCATCAAAAGATGCAAATGCAACTAAATATAACGAAGTGTTAGAGGGTTCATGTTTTGCATTTGAATCAACTTCATGTAAAAAAGGTTATAAGATTTTTGAAATTGATGGTGTTGATCGTTGTGCTGATCAATGTAACGTGAAATTTGATGCTAGTGGAGTTGATAAATTTGATTTTAAATTTGATTCAAGTAAAAAATGTTATATTCCATATGCAACTAAATGTAAGAGTGATCATGATTTAGATGATGGTGAATGTAAAAAAGGATCATCTGGACATTCTCGTGGTAAAAGATAATATTATTATTAAAAAAAATCCCCTCTATGCAGAGGGGATTTTTTAATGTGTTATTTAAAATTATATTAAATAATTTTTATTCACAGTAAAGTAGTGTATTATTTTTTGAGTTCGTATAAAAAATCAAGAGCTTGTTTTGGTGTTAATTCATCAATATTTAATTCATTAATTTTTGTTTCAATGATTGATGTTTCTTTTTTTGATTCATCTGACCAAGCAAGTAATGGTAATTCATTTGATAATTTATTTAAATTATTTTTTGTTTGGTCTTCTTCTAACATGTTTAATATTTGAGAAGCTTTTTGTAATACTTTCTGAGGAAGGCCTGCTAATTTAGCTACATGAATTCCATATGAAGCTTCGGCTTTTCCACTTTTTACTTTATGTAAGAATACTATTTCGCCTTCCCAGTCTTTGATATCCATTGTGTGGCATGACATATTGTTTAATTGATCAGCAAGTTCCGTTAATTCGTGATAGTGAGTTGCAAATAATCCACGGCATTTATTTTCATTATGGAGGTGTTCCGCAACAGCCCATGCAATTGAGAGACCGTCAAAGGTTGCTGTTCCGCGTCCAATTTCATCTAAGATCACAAGTGATTTAGGTGTTGCTTGATTTAAAATGGCTGCTGTTTCAGTCATTTCCATCATAAATGTTGATTGACCTTTTGCGAGGTTATCAGTTGCTCCAACACGTGAGAATATTTTATCAATAATTCCAATTATCGCAGTGCTTGCTGGGATATAGCATCCAATATGAGCAAGGTATCCAATGACCGCATTTTGGCGTAAGAATGTACTTTTACCAGCCATATTAGGTCCGGTGATTAACCATAGTTTTGAATTGTTTTCATCATTTTCATCAAACTTACAATCATTTGGAATGAAGTCACCTGCAAACATTTGTTTGAGATGATATTCAACAACTGGATGACGTCCATCTTTGATATCAAATTCAGTTCCATGTGTTAATGTTGGGCGTGTGTAATTTTCAGTTGTTGCCAATTGTGCTAAAGATGTGAATACATCAATTTGAGCCAAGCGATCTGCAATTTCATAAAGTGAATTTGTTGATTCTTTTATTTCGTTTATGAATTGTTCGAATAATTCTAATTCAATTCCGAGGGCTTGTGAATCGGCAGATTTTAATTTATTTTCAATTTCGATTAAACGTTCTGTTGTAAAACGCACTCCACTGGCCATTGTTTGACGATGAATAAATCCATTTTGTGCATCCATAAAGAAGTCTGATTGTTTTACAGGGACTTCAATGTAATATCCAATTACATTATTCATTTTAATTTTTAAATTTGATGCGCCTGATTTATTTTTATATTCTTCTGTTAATTGGTTGATAATGCCCTTTGAATCGTTTTGTAGGTTACGTAATTCATCTAGGCCAGTATGATAACCATCTTTGATAAAACCTCCGTCACGTGTTAAAAGAGGTAATTCTTCGTTTAATGCATTATTTAATTTTTGACAAAGAGTTAAGTGTTGTTCGTATAGTTTTTGTACAGTAAAATCATTATTGAAAATTGGACTATTTTCAGCGTGACGCTTAAAATATTGTTCCAATACAGGAAGTGTGTTTAATACTGTTTTAATGTTGTTTAAATCGCGCGGTCCGCCTCGGTTGTAGAGAATTCGAGAGAGGGCGCGTTCTGTATCTGGAAGACGGTATAGTGTTGTTGTTACGTCTTCAATTAATAAAGGATATGTTTGGAAGAAATCAATTTTGTCATATCTATTTTCGAGTGTTTCTTTGTTTGTGATAGGGTGTGTAAAATATTCTTTTAATAGTCGTGTTCCAGCTGCTGTTTTTGTGCGATTAATCACAGAAAATACAGAAGCATTTTTATCCCCAAAAACAGATTCTGTTAATTCAAGATTACGCCATGAAGAAGAATCGATTTGTACAAGATTATCTAGTCCGATATTTTTTAGTGGTTTTAATGCAGTGTCTTTTGATTTACTTGTTAAGTGGATGTAGTCTACGATTAATCCAGCGGCACTTATTTCATGATCGTTAAATTCACCAATTACAGATAGGTCTGTTATTTTAAAAGTTTGTTCTAAGATACGTTTATTATTTTCTGTGTTTAAACGCGAATCTGGAATGAATGTTAATTTTTCTTGGTGTTCATTTAAGTCTTCAATAATTTTTCGATTTTCACGTAAAGATTCAGGAATTAAAATTTCAGATGGATTGATACGATTAATAAAATCAATTAAATTTTCATTTAAGATTTCTGCATAAAAATGTCCAGTTGAAATATCTGTATACGCAACCGCAAAAGAAAGTTGATCTTTGATTTTTTCAAAGGGTTTAATGGCAACAAGATAGTTATGATTTGTTGCTTCGATTAATGAATCTTCTGTAAGTGTTCCTGGTGTTACAATACGAACAACTTCGCGGCGTACAACAGATTTTGCGCCACGTTTTTTAGCTTCTTTTGGATCTTCTGTTTGTTCGCAAATGGCTACTTTGAATCCGTGTTTAATTAATTTGATGAGATAATTTTCATGACTATGCCATGGCACGCCACACATTGGAATTGGTTCCTCGTTATGTGTGCCACGTTTGGTTAATGCAATGTCGAGTGTTTTGGCAGCTTTGATAGCGTCATCAAAAAATAATTCATAAAAATCACCCATGCGATAAAAGAGTAAACAATCTGTGTGTTTGCTCTTAATATTAAGATATTGTTCCATCATAGGTGTCATTTAAGATCCTTTTCTTCCGAAGTATTTCTTTCTTTGTTTACGAGGATAAGCGAAAGATTGAAAAAAATCAATTACATCCTTTACACGCGTTTACTTTTTTTGCTATGTTGTATCTTACTACACTTTTAGGAACAGGAGATATGTTATGAAATATTCATTTTTAGCACTTTTAGCAGTTGTTTTATTAAGCGGTTGTTCATGTTTTTCTGAATGTCGCTGTGAGCCTCAGATTCAGGAAAATAAGCGTTTAGTGACTCCAAAAGAATTGCGTATGGTTCAACCTCAAGAGCCTGTGATCAAAATCAAAACACCTGAGTAAATTTTTTGTTATAGAAAAAACTCAAAAACCCCTTGCAAACGGTGGTTTTTTACTCTAAGATCGAGCTTATAGAAAGAGGAATTTTTAATGGAGACACCACGTCAAACGACAATACAACGTGAAACTTATTGGTGGACGTCACGCTTTTTAACAGTGTTGGCGGGTGTTTCGTTATTGACTAATTTTATTTTAGTTATTGCTGTAATGGGCTTATTTCCTTTGGAACGTGTACAGCCTTTTTATCTTTCATCAGATCAAGTTTCTGATAAAACAATTTATGTTCAACGTCAATTACCACAACAGATGGAGCAAGGACAGGTTGGTTATTTCTTAGCTAAAACATTTATTACAAAATATGTTTTATTGCGTGAACAGATTACACAAGATTTTCGTTACATGCATTCTTTGTGGGGACGTGATGGTGAATTAAAATATTTATCATCAGATGATGTGTATAAAAATTTCCGTCGTTCAGAATCTTATCAAAATGGATTGTCAAATCGTAAACGTAAGACACGTTTTGTTAAATTGAAAGAACCTGTTTATAATGCGGAAACAGGTAAATGGATTATTGAAGGAGATGTGATTGATCAGTGGGATGATGGACGTTCTCAGGATCAACAGCAAATTAAAATTTCACTTACCGCAGAATTTTCGGCACTGCAACGTAAAATGCCGTACAAAGACCGTTTGAAAAATCCATTGGGATTTGTGATAACGAATTATGAATATCAACGTGAACCACGTTACTAAGAAGATAAGAAAAGGATATTAAAATGCGCGCAATTTTATCTGGATTATTACTGTTAATGTTATCGGCTCCTGTGATGGCTCAGACTCCAACGTCTGGCATGGCTGCTGGTAAATATGGATTACAACCTGCTTGGGAAAATCCAACTCAAAATATGGGGGATGGTCAAACTCAACCTGGGTATGCGAAGATGGATTATGCTCCTGGTAAGATTTTAAAAATTCGTTTACGTGAAGGAATGGTTACTGTGATTAATCTTCCAGCTTGGGAATCAATTAAAGATTCATATGTTGGGGATCAAAACTTTTTTATTGGAAGTCCTATTTCAAAAAATACTTTGATGCTTTCTGTGAATGGTGATAAAGCTGGGGCAGATACAAATATGATTGTATTTGGTGCGTCTGGTAATAAATATGCTTTCTATATTCAAAGTGAACCTATTAATACTGAAACAATTACACATTCAATTGTGGATATTAATGTACCTAATTCTTATCGTAATGGTGGGTCATTGCCTGGTGGAAATGCATTGGCTGCGCATTCAATGATGGGAGGTGCAACGTTTAATAAAGGTTCTAGTTCAAAATCTGCAATGGATGCTGAAGATTATGGTTGGATTAAAAGTATTCCAGTTGATCCGACAGAATTCCGTTTTGATTTAGATATTTTTGTGCCGAATCCAGATGATTATATTATTGCACCAGACCGTGTATGGCGTGATCAGGTGTTTACATATATTGATTTTGGAGATAAGGCATTAGCAATGACACAACGTCCTGTTGTTTCTATTTTAGTAGAAGGTGGTGAAGCACCAGTTGGTTTTCGTACTGATGGACCAAATGGTCGTTTGATGATTGTGGAGGCTGTTGGTGATATGGTTCTTCGTAATGGTCAACGTTTGGTTTGTATTAAAAAACGTGATGAAACAAAATTAATGGGGGCTCAATATCCTTCAGGTGCTGAAATTGGTGGAATGTCTGTTATGCAGGATATGCCAATGGGTGAAGATTTTGGTTCATTGTATGGTGGTGGAATGCCTGCACCTGTTATGAATGGTGCTCCTATGACAGCTGCTGCGATGGCGTCACCTGTTGTTGCTGGTATGAATATGAATCCTATTTCACCTGCGAACGGTGTAATTGTAAAAGAACCAACTGTTTCATTAGGATCATTGTTACCAAATGATAATCCATCGCTTGTGCGTCAAGATAAGAAAGAGGTTGTGCTTGAATTAGCTTCTGCAGGATCTATTCATAAATTACAAGCTGTTTGGAGTGATTTAACATCAAATGAAAACTTTAATCAAATTGTTGGAGAATTTGAACCATTTTATGCAATTGATACTGCTGGTGTGGATGCATTAGGTACAAAACAATATCATGGGGCGGAAGTTTATCGTTTACGTATTGGCCCTGTTAAAGATTTAGAAACTGGTAGTGTGCTTTGCCGTAAGTTAACGACTAAGAATATTCCATGTAGTGTTGTGAGGACTCAATAACAGATGAAAAATTTTTGGACCGGATTTAAAGAAAAACTTGATGATGTAAAAAAACATTTTCAGTCTGAAAAGACTGAAGGTGTTTCATCACAATCTTCTGCATCTTCAAAAACAGAATTTAAACAGTTGGTTGAAAAGGTTGATGCATCTGCTCAAAAACCTGCACCTGTTGTTGAACCTGTTGTGCAAGATGTTCCCCAGAAAGTAGAAAAAGTTGTTGAAGATAAACCGGCGCCAGTTAAACCAGAACCTGTTAGACCTGCACCTGTTCAATCAAGTTCAGTTGCTTCAAAACCTTCTAAATCTCAAGAACCTGAAGGTTTGTTGTATGAATTAAAAATTCATCAATATAATTGGTATTTATTAATTATTGCTATTTTATTAACTTCTATTTTCTTGGTTGGATTATTATCAGATGATAGTGATGATGCGACTAAGAAAGATGCAAAACCTGCTATTGTGATTGAACAATCAGTAATGTCTGATCCTTCTGAGATTGCATTTTCTAAAGAAGAAATTTTTGTTGAAAATCATAAGAGTGGTGAAATCTTTACAGATAAATTAATTATTTCAAGTTCAAAAGGGAATATTAAAATTATTGGCGTAAAAATGGAACCATTTGCTTCATCATTATTAGTTGAATCAAATGATTGTTTGAATGCAGATCAATTGGTTGAAAAAATTGATGATTGTGAAATTTCATTTGAATGGATGCCAATGGGGGATGTGACAGTTGATGTTTCTTTGGTTGTTGAATGGGAAGATTTAAGTGCATTAAAACCAAAAGTTTATACAGATAAAATTCCAGTGTTTTTGCAAACTGCTTTGCCTGAGCCAGAACCAAAACCTGTGCCTAAGAAAGTTGTTAAACCTCAACCACCTGTTGAAATTGATTTGCCTGAGGAACCTGTAAAACCAGCTCCGAATCCGGAACCAAAACCTGAGGTTAAACCAGAGCCTAAGCCTGAACCTGTTAAAGAAGAAGCTGTTCAAAAAAGTGCAGCTAAAAATGTTAAGACTATGCCAAATTGTCGTCGATTTGCTACACGTGCGTATAGTTTAGAAGGGGATGCAATTGGATGGGTGCAAGGTAATAATTCTGTGTTTGATCATCGTTGTACACGTGTTTTAGGAAAGCGTTTGAAAAATGGTGAAATTGTTGGTGTGAATTCAGGTAAAAAAATTGGATATGATGCTGAAGCTTTTAAAACATATAAACATATGAAAAAATTAACTTTGGATATTCCACAAGGTTTGATGAATTTTGATGATGCAACTGGTTCTGATGCAGCACATTGGGCGGCTGTTGATGCTGCTCGTAAAGCGGCAACTGGTGGTGCGGCTGTGAATGATATTTCTCAATTTAAAATGAAGGATCCATTTAATGCAATGAGTAATTACCTCGCAAGTAAAAAACCATTTTCAATTGCGACATCAGATCAAGTGTCAACAAAACCAAAGTCTGAAGAATATGTTGTGCGTAAGTTTAAACCGATTCCTGCTGTGCTTGCTTTTCCACTTTATACACAAGGTTTCTATGGTGGGATTGTGCCAGCGACAGCGATTGTAGAACGTAATATTTATGGTGAAAATGGGCGTAATATTATTATTCCTGCGGGATCAAAAATATTGGGACAAGCCTCAAGCACTTGGCCAAACAGTTATACTGCTTTTGCAAAAGTGGAAGTAGTGTGGCATCGTATTATTCGTCCTGATGGTGCTGAATTTGTGTTTAATAAAGTTCAACCAATTACTGGGGATGCTCAAGGTCGTTTAGGTGTGCCGGGTAAAGGAACAACAGATTATCTTGAACAATTTATGCAGCCATTGATGACAGCGATGGTGCCGGCTGCAATTAATATGATTTCACCAAGTGCGGATGCTTTTACACGTAAATTTATTATCGATGATGATGGTAAAACAAGTGTAACTGAATCAGGTGAAATTTCATCAAAAGAACGAGCAAAACAAGAAATTATTAAAACTTGGAATACAGTGGCATCTAAGTTTGTGGAAGATTCTATGAAGAATACAACTCCTCCATTTACTGTACCTGCTGGAACACGTTTAACGATTTTTCCACAACAAGATATTATGTTACGCTTTACAGATATGCCAGAACTTGATTCTATTGCACAACCTGTTGGTGATGTGGCTGTGACTGGTGTTAAAATGGATAATAGTCAAGGTCAAAACCAAGTTGGACAACAAGGGGCTGCTTTAAAAGCTGTTGCTGAACAAGCGTTGTGGGATAAAATGAATGCAGAGGCGACTGCACCTGCGCCTAAACCAAAGCAACAGTCAAATAATTTTAATGATGTTGGATCTGGTGGTGAATGGCCTGGTCCTGTTATTGGAATGAGTGCAAGTGGATTGGAAGTATATAAAGATGAAGAAGGTGAATTTATTTTTGATGATAATGGAGATCCTGCCGCTCTGAGTGATGAGTATGGTGATTTTCCTGTTCAATACTATTAAGGTTTAATTAGGGAGAGAGAATATGATTAAACATGTATTTATTGTAGTCGTTGTTTTTATTGCGGGGCTTTTATCTCAGAAGTATTTTTCTGTTTGGGAAAAAGGTGTGGATGTTTTTCAACAAGGTTTGTTAGTGATTACTGATAAAGCTGCTGTTGGTATGAAAAATGTTAAAGCCAATAAGGATACTCAAAAAGTTGTTGCTCCAATTACAAAAGGGGCTGTATCCGTTTTGCCTAAGGAAGAAAAGCCACAACCATCTGAATTGAAAAAAATTGATTTACCTGAACCTAAATTATCTGTTGATAAACCTAAAGAAATGCCTGTTGGACGTGATGAATTTGGTGATGTGTTTGAAGATGAAAACGGTCTTTATGGATATGATGGTGATAATATCGTTGATGTTAATGAAGCTGATGTAATTGAGTGGTATTAAACATGATACGTTTTTTAATTATTTCTTTTATTGTTTTGTTTATTTCTGTTCCTGTGCATGCAGAACGCTTTTTAAGCGGGTTTGATGCAGTTCCTGTGATGGATGGGATTAATGAGATTGAGCAAACTGGAATGGTGTTTGATAGCGTTGATTTTCAAATTATAGAAAGTATTGTTGAAAGTGATACTGTTTCTTTGGACGCGTTTCAAAAGTTTTATATTCCTACATTAGAATCATTGGGATGGTCGCATATAGAAACGAAAAATTTAGTGATGCAATTTCAACGTGAAGGTGAAGATTTATCTGTTGAAATTATTCGTAAGAAGAAACCGTTTATTGCGCGTTTTTTATTAGTTCCAAATAAATAAAAAAAAACTCTCCAATTGGAGAGTTTTTTATTAGATTGTTAAACTTTTAGTTTTGATTTTATCAGTAATTTCTTTAATAAAATCATCTAATTCAATTCCATTTGTTTGATCATTGTCACGAGTTCGAATCGAAACTTTATTTTCTTCTTCTTCTTTTTCTCCTACGATAATCATGTATGGAATTTTCTTTAATTGTGCTTCACGAATACGGTATTGCATTTTTTCAGATGAATAATCTTTTTCAATACGTAATTCAGGCATTTTTTCTTTTAATTCTGCTAATACTTTTTCAGCATATGCTTCATATTTATCAGAAATAGGGATTAACATTACTTGTGTTGGAGCTAGCCATACAGGTAGTTTTCCAGCATAATGTTCAATCATAATTCCCATGAAACGTTCAATAGATCCCAAGATTGCACGGTGCAACATTACTGGGCGATGTTTATTTCCATCTTCACCAATATAGTTTAAGTCAAAGCGTTCTGGTAAACTCATGTCTAATTGTACTGTTCCCATTTGCCAGTGACGTCCGATTGCATCTGTTAATACAAATTCAAGTTTAGGACCATAGAATGCGCCTTCTCCTTCGTTAATTTGATAATTATATCCATTGTTCTTCAAGATGTCGTGTAAGATTTTTTCTGATTTATCCCATACTTCATCTGATCCAATACGTTTTTCAGGACGTGTTGATAATTTGATTAAGATGTTTTCAAATCCGAAATCTTTATATACGTCTAAGATAAAATTGATACAGTGTAAGCTTTCTTGTTCCATTTGATCTAATGTACAAAAGATATGTGCATCATCTTGTGTGAATTCACGTACACGCATTAAGCCATGTAAAGCTCCACTTGGTTCGTAGCGATTTACTTTTCCAAATTCAGCCATACGTAATGGTAAATCTTTGTATGAACGAATTCCTTTATTAAATACTAACATATGTCCTGGGCAATTCATTGGTTTAATACAGAATATTTTTCCATCTTCTGTTTGACCAGAGTAGTTGTGTTCACCAAATTTTTCCCAATGACCTGATGTTTCCCAAAGCGCACGATCCATTACACGTGGTGTTTCCACTTCTTTATAACCTGCTGCATCTTGTTTTTCACGCATGTAATTAATTAATGAGCGATACATTGACCAACCTTTTGGATGCCAGAATACAGCACCTGGTGCAAAGTCTGGTTCAAAGTGGAATAATTCCATTGCTGGTCCAATTTTACGGTGGTCACGTTTTTCAGCTTCTTCACGTTGTACTAAATATTTTTCAAGTGCTTCATCTGTTTCAAATGCAAGGGCGTAAATACGTTGTAGCATTGGTTTTGATGAATCTCCACGCCAATATGCTCCTGCAATTTTATCAAGTTTAAATGATTTGGGTAATTGTTTTGATGATTCAACGTGTGGTCCTTTGCAAAGATCTACGAAATCACGAAGTTTATAGATTCCAACTGTTTCATCTTCAATCCCATCAATTAATTCTAATTTATATGGTTCATCTTTGAAGAATTCACGTGCTTGATCTTTTGACCAATTTTCTTTAGCGAATCGTCCGTCAGATTTGATAATTTTTTTCATTTCTTTTTCGATTTTTTCAAAATCATCTTCATTGAAACGATGTTCTAAATCAAAGTCATAATAGAATCCATTATCGATATCTGGACCAATTGCAATTTTTGCATCGGGCCAAATACTTTTCACAGCGGCAGCCATTACGTGAGCTAGCGAGTGACGGATTGTTGAAAGTTCATTGTTAGACATTTTATATATCCTTTTTTCTTTTTTTGTTTCTTTTATTGAAACATCTCTAATTTTGAATTTTTTGATTTTATTATTTTATATGCGAATCGCATAAAATACAACAGATTTATTCCCCCAAAGGGGTTGTTGTCGTGATAAAAAAGAATATTTGTGTTAATTTCATATTATTGATACTAATTTATTTTTAGCGAATCGTCAATTATTAAAATTTTTATTCTTTTTTTCATTATTTTTACTTTTATGTGATTTATTTCTGTTTTTATTATCTAATTTTTTATATTTTTTTTATTTTTTATTTTTTCTGTAATGTAGGTGATTCAATGATTCTAAAGATGTCAAGATGGTGAATCGTGCTAAAATAGAAAAAAAGTAAAATTTTTTACTTGATTTTTGTTTTTTTTGATTCCACAGTAAGGATGTTCAAGAAAAGAATCGGGAAATTCATATTGTTCTTGAGCATTGGGAAAAAGAGAAGAGTAAAAGACAAAGGACAGGTTTTAAGAACTTCTAACTTCTAATTGAAGGGGAACAGAAGTGGAATACGAAGACTTGTTATTAAAAGATCCTGACCAGGATACACTTACCATTGATTCAGATTTATTTGATCATGATTCACCTGCGACGCATTCTGATGCACCGCCTATTGATTCTGATGATACTTTTATTGAGCCTATTATGAATCCATACATGCGTTTGGTTAAATATTGTGCTGAACTTTTGGAAGCAAGTAATGCTGGTCGTTATCAAGAAGCAGATGAAATTTATTTTAATGCAGTTGCCTTTGCAGAAGAAAATCAATTAGATAGTCCTATGCGTAATTCAGCTCTGTTACGTATTGAGCGTGTATATAAAATTACTCAAAAAGAAGCTGCTAATTATAAACAGTCTGCTGTTCATGAAAACATTCATCATGCATTTGAACATTCTCGTGTAGAGAAATATGATCCAGCTGAATCATCTGTTGATAATTTAGTTATTCTTCCACAAGATGAAGAAGACTATCAAAAATCAGAAAATGAACGTATGGCAGAGATATTATCTTTTTCAGATTATCAACGTGGTTAAAGGAGATAGGAGGTAAATTATGATTGAATATGATTCTTATCGAAAGTTATCAAGACAGTTTGCTCAGATGCATCTTTCGTTGAATGATTATAATTTAGATAAATTTAATAGTGATTATGAAAAAGCTATTGAAGCGTATCAAGAATGTCAGACGAATAGTGTTTCAGTTTTGGTTGAAGAGGCTTGGGAAGAAACAACGGATTTGTATTATAATATTGATCGTTATTACGCAGATCGTCTTTCTGTTTTTCGTCAAAAAATGCTTAGTTATTTTCATCAAGGTAAACATGATATTGCTAAGTCATATCATGATAAGGCTGAAATGTTATTTTTGCGTCATGATTTTTCTAATTATGATCAAGCAGATATTAATCGTGTTATGAATAGTATTTATTCAGAATATGCGGGTATGATTGAAGATCTTTCTTTTCAAAAAGAAAATGGATTACAGACAGGCGGGACACCTGTTATTCAATTATACAGTGGTCGTGCATTATCAAATGTTTCACAGGAAAAATTTGAGGCCGTGCGCAGTGCTATGGGAAAAGAGGAAGAATATAATAATAAAGTAGTGAGTATTCAATCAGTTTTGGAAGTTCCGAATGATTTAGAAGATTATCATGATCCATTACTTGAAAAAGTATATGAAGAACATTTGATACAACGAGTTTCTTAATAGCGTTAATAAAAAAACTCCCGACGGGGAGTTTTTTTATGGATCCTTATTTCTTTTGATCTGTTTTTTTAACTTCTTCTTTTTGTTCAGTTGCTTTTGGTTTTTCATATGTTGTTAAACCTTGTAAAACATCCATTGCGCGTTGTAATTGATAATCTTTTTGATCTTTTTCTTCTTTTGATAATTTTTCATTATCTTTTTGATCTTTTTTTGTATCGTTTTTTAATGCGCCTGGTAAACTTGATTCACTATATTTTTTATTATCGCTATCAACTTCTTCTACTTTTGCGAATTTGATTTCGATATCAGGTGTGATACCAGTTCCTTGGATTGAACGACCAGAAGGTGTGTAGTAACGTGATGTTGTTAATTTAACAGCTGTTTCACTGCTGATTGGCATCATTGTTTGCACAGATCCTTTTCCAAATGATTGTGTTCCAACAATTACACCACGACGATGATCTTGTAGAGCACCTGATACAATTTCAGACGCAGATGCTGATCCACCGTTTATAAGAACTACAAGTGGTTTTCCATCAATTAAATCGCCTTCTGTTGCAAAATGTGATGTTGAATTTTTAGGATCACGTGGACGTGTTGATACAATTTCACCACTGTTTAAGAATGCATCAGATACTTCGATTGCTTGTGTTAATAATCCACCTGGGTTGTTACGTAAATCAAGAACGTATCCTTCGATTTTTCCTTTTGATTTTTTATTCATTTTTTCTAAATGCTTTTTCATTTCTTTGTAAGCTTTGTCAGAAAATGATGTGATTCGGATGTATCCAACTTTTCCATCACGTTTGATATCTGATTTTACAGAATCAATTTTGATTACGGCACGACGAATTGTTACGTCGAAAGGTTTTTGATTTTCGCGGAAGATTGTTAATTTTACTTTTGTTCCTGGTTTCCCTTTCATTTTTTTGATTGCATCATCTAGAGGAATACCTTGAATTTGTGCGCCATCAATATGTGTGATTAAGTCACCTGCTTGTAAACCTGCTTTATCGGCTGGTGTATCATCAAGCGGTGCAATTACTTTCACTACTTTTGTATCTTTATCTAATGTTACTGTGATACCTAATCCGCCAAATTCACCTTTTGTGTCTTCGCGCATTTCTTTGAATTGATCTTTTCCTAGATAGTTTGAGTGAGGATCTAATGATGAAAGCATTCCGTTCATTGCGGCTTCGAGTAATTCTTTTTCGCCTACTTCTTCTACGTAATTATCGCGTGCAATTTCGAATACTTGTCCGAATAATTCCATCATGCGATAAGTTTCTTTTTCTGATAGACGAGTTACTTTACGTCCATTGTCTTTTGTTTCTGTTTGAGCTGATGTTTGATATGTGTAACATCCTCCAACTAGTACTGTCATTAAGATTGTAAATGTGCTTAAGAACTTTTTACATTTGAACATTTTTCTTCTTCTCCCTTTTATATTCTTACTTTATAAATTTTAAATCATGTATGTTTACATGCGTTAAAATTTAAAATGAAATCACCATACTTTTGATCAAAATAATTATAAAATTTTTACTTAGTTTTGGATTGTGATTTAGTGTTGTTATTCTACGTTTTTCTTTATTGTTTTACAATAAAATAATTCAACGGATCAACAGGTTCGTTTTTATACCTAAGTTCTAGGTAAAATTTTCCTTCTGAATTTGTTGTTGATACGGGTTCTGCTTTACGTACTTTTTGTCCTTCGTTTACGTAAATACTTCCAAGATGTGTTAATACAGAATGGAATCCTTGTGCATGTTCAATGATGATTACTTTTTCAAATCCTTTGAAATATCCAGTAAATAGTACTTCCCCATCATATGGTGATGTTACGGTTGCATTTGATTGAGTTTTTAATGTTAATCCTTCGGAAATAACTCCGTTTTTATTACGTTCGCCGTAATTTAAAATGACTCTTCCGCGTGATGGTGATTCTACTTTCGTTAACTTTGGAGCAGATCCTTTATATGTTTTATATTTTTTAGATTTTTTTGCTTTCGCTTTTTCTTTGCGACGACGTTCTTCTTCTGCTCGGCGGAGGAAGTCGCTGATGGATTTAGATTTTTTTGCAAGGTTTTTTAATTTTTCAGATGTAAGTGCTTTTTCTTCTTCAATTTTGCTACGTTGACTTTTTTGTGTCGTTAGCAATTTTTCCATGTCTTTTTTTTGACGAGCAATTTTATTTGTTGTTTCGATGTGGATACGTTTTTTGCGTTCAATTTGTTGTGATGTTTTATCAAGTTCTTCAATTTCATTATGGAATTGTGAAATTTCATGTTCAATGATTTCGATATTGCCTTGCATTAGCATGGCTGCGTTTTCTAAATTACCCACATCTTTTGATGTACTCATAATAATACCCGGAGGTGTTAGCGCGAGCCATTGAAGGTTTGCCATAATTTCAGTTATTTTATTTTGTTTTTGGATAATTGTATCATTTAAGAATCTTTCATTTGTACGTAATTCTTTTAAATTATCGTCTAGGTTTGATAATTTACTTTCGTTTTCTTGGATGTTGTTTGCTAATCGAATCATTTTTTGTTGAGTTAGCATCATTTCTTTTTGGATCTGTTTACTTTTCAGATCTAATTTTTTTTGATTGGCTTTTGTTGTCGCAATTTCTTTTTTAACTTTTTGTAAATCATTTTTAGAATTTTTTGCATGCGCATTTATGCCAATCAAAGTGATAGCGATAAATAAAGCACTAAAGGAAAAAAGCTTTCTTTTCATTGACTTTTAGTTTATCATCTTCTTTGTATAATCGCAACACTAAAGGGTTTAAATGTCTTATAAATTTGATTTTTTGAAAGATCAAGATGTTCAAAAATTGTTTCAAATTTTTGCAGGACATGGACAGTTATATGTTGTCGGTGGAGCTGTTCGAAATGCTTTGATGAAACAACCAATTAAAGATATGGATTTTACGACTGATTTACATCCAGATGAAGTTGTTGAATTGTGTAGAGCTAATCGTTTGTCGGTTATTCCAACGGGTGTTCAATATGGGACAGTAACTGTTGTTGTTAATAAATCTGTTTTTGAAGTGACAACGATGCGTTCAGATATTTCAACAGATGGACGTCATGCAGAAGTTTTGTACACAGATGATATTGAAATTGATGCTGCTCGTCGCGATTTTACAGTGAATGCTTTGTATGTAAATCAAGCGGGAAAATTATTTGATTTTTATAATGGTATTCAAGATGTCAAAGATCGTTGTATTCGTTTTATTGATAATCCATTGTCTCGTATCAAAGAAGATCATTTGCGTATTTTACGTTTTTTTCGTTTTACATCTAATTACGGTATTGGAATTGATATGGATGCGTTGTATGCGTGTCGTCAATTAATTGAAACTGTACAAGCTTTGTCAGTTGAACGTGTGTTGGATGAATTGCTTCAAATTATGGTTTCCAAACGTGCTTCTGAAATTTTAAATTTGATGGTTGAAATTGGATTTTTTAAAACGTTGTTTTCATCATCTCAATGGGATCATGAATTATTTGATACACTTATTCGAATCGAAGAAAGTAGTCAGCAAATTGATACTTGGCGTCGTTTGTATTTGATTGTGCCAGATGCATATACTGTTTTGAAATTTCCAGTTCCTCAACGTAATCGATTTAAAACTTTATCATCTAAAAAATTATCTGGGTATTTGTTATCAGACCTTTATTATTTTGGGGTTGATTGTGTTCTGGATTTTGAGTTGCTAGCACAGGTAAAAGCAGGGCGTATTAATCAACGTCGAATTGATTTAATTTTAAAAACTGTATTACCTGAATTTCCAGTGAACGGACATGATTTGATGCACAAAGGATATGTAGGGCGTCAAATTGGCAAAGCAAAGCGTCAATTGGAAAAAGTTTGGTTACAGTCTGATTGTCAAATGGATCGTTCTGATTTATTAGCCACGCTTTCTTAACGTGCAAGATATTCATTTATTTTTTCGCGGGCGAGTTCATTGAATAGTGGGTAGGTTGTTTCGAGGATTGATTTTTGTTCGTATTGTAGTAATGAGGCGTGTTTAAATATTTCTAAAAATTCTTTTGATTCATTTCGTCGCAGATCTAATTTGTCTATTACTTCCTCTGGATCAATATTGCTGTATGGAAAATGTTGAAGCAAAAAATCTTGATGTTGAACATTTTCTTGTAGGTTTAGTTGATTAAAAACGAGGTCTAAGATGTTTTGTTTAAGATAATTATTACTGAGAGTTAAAATTTTTTTATGTTCTGGATTTGTAAAATCTAAATCTTTTAAGATAATTGTGATAAGTTCAGGTTCTTGTTGGATGATATTTTCAATGAGAATAATGTGATCAGTATTTAATGGATTAAGTTGGGTCAGAATATTTAGAAGAGGGATTGTATTTTTTTCGATTTCGTTCGCAATTCTTTTGAGGTGGTATTTGTATTTTACTTTTTCGATGATTTCTTTTGGGCGGCGCAATAAGTCAGTAGAATAATCTTCGATATATTCTTGATAAGAAAATGCAATACTTAAATTTAAATTATGGTATGCTGTTCCCATTCAATTCCCTTTGTTTTTAACTACTTTAAAGAAATTGAATTTGAATGTCAAATTAGAGGTTTCTAATCAAAAAAACTAGATTGTGTTGGTTTTTTATTTTCCAGTTTTACTTCACCATCATGGAATAATAATGATGTTGGTTGGTTTTTATTTGCAGTCGCTGCGGATGTGATAATTTGATCGTTGCTTTTTGCAATTGCAAATCCACGTTCGAGTGTTTTTTTAAATGAATAGCTATCGAGTAATCCACCTATATTTTTTAAATGTTCTTCAGTGAATTTTAATTTTTGAGCCATTGTATTTTTAATGCGATCACCAAGTGGTAGTACTTGATGTCCTAGGGTAATCAATGTTTGTTTTATATTTAATTTGAGACGATCTGTTTTATCATCGATGCGACGAGTTAAATCTTCGATCATTCCCATAGGTGTTAGGATTTTTGCTGCACGTGAATCGAGATGGAGTTTTTTTGTTTCCAATGCTTTACGTACACTGTTATCCAATTGAAGTTTGCGTTGATCAACTATTGAAATCAATTCTGATCGTACTGGGACAGCTTTTTCTGCTGCACCTGTTGGTGTTGGTGCACGCAAATCTGATACAAAATCAATCAATGTTGTGTCTGTTTCATGTCCCACTGCAGAGATGATTGGAATTTCAGAATTTGCAGTTGCACGTACCACAATTTCTTCGTTGAATGGCATTAGGTCTTGGAGGCTTCCACCCCCACGTGCCACGATTAATACATCTGGTTTAAGGTCATCGGGTAATTTATTAAATCCATCGATACCTGCTGCGATTTGGTTTTCAGCTCCATCGCCTTGTACTGCGGCTGGCCAGACTAATACATGTGTTGGAAAACGGTCTTCAATACGGTGAATAATATCACGAATTACGGATCCTGTTGGTGATGTGACCACCCCAATTCGTTTTGGTAAAAATGGAATTTGTTTTTTACGTGCTTGGTCAAATAAACCTTCAGCAGCCAATTTCTTTTTACGTTCTTCGATTTGTTGAAGGAGGGCGCCAATTCCAGCCACTTCCATTGTTTCAATTGTAATGTTGTATGATGAGCGACCAGGGTATGTTGAAATTTTTCCAGTTACAATTACTTCCATTCCATCTTTTGGGACAACGCTTAGTTTTGTCCATTTCCAAACAATGGCGTTCATGATGTAATCTTTCCCACCTTGTTTTTCTTTGAGATCGAGATACATGTGTCCATTGCTGTGATGTTTTAATCCGTGGATTTCACCTTTGATTTTTACTTTTGCGAATGCTGTTTCCACTACGCCTTTGAGTAAAAGCGATGCTTGAGCAACTGATAATACATCTGTGCCGTTAACAATTGGTGGTGGTTTTTGCATTACACTAACTCCGTTAATGGCCAACGTGGTTTTGGTTTAAAGTCTAAATTTCCTTCACGTTCAAGTTTGTAATTTTCAAGTCCTGCCCATGCGATCATTACACCATTGTCTGTGCAAAGTGCGGGGTCGGGGATGTGACATTCCACTCCATTTTTTTCAGCAAGTTTTTCAACTGCTTCGCGGATTGGTGTGTTACGTGCTACGCCACCACTTAAAACAACAGCGTTAATGGATGGGGCAAATACTTTATCTAATGCACGTTGTATTTTATTCACAATAATATCCACCACTGTTTTTTGGAAAGATGCACAGATGTCATATTTATCTTGTTCTGTGATATTGTCGCCTAGGTCCATTACAATTTTACGGACAGCACTTTTTAATCCTGAGTATGAGAAATTACAATTATCTTCGTGGATTAATGGACGTGGTAATTGGAAGCGTTTTGGATTTCCTTCTTTTGAAAATTTTTCAATATATGCACCGCCTGGGTATGGTAATCCTAAAAGCTTTGCTGTTTTATCAAAAGCTTCACCCACAGCGTCATCGATTGTTGTTCCAATAAGTTCATAATCAGCTACATCACGGACGAGGAGAATTTGGCTGTGTCCACCTGATACTAATAATAGTAAAAATGGAAATTCTGTTTTATGAGTCAATCGAGACATTAAGGCATGTCCTTCGAGGTGATTGACTGGGATAAATGGTTTATCGGTAGCAAGGGATAATGTTTTTGCAAATGATGTTCCCACGAATAATCCGCCGATTAAACCTGGGCCTGCTGTTGCTGCAATTCCATCAATATCATTTAATGTTAGGTTTGCTTCTTTTAATGCTTCTTTTACCAATATATCAATTTTTTCCACGTGTGCACGTGCTGCGATTTCAGGAACTACGCCCCCGTAAACAGCATGTTGATCAATTTGTGTATATAATTGATTACTTAAAATTTCATGTTTGTCATTGACGATTGCTACGCCTGTTTCATCGCAGCTTGATTCAATTCCTAATATTATAATGTTTTCATTTTTCATAGCGTTTAGCATATATGAGTTTCCTTTAAATCTCAAGAAAAAAAGCTCTCAATTGAGAGAGCTTTTTTATTGAATTAAACGATGTTGAATACGGATTGTACGGCCTCGTATTGGGTTTTCTTCTTTATATCCTCCTGGATGTGGAATTAATTTGATACGTTCTCTTGGTGCCATTGTTGGACCGACTTTTAAAATACGGAATTCGATCGCATTTAAATGTTCGTTTAATTTTTCTTGCATATTATCAAATGCTTTTGAAATTTCTTTTGCATTAAAGGGTTCAATTAATAATGCTTGTTTTAATTTTTGATTTCGTTCTTGCATTTCTTTGCGAAATTCCATCATTTCATTTTTTTCCATTACGTGTGTATGCATCAAGCTATTATTTTTTTTGCTGCCTTTGTACCATATTTTTCCTGCGAAAAATCCGACAAAGAAAATATTAAGAATGATTGATCCGATTAATAATTTATTTGGTTGTTTCATTTTATTTTCCTTGTTTACATATTAAACATAAAGTCAGTCATACTGTCTGTATCAATTGAAGTTGTATCAAATCCCATTAATTGGCTAATGATAATTCCAATTACAAATGATACTCCATATGCCACTTTGTATGAAGGTGCTACGTTTATGATTGAAAATGTCATTTGTTTGTAAAAAGGCATCCATTGTTCAGTTTGTTGAACTTGGCGCATAATATTTCCAATCATTTTTTGTTCATGTGTGTTTAGCATGTTAACGCTCTTTCTTTTTCTATCATTTCTCGTAGATCATTTCTGGCGCGGACCAGGATGATTTCTACATTTTTTTCTGTTTTTCCAATTATTTCCGCGATTTCTTTATTCGTCTGTTCTTCCCAATAACGCATTATGATTACTTTTTGTTTAATTTCAGACAATTTCATAATTTTATGTTTTAGGTTTTCGTATATTTCTTTGTTCTGTAAATGGTTTTCAATATTTTCGTCGCTGCTTATATTTTCATCTAGTTCACTGTTATATTTTATTTTGCGTGTATAGTCCAAGCAGGTGTTATGTAGTATTTTATAAAACCATGTTTGGAAGCTGGCTTTTTTTTCATTGAACTTTGGGGCATATTGCCATGCTTTTATAAATGCATCTTGAACAGCATCATCAATATCGTGTGTTAGAAATCCTTTCGCATAGCGTGTTGCTTTGCTGATAAAGCGAGTGACCAGTTCGTGGAATGCATTCTCATCGCCCTGGCCAGCTTCGGTCATTAAGATTTCATTTGTTTTAATCATAATGTTTAATATATACCCTTCTCCTTTTACTTGTCAATTTATCCGTTTTGTCCAAGTAAAAATCCGAGAAAGAAAGCACTTAAAATATTTGAGTGGTGATGTGGTTGAGTTTTTTCAATTACGACTACATTTGGTTTTGGGTGTACTACAATTGGCGTAGGTTGACGGTATGCATTACGGTAATTGTGATGATTTGTTTGTCTTTTCACCACTCTGCGATTTTCAATTTTTTTAGCAGGTTGTTTATTTATTACTTTTGTATGTATGTGTGCATTATTGTTATATACAGGTGTCCATGCGTTTGCTGATCCTGTGATTGATAAAAGTCCTGCGATTGCTAATAATGTTTTTTTCATTTTATTACCTTTTGTGTTAGAGGAAGGGAGGGGAACCTAACTTTCTTCATAGGAAAGGAGAGAAGGAGGAGAGAAGAAAGCCAGTTCCCAATCGGTGTCAGTAATTTTTAGATACGATTTCCTTTGTATCCGTTTTTATTCATATTCTTTTTTTGATGTTTATGTTCATTTTTCCATGTTTTCATTTCTTCTTTTGAAACCATACTATCGTTGTTTGTATCCATCATTTCAAAACGTTCTTCTGGTGTTTTTTGTCCCATTCCTTTACCAGAATTTTTGTTCATCATCATTTTTTGTTCTTTCATTTTTTCAGCATGTGCCATGTATTCTGTTTTTGAAAGCATTCCATTGTTATCTGTATCAATACCTTGGAATCGTTTTTCGCCACATTCTTCTTTTGATAATTCTGCACATTCTGCTGAACCTTTTGCTTTGTTATTTTCAAATCCAAACCAGTTTTTCCATCCTGCGTTTGCTGATCCTGTTGTTGCGAGTGTCAGTAATGCAATTGCGAGTATTTTTTTATTCATAACGTTTTCCTTTTTATTTTTAGGAATGCTTTATTGCGTTCGTACCTTGTATACGGATTGAGAAAGTAAAACCCTACACATAAAATGAAATAAAATTATAATTAATTGTTTTTGAGTATAAAAAAAGGAGGCGATTGCCTCCTTAAGATGTATGGTTTTTAATTATTTTTTGCAGCTTTTATGTTTTTTGCATCCACAATCGCTGTTTTTTTCTTTATTGCATTTTCCGCAACCACAGCCTTTGTGTTTTCCATCTTTCCATTTTGATTTTTTTGCCATGAATTCTTCTTTTGAGATCATGCCATCATTATTTGTATCAATCATTTCGAAACGTTTTTCAGCATATGGACATGGTTTTGATGCATCAGTAGATGTGTCAGTTGATGCTTCTGTTGCTGTTTCAGTTGTTGTTTCTTCTGATCCAAACCAGCTTTTCCATCCTGCATTTGCTGATGACATTGCTGTGATTGATAAGATGATAGCGAGTGTTGCGATTAATTTTTTCATGAGGAACTCCTTTGTTAATTATTCACTGTTTATGATGTTATATTGTTATTTTCTAAAATGCATTAAAAATTTTTTAAAAAGTACTAGTATTCCTAATTTGTTCTGTTTAAAATGAATTTTATCTTAACAAAAATAGGAAAGGAAAAGTAGTATGCCAAATAGTATTAATAAAGTAATTCTTGTTGGAAACTTAGGTCAAGAACCTGAAGTACGCCATGGGAATAATGGAAATAAAATTGTAACGTTTTCTGTTGCGACTTCAGAATCTTGGAAAGATAAAGCAACTGGTGAACGTAAAGATCAAACAGAATGGCATCGTGTGGTGATTTTCTCACCTGGGTTGGCTGATATTGCTGAAAAATATGTTCATAAAGGATCACGTGTATATGTAGAAGGTCAATTACGTACTCGTAAATGGCAAGATAATTCAGGAAACGATCGTTATTCAACAGAAGTTGTTTTATCAGCGTTTAACGGAACATTGGTATTAATGGATCGTTCAGGTGATGCAGGTGCATCATTTGATGTTGGTGGACAAGCTCCGGACATGGGTCAATCAGGGGCTGCGCCGGAACAGATTGATGATGAAATCCCATTTTAATTTTATGGTTTCAAATAAAAAACTCCCGGTTGGGAGTTTTTTTATCGTTTAATTGTTGTGGAGAATAGACCAAAGATTAATAGGATGATTGCTGTTCCTATCCATATAGTATTAAAGTTTCCAATCATAATTAATCCCGCACCAATTGTTGGTCCAACGATGTTTGCGATTGGATCAGCGAGGTTATAGATTCCAATATATTTATCTTCATCTTTCTTTTTTACCGCTTTGAAGAAATATGTTTCTTGTAATGGTTCGATGAAGGCTGGGCCGATGTTTACTGCTGCGAATGCGATGAGCAGTAGTATGGGTGTTGTTGTCATTAAGGTGAATGATGCTGTTATTAATGCTGTAAAAACAAATCCAAATGTAATGTATTTTTTTAATCCATTGCGATCAGCTATTTTTCCAACCCATGTTTCCAGCAATACAAGTGGAATAATTCCACCGGTAATTACCCATCCGACGATATCTTGGGAAAATCCCATTTTTTCAACAGCCAATGGAATGTATAAAAAGCTGATTGCCCACCAAAAGTTTAATCCAAGTGCTACATTAAATACTTTACGATATTCTTTTTCTTTAAAGTAATTTACAGTGTTTTTAATAATTACTTTTAATCCTTCTTTTTCTTTTTCATCATGAAGGTGTGGGTTTTTAATTACTAAGTGTTGGTGTAGAAAATATAATAATGTTATTCCAAAGATAATGCTGGTCACAATAAACACACTTTCGTTTCCGAATGTTTTTGCTGTGTATCCTCCAAGTAATGGTCCAATCAACCATCCGAAGTTTGAATATAAATAGAATTTTCCTTCATTGGATGCGAGTTCTTTTTTCTTTGATACATCTGCAATAAATAATGATAATGATAAACTCGCGATTGTAAGGGCGATAGCTCTTGGGATATCCAGTCCCCCCAGTTGCCAAATATTTTGTACGATAGTCATTCCAATTAATGAAAGAATTGAAATTGAAAGCGTGATTTTAGTAATCAATACTTTTGAATATTTTAGAAATAAATAGGTACTTAGCAATGAGGCAATTAATCCAGTGATTGATATTACTGAATAATATACACCAATCAATTTATCATTATTTATAATGTCATTGATGATGAGGGGGAAGATTGTCCATAATGCTGCGTTGCCTAATCCAACGAAAAATGCCATGATTGCAAAAATTTTATATGTTGGGTGGTTTGGTACACTATGCTTTTTTTTGTAATGGTGAAACATGTTTTTTCCTTTCTGTTTGGCTTCAGTATATCATAAAAAAACTCCCGAATGGGAGTATTTTTTATTTAAGTAATTTTTTTAAATATCGGCCTGTATGAGAGGCTTTATTATCGGCTATATTTTCAGGCGTTCCCGTTGCAATGATTTGTCCACCGCCGTCGCCACCTTCTGGTCCAAGGTCAATGACCCAGTCTGCTGTTTTAATTACTTCGAGGTTATGTTCAATTACGACTACTGAATTTCCTTTTTCAGTAAAAGAGTGAAGTACTTCGAGTAGTTTTTCTACGTCTGCAAAGTGTAATCCTGTTGTTGGTTCATCGAGGATATAGAGTGTTTGCCCCGTTGAACGTTTGGATAATTCTTTTGCGAGTTTGATACGTTGAGCTTCTCCACCTGATAATGTCGTTGCAGATTGTCCAAGTTTGATGTAGCCCAATCCTACGTCAATTAAGTATTTTAATTTGTGTGCAATTGATGGTACGTTTTCAAAAAATTCATAGGCTTGATTGATGGACATTTGAAGTACGTCTGCAATAGATTGACCTTTGTATTTTACTTCTAATGTTTCACGATTATAACGTGCACCATGACATTGATCACATTCTACGTAAATGTCTGGTAAAAAGTGCATTTCGATTTTGATCATGCCGTCTCCTTGGCATGCTTCACATCGTCCGCCTTTTACATTGAATGAAAAACGACCTGCGGAGTATCCTCGTTCTTTTGCTTCGGGAAGACCTGCGAACCATTCGCGAATCGGTGTAAAGACTCCGGTGTAGGTTGCTGGATTTGATCGTGGAGTACGCCCAATTGGAGATTGGTCAATGTCGATTACTTTATCGATATTTTGTAATCCATTTATTTCTTTAAACTTACCTGGCATGTCTTGAGATCCATGTAAATGTTTCATCACAGCACGGTAGAGAGTTTGATTAATCAATGTTGATTTTCCAGATCCTGATACCCCTGTGATACATGTCATATTTCCAAGTGGAATTTTTACATCTACATCTTTTAAGTTATTTGATGAAGCGCCTTTCAGTTCAATGTATTTTCCATTTCCTTTTTTACGTTCAGTTGGAACAGTAATTCCTTTTTTACCAGAAAGGTATTGTCCTGTTAAAGAATTTGGATCTTTGATAATTTCATTTGGGGTTCCTTTCGCTGTTACTTCACCACCATGTATTCCAGCATGCGGTCCCATATCTATGATGTAATCGGCTGCGTACATTGTGTCTTCGTCATGTTCCACTACGATTACTGTATTATCTTTGTCACGAAGGGTTTTTAATGTGTGGATTAATTTATCATTATCACGTTGATGGAGACCAATTGAT
>QKJL01000009.1 GCA_003250835.1 Alphaproteobacteria bacterium
AAAAGAAGTTTCGTCAAGCTTATCAAAGTCGAAACAGGAAACCTATGCTCACTATCTGTGGATCATCAAAGGGTCAGAACCAAAAGTTCTACAAAACTTTGATGGTTTAAAAGAAGTGCAGTGGATGGTGAATGATGAGATTGTATGTACAACAATGTACATGGAAGATAGCACTAAAATGGTAAGTGTCGAAGAGCCTAACAAAAAGAAGGAGTTTTATTTGAGAGAGGAAAATCAAATAAACGAATTTTTTGATTTATGGCGGGATTTGATTATTCATGTTGCCGATTCAGTGGTGGCTGCCGAGCCTGTAAGTTAAACACAGCGCAAAACAGAGGTCCTAAGCAAAATGCTTGGGCCTTTTTTTAATGCAAAAAAATGAAAGATTCGGTGGAAAGAGTTCAATCCTACGCTCAGCAAAGGATACAGAAAAATCTAATCTCCAAAATAAGGTGAAAAGGGCGGAAATAGGAATAAAAACATAAAAAAAGAAATGTGAGAAAAAAGAATATAAAATATCTGATAAACAGAGGTTTTTAAATGAAGGAAAATAAAAAATAAAATACCCCCTTTACATAGAAAAGAGGGGCTTATATAATCCGCGATGGATTAAAATATTGAAGGAAAAGGTATCAAATGTCGAGTAATATAGGGTCTGTTCTGTCCGTTCAAGGAAGCGTTGTTGACGTTTATTTCGAAAGTCAAATCCCACCAATTTATCAAAAATTAACTACAAATGTAGATTTAGGAGATCGCAAATACGAAGTTGTAATCGAAGTGCAAGACCACTTGGATGATAATGTGATCCGTGGTGTAGCCATTACATCAACGCAGGGATTGGCACGTGGTGATGAAGTTGTTGATACAGGCGACACATTAAAAATGCCGGTGGGTAAATCAGTAATGGGACGTATGTTAAACGTGTTGGGACAACCAATTGATGGGGATGACACGCCGTTAACAGATGTAAAATGGAAATCTATCCATGCAAAACCATTACCGTTAACAGAACGTTCAACAAAATCAGAGGTATTCTATACTGGAATTAAGCTGGTTGATTTGTTGATGCCATTGGAACGTGGTGGAAAAGCAGGTTTGTTTGGTGGAGCTGGTTGTGGAAAAACAGTTATCTTGACTGAAATGATCAACAATATGTTCAGTAATTATGATGGGCTTGGCCTTTTCTGTGGAGTAGGAGAACGTTCTCGTGAAGGGGAAGAGTTATTCAACGATATGAAAGAAGCGGGTGTATTGGATAAAACAACAATGGTATTTGGTCAAATGAACGAACCATCAGGTGTGCGTTTCCGTGTAGCTCATGCCGCCTTAACAATGGCTGAATATTTCCGCGATGAACAAAAACAAGATGTGTTGTTGATGGTGGATAATATGTTCCGTTTTGTACAAGCAGGATCAGAAGTAGCGGGATTAATGGGCCGTGTGCCATCTCGTGTAGGGTATCAATCATCATTGAACCAAGATTTGGCATCATTGCAAGAACGTATTGCATCAACTCCATCAGCGGCGATTACATCAATCCAAGCGGTATACGTACCAGCCGACGATTTCACAGATCCATCAGCAGCAGCAACATTCGCTCACTTGTCTGCAACAGTGGTGTTATCACGTAAAAAAGTATCACAAGCATTATGGCCAGCAGTTGATCCATTGGCATCAAGCTCTAAAATGTTGATCCCAGCAATCGTGGGTGAACGTCACTATAACGTGGCAAGAGCAGTGCGTAAAACATTGGCTGAATATGAAGAATTAAAAGATATTATCGCAATGCTCGGGTTTGACGAATTATCAGATGCTGACCAAAAAACAGTGAAAAAAGCACGTCAATTAGAACGTTTCTTAACACAACCATTCTTCACAACACATCATTTCACAGGAATGGATGGAAAATATGTGGGTATCGATGATACACTAACAGGATGTGAACGTATCTTGGACGGAGAATTCGATGGTGTGCCAGAAAAGAATTTCTATATGATTGGGTCAATTGACGAAGTGAAAACAGGAAAAGAAGAAGCGTAATATATGAAAAAAATGATCGTTGATTTGGTAGAGCCTAATAAAATCCTGATGCAGGGTGAGGCGACGAAAATCTATGCCGAAGGCGAACATGGCTTCTTTGGATTACTCCCAAAACATATTGATTATGCTGTGGCACTAAACCCATCAATCTTAACGATTACAGATGGCGATAAAACACGATTTTTTGCACATGATCAAGGGGTGCTAACAAAAACAGGTAATCATGTGCGTATTTCTGCGTTCCGTATTATCGAAGGGAAAGATATTCAATCATTGGCAGAAGTTGTAAAACAAGAATTTTTCGATATCAAAGAAGAAGAAAAAAAAGCACGTACTTCTTTGGCGAGATTAGAAGGAACAGTTGCAAGGTTAATCTTACAATTAAAGGGGTAGAGCATGGGAGAGCGTCATAAAGTTAAACCAAAGAATAAAATGACTAAGATTATTTTAAAGAAAGTAGAACGTTATAAACACGCGCAAAAAGAACATAATAATGTGTGGCGTATGTCGAGCTTCTTCGGATTAATTGGGTTTAGTGTTGTATTGCCATTGGCGGGATTAATTTTGCTCGGCGATTATTTGGATGAGGCGTACCCAGCAAATTTTTCATGGACATTCTCAGGAATATTGGCTGGATTAGCTGTTGGATTATATAACGCATGGCACTGGATTAAAAAAGAAGAAGACGAAATCGAAGAAGAAAAGAAATAATGACTGAATTATTAATATTTTTTGCTGTGGGATTGATGTTGGGCGCAGGCTATATGTTCAGCTTATCATGGACCGTACAACGTTTGGATAAAGTGGAAAAGCCAAAGCGTTTCTTAATGTTAACTGCATTGGCAAGATTTATCGTGGCCGGATGTGTATTCTATTACGTATTGCAAAAAGGCGTATGGTATGCGGTGTTCGCAACATTATTGGGCTTTATCGTAACACGCACAGTATTTGTATGGACAAGAAAAACTAAGAAGAAATAAAAATGAATATTAACCCAGATCAAATTGTTTTTTGGACGAAAAAAGTCGCGTTATTCGGGACTGAATTCACATTCAATTTAAATATGACAATTGTGGGAACATGGTTGTTAATGTTTTTGATTTTTGTGGGTGTGCACTTTGCAACACGTGGTTTAACAGATGGATTAAAGATTAATCGCTGGCAAAATTTATTGGAAACAATGGTGTCATTTTTAAAAAATGAAGTTGAAGGAACCTTGCAACGCAAAGCAACAGTAATCTTCTCACTGGTGGCGAGTTTATTTATCTTTATCTTGGTATCAAATTTATCAGGAGTAATTCCATTACCATTTTATGTACCATCAACAGGTGAATGGGCGGTATATATCCCACCAACAGGATCATTCTCAACAACAGTAGGCTTAATGTTACTTGTAATGTTGTCTGTGCCACTGTTTGGAATTATGCGTAACGGTGTGGGAACGTATTTCAAACGTTATGTGGAACCACAATGGATCATGTTGCCATTTAATATTATCGGGGAATTTTCAAGCGGAGCCTCACTCGCAATTCGTCTGTACGGAAACGTAATGAGTGGAACGGTAATCGTGGCAATTTTATTAATCTTGGCGCCTATTTTCATGCCAGTAGTTATGCAACTATTCGGATTGTTAACAGGTGTAATTCAAGCATATATTTTCTCAACACTAGCATTAGTGTATATCGTAGGTGGATTGGGTGATCCAACCTTGAAAGAGAAACAAGAATGGGAAGCGTCTCAAGAAGATGCTTCTTAAAAGAACTTTTCTTCGTTGTTGGAACGGAAAGTTTTAAGAACTGGATCGGAAAGATCCGCTAAAACAAAAAAACAAAGGAGTATATTATGGGAATTGATGCAGTAGCATTAGTAGGTTTAGGATCAGTAATCAGTGCTGGTATCGCTGTTGGAATGGGCGGATTGGCGGCGTTAGGTGAAGGAAAAGCTGCTCAACAAGCTTTGGCGTCTATGGCGTCTCAACCTGATATGGCAAACGAAGTGCGCAGCACAATGTTCGTGGCGATGGCGATGGTTGAATCAACTGCGATTTACTCATTGCTTGTTGCGATGATCTTGTTGTTCTCAAACCCAATCTTTAACAAGGTTGTGGAATTAGCAGCACAAATGTAAAGACAGATCTGACGGATGGGGTGATATGCATCTCATCCATCAGAAAGATGAAAAGATTGTTTGGATCGAACGGTCCAAAAGAAAGGAAAGAAAATGAGTATTGACTGGATAACGGTAATCATTCAAGCGTTAAACTTTTTGATTTTGGTTTGGATTTTAAAAAAATTCTTATACCAACCAATTTTGAACGCAATGGATGCACGTCAAAAAAAAGTATTTGAAAAATTACATAAGGCGGAAGAACGCGAACGCGCAGCCGAAGCTGAAAAGTACTCATTAGAAGAAGAAAAAAGCCGCGTGAAAAGTGAAGAAGCAGGAATTTATCACGAAGCACGTAAAGAAGCGGCTGAAAAAAAGAGTGAAATGATTAAAAAAGCGCAACAAGAAATGCGCGACAAACGTGTGCAATTTGAATCACAATTGGAAAAAGAAAAAGAAGCCTTGTATAACGCAGTACGTGGCTTGGTTGGAAAAACGTTGGTGGAAACAGCACGTGATGCCTTTAATGAATTGGCGGCAATTGATATTGAAAAGAAAATGTTTTCAATCTTCTTAACAAAAATCAAAACATTAAATTCAGACTCATTCGCATCATTATTATATGCAATGAAAAAAGGACATAAAATTATCGTAACTGCATCAAAAATGCCATCAGATTCAGAAAAAGCTGAATTAGAAAAGGTGTTGGAAGAATTAATTGGTAAAAAGCCTGAAATGAAATACGTTGAAAACAAAGATATGGCATGCGGTGTGGAATTATTGGTGGATACAATTTTACTCCGTTGGGGATTAGATAAATATATTGAAAATTTTGGTCGTTCACTAAGCGACGCATTAAATGGAATGACAGAATAAGAAGGAAAAATAATGTTAAAAGAAGCATTAAACGAAACATTGAAAGTGGCGGAAAAAGTAGCTTTAGAAAAGAATATTGCACTCGATACAGAAGAAATAGGTGTGGTAACAAGTGTAACTGGAAGTATTATCGAAGCAGTTGGTCTAAAGAATTTGCAATCAGAAGAAACAGTATTGATTGGAAAAGAACAATTACAAGGAATTGCCTACAACTTAATGGAAGATTATGTGGGGATTGTGGCGCTGGAAAATCCTGAAAAAATCCAAGCAGGGGATAAAATCGTACGTACAAAGAAAATCGTACGTGTACCAGTTGGAAAAGGATTATTGGGACGAGTAGTCGATCCATTGGGACGTCCATTGGATGGAAACGGACCAATCAAAGCAGCCGATCATTATCGTATAGAACGTGAAGCAGCACCAATTATGCATCGTAAAGCGGTATCACAACCATTACAAACTGGGATCAAAGCAATTGACTCAATTATCCAAATCGGACGTGGACAACGTGAATTGATCTTGGGTGATCGTCAAACAGGAAAAACAGCAATTGCAGTGGACACAATGCTAAATCAAAAAGGCAATGGCGTAATTTGTATTTACTGTTCAATCGGACAACGTGGATCAGCAACAGCTCAGGTAGTTGAAAAATTACAAGAAGGTGGCGTAATTGATCAAGTAATCACAGTGGTAGCCTCAGGGGAAGATTCTCCAGGAATGCAATTTTTGGCACCATATGCGGCGACATCAATGGGTGAATATTTCATGGAAAAAGAAGGAAAAGACGTTCTTGTGATCTATGATAATTTAACAGTACATGCCGAAGCATATCGTCAAATGTCATTGTACTTACGTCGTCCACCAGGACGTGAAGCATTCCCAGGGGATATTTTCTATATCCACGCACGCTTGCTGGAACGTTCAACACGTTTATTACCAGAACATGGTGGCGGATCATTAACGGCTCTACCAATCTGTGAAACATTGGCGGAAAATGTATCAGCATACATTCCAACAAATTTGATTTCGATCACAGACGGTCAAATCTTCCTATCAAGTGCATTGTTCCAAAAAGGAATGTTACCAGCGATTGATATCGGAATTTCTGTATCTCGTGTGGGAAGTAAGGCTCAGGTAGAAGCATATAAAAAAGCAGCAGGGCCATTAAAAATGTTCTACGCACAATTCGAAGAACTCGAAGCATTTGCAAAATTCGGAACACAATTGGATTCAGAAACTCAAAAATCATTGGTACGCGGAGAACGTGTACGTGAAATCCTACGTCAAAAACAATATCAACCATTAAAAGTGGAAGAACAAGTGTTGATCGTGATGGCGGCAACAACTGGATTATTGGATGAAGTACCTGCAAAACAAGTATCAGAAATCGAAGACGCAATTGTCGAAGAAGTGCCAGTAACTCATGCAGAGATTATGAAAAAGATCAGTGGTGGTGAAAAATTATCAGCCGAAGATAAAGAGACGGTAATGCATGCAATGATTACAGTGATCGAAGGTAAAGGTTTTAAGGCAAAAGCGGATAAATAAAAATGGAAACACTGGAATCTTTAAAAGGTAAGATTAAAACAACGAAGAATTTGCAAGGGATCGTGGGAAGTATGAAAACGCTTTCTGCGGTAAGTATCCAGCAATACGAACGCGCATCAAAAGCGTTATTAATCTATGATCAAAATATTAAATATGGTTTACAGGTTGCCTTGCAAAATTATACATTACCAAAAGATGTAAAGAAAAAGTACAAAGGCGGAATTGTAATCTTGTTTGGAACAGACCAAGGGTTAGTAGGACGTTTCAATACTGCATTGGCACAACATGCTCAAAAAACAGTGAAAGAACACAGTGATATTGAAAAAATTGATGATGTAAAATACATTGTAATTGGACGTTCAATGGGGGCAAAATTTGCCGCATTGGGTGGAAAGACTGAAAAATTGTATTCAACGCCAGGATCAGTAGAAGCAATTTCAAACTTGGCGCAAATCTTAACATTAAAAATTGATGAGATGTTAGAGGATTATGCAAATCAACGCGTGTTGCTATTCCATAATCGTTTAGAACATGGGGCAATGTTTGAACATCAATATGAACAATTGTTGCCAATGGACCAAGTCTTTTTAAATAAAATTAAAAATCAAAAATGGCCAACAAATCAAATTCCAGCAACACCATTAGCCGGTGAAAAAATGTTCGAGGCATTGGTGCGTCATACATTGTTTATTAAACTGTATAAAGCGATGGCAGAAAGCTTGGCTGCGGAACATATGACACGTATGATTTCAATGCAAAATGCAGAAAAGAATATTGATGAGCATTTGGATAAAATGAACCTTGAATATCAGCAACGACGACAAACGCAAATTACAGAAGAACTGATCGACGTAGTATCCGGTGCCGAGGTGCTTAATAATAAAAAGAAAAAATAAAATTCTCCCCATTGGGGAGTTTTTTTATGTCTATAAAAATTAAAAAAAGAAGTGGTTTGATAATTATAAGTTAGAGTGGGATGGAAGATATTATTTGATGATTTTAGAATCGTAGAATCAAAATCATTAGACTTGAGAAAGAATAAATGTTATAATTGATTCGTTATTGAAAGACTTAATTTACATCTTTATGCAAAAAAATATAGAGATTTACTTTATTTTTT
>QKJL01000010.1 GCA_003250835.1 Alphaproteobacteria bacterium
AATCTGTTTGATGAAGATGCCGTGATTATGCGCATTGAAACACCTCAGATTGCTGACGTTTGCACTGTTTCATCGTCTAAAAAGACTGCATATGATATTCATCAAGGATTTTATCCTACGCAACCGATGCCAACTGCACCTCATGTAACAGAAAATATTTTGGAACCTGTTTCTATTTTTGATACACCTGACGTTCCGCGCGTACTCGGAACTCGTATTCACCAGATGTTGGAGTATTTCCCACATTTATCCGTAGATGAACGTACCACAATGATTGAAAAATCAATGCAATCTATTGATATTCCAGAAGATAAAAAAGAACATTATATTCAATCGCTTAAAACAATATCAAGTGATCCAAAATTTGATTTTTTATTTAGCAATCAACTGAGCGAGGCTTCATTTATTGAGCATCGTGACAATGAGCGTCACCTTCTTCTCCGTCCAGATAAAATCGTTTTCAATAATGATGAAATTTGGGTAATTGATTATAAAACGGACTTTAATCCACCCTCAAACGTGCCTGGACCTTATTTAAAACAGTTGACAGAATATAAAAACAAACTTACATTAGTTTATAATAATAATAAAATCCGATTATTTATCTTATGGATTTCAAATACAGAACTGAAGGAAATTGTGTAGATGGGTGTAAATGAAAGTGGACAGCGTGGTGTTATTCCTCTGGAAGATTTAATCTCCGGCGTCCTTTTATACAATCCCAAAGCAGATATCAAAATCCTTACCAAAGCCTATCATTTTGCTGAAAAGGTACATGCTGGACAAATGCGTCACAGTGGTGATCCTTATTTTTCTCATCCTGTTGCTGCTGCTGAAATTTTAATCCAACAAAGAATGGATATTCCATCAATTTGTACTGCTTTATTACATGATGTAATTGAAGATACTGATATTACCCGTGAACAATTGGAAAAAGAATTTGGGCAAGAAATTGCTTTCTTAGTTGAAGGGGTTACAAATCTTTCCAAAGTTAAATTGCAGTCTGATAAAGTTCATCAAGCTGAAAACTTCCGTAAATTTATTATGGCTGTGTCTGAAGATTTGCGCGTGTTGGTTATTAAATTGGCTGACCGTTTACATAATATGCAAACTCTTTCATTCCACCCTCGCCCCAAAAGTCGTGCCCGTAAAGCGTTTGAAGTATTGGAAGTATATGCACCGCTTGCCGAACGTATCGGTATGAACAACATTAAGGATTCATTAGAAGATACCGCCTTTGCGACATTGTATCCAGATGATTATAAACAAATTCAATCTGAATTATCTGATTTACGTAAAAATGGAAAATCTGAAATTTCATCCATGATTAAGATTTTGAAAAAGATCATGAAAGACAATAATTTGGATATGGAAATTTATGGACGTGAAAAATCACCTTATTCTATCTGGCGTAAAATGCGTTTAAAGAATCTCACATTTGATGAAGTATTTGATATCACAGCCTTTCGTTTTATCGTGCAAAATATTGATCAATGTTATCGTGCCCTTGGGATTATCCATTCAGCGTATCGTATGATGCCTGGGCGTTTTAAAGATTATATCTCATCACCAAAACCGAATGGTTATCAATCTCTTCACACCACGATTATTGGACCAGACGATCATCGTATTGAAATTCAGATCCGTACAGAAGCAATGCATCGCGTGGCGGAATTTGGTATTGCTGCTCACTGGCAATATAAGACTGGTGAAAAATTAAGCGCTGGGGATATTCGCTGGCTTAAAAATATCTTGGAAGGAATTGCTTCGGCTGAAACAACTGATGAATTTCTTGAACATACCAAGATTTCTGATTTTAAAGATTCTGTCTTTGTATTTTCTCCGAATGGGGATGTATATTCATTACCATATGGATCAACTGCCCTTGATTTTGCATATGAAATTCATTCTGAACTTGGACACAAATGTGTTGGTGCGAAAATTAATCGTCGTATCGTAAATATCTATACCCCTTTAAACACAGGTGATCAAGTTGATATTCTTACATCATCCACTCAAAAACCTCGTATGGAATGGTTGAATTATGTAAAGACAACAAAAGCAAAATCATACATTCGTCGTTTCCTACGTTTAGCCCGTCGTGATAAGATGATTGAACTTGGTAAACAATTGGTGGATATTTCATTTTCAAATGCGGGGGTTACTTTTTCTGAAAAAGAAGCTACTCCTATTTTAAAAGATTTCCAAGCAAAGACCGTTGAAGATCTGTACGTGTTTATTGGTGAAGGTGATTATACAACTGATTCAGTTTTATACGCTTTGCACCCTGATAAACGTCCTGATCAAAAACGTAAGGGACAAACCCTTATTTCAAAACTTGCAGAAAAAGATACTCCGTCCCAGAAAGTTCAAACAAAGGGATTATTCTCTGACATTTCTTTGAAATTTGCAAAATGCTGTCATCCATTACCAGGGGATTCCATTGTTGGAATTATTCACACAGGATCTGGGATTACGGTTCACCGTCATGATTGTACATCATTAGATAAATTCCAAGACTCTCCATCACGCTGGGTTGATTTAGATTGGAAACAAGTAAACCTTTCTAAAGAACACTTTGTTGGTCGTTTGAATATTATGACTAATTACACACATGGCGCATTGAACAGTGTGACAAATGTTATTGCGATCCACAAAGCTCAAATTTTAGATATTAAGGTTTTGATGCGCACGACCCAATTTATCGAATTCTTAATCGATTTAGAAGTAAAAGATCGTGCACACCTGGATGAATTAATTATGCATTTACGTAACACATCACTGGTTCGTAGTGTGGTACGTAACAAATCTTAGACACCCTTTTTACCTTGATCTATATATCTTTCAATCATTTTAACCAAGGCGCGTTGACCTTCTAGGTAACGCAAGGTTTCATTTGAAACATCTGGACCAATCACGCGTTCAATTGTATAATTACGCAGGTGATCCATGACTCGTTTTCCACCTTCTGTTGAAAATGTTTTTGCGTATTCACGCATTAAGTTTTTATCTGTTATCTTTGTCATCTTCACGTTCCTTTTCTTTTAACTTGATAATTTCCATTAATTCTTTTTCAATTTGTTCTGGTGACATATTTAAAACAGCATCGGTAATTACTGGATTTAAATTTTCAAGCAACACTTTTACCTTTTCCATTTTTACATTATCTTCTGCTTGAATTAATTCAGTTGGAATTTCAAATTTTCGTGCCATCCATTTTGCTACTTTATTTTTATTCAACTGATTATCCATTCCTGTCCCACAAGATTGCATTGCTTTCATCCACCCCATTACTGTTTCAATTTCTTGATTAATTTTTAATCGTGAAAGTGGAGATTGATAATTTAATCGCAACACGCGTCCATCAATTCCGATTTTTTCAATTTCTCCTCTGCGTTGTAGGATTGAGATTGCTCGGTTGATTAATGGGGTTAATAGTTCACTTTGTAAACGTCCATAAATTGCTCCGAATACTCGCATTGATTCTGCTGAGCGTTCCATAACCTCTGTTGCGCTCATACGTCCTGACATTGTGATGGGACCTAATTTATCCACCATTAATGCTTTTCGGATTCCTGCCCTCATATCATCTAAGACTAAATTAGATACATCAAAATTTGCAGCAGGTTTTAAAGGTGTTAATCCACTTGATCCCACAGCCTTTGGAATAATTGCCCCCGGCACCATTTTGATATTTGCCAAATTTAAGACACCATCGTCTTCTGCTTGCCAAACACCTGTCACCGCCAGTGAGGCATTTTTCAAAATCAATTCCACAACCTTATTTGCCGTTTTAATATCTGGTAAAACTTTCATTACCGGCGAACGCCCATACAATTCACTTGGCACTTTTGCAAAACGAAAAACGATAAATGGAGATGTTTCAAATTCGCCTTTTCCCAAAATAATTGGAGCATTTATTTCCGCACCATATTGATTGCTTTCATTTTCAATAAAGGCTGTATATTCATATCCCATCCCTGTTTCTTTTTTAATCACAGCTTCAATTACTTTTATTTTTTGAGCGGGATTTTGTTTTAATTTTTGAAACAATTCTTTCGTAAATATTTCTGTCCCAAATTTTTTCGCAATCCCTTCTATCGTTAATGTAATTTGACGAAAGATTGAATCTGTTTTCCCATCATTTGTTTCCGCAATTAATACTTCACTCATTGGAATTGCTTTGAACTGAAATGCAGATGATTGTCCAATTTGAGCTTCTTCAAATAACAAACACGCTGTTCCGATGATTGATAAATCTACATAACATTGATGTAATTCTTGTGCCATATTTGATTGATCAAAATTAATTTGTAATTTTTCTTCCACCTCGTTTGTGTATCCGAACAAAATTTCTTTTTCATTTTCTTTAATATCTGATCCGCATGATAATTCAAACCATTTTGACCATGGAGGCGTTAATTCACTTAACAGGCTGGATGCCAATACATCCACCCCATCACCTGCTGTTGAATCATACAAATCTTTTTGTGCAGATCTTTTATCCATTTTTTCGCCATAATTTGGAATGGTATATTCATAACATTCATTCCATAACGTTTCCCATTTTGCACGTCTTTCACGTGCCTTTTTATATTCTGAAAAAATATTCATTTTCTTACTCCTTTTTTATGCATAGAAAATGCCGTTCATTTCTGATACGGCGTTAAAAAAAGCCCGCATATTTTGCGAGCTTTTTATCTTTTAAATCCCTTTTATTTATTCGGGAATAATTTATATGTTTTCAATCCTTCTAAATTAAACTGAGGATCGATTCGATTTTTTTCTAATTGTTCAAGATCCCAATCTTCTGTTACAGATCCTTTTTTAATACACACCCAACGAATTGGAAATGCCCCTTCAATATAAATATAACTTGTTAATTTTTGATGAATTATATCATCTTCTTTCAGTGATACTAATTCTTCTGCTACTGTTTTTTCTACGTACTGTTGGCAAATTTCCCAATCTTGGTCGCTGTATTTTACTTTGTGCTCAGCCAAATATTGTTTCATTTCCAATTGATCAACTTGTTCGATATACATCAATTCACCTTGCCCATTGTATTCCAATTTTGCAGCATTGTAATTTGCCATTACACTACTTGATGCCATCATTATTACACCCAGCAAAAATAATTTTACCTGTTTCATTTTTTATCCTTTAGATTCTATCAACGCCAATACGTCACGTTCTTCTTTAATAAAACGATTGTACACCGCATTTTTCACAGCATCATTTGAGGCTCTGAAATATTGATTTACTTTACGTCTTTCCGCGTATACAGCACGTGCAATTTCTTGTTTAGATGAACTTTCAGTTAATCCATAATTTGCCACAGCTTTACTGATTACGTTTACCCCACCACCAGGTCCATGTTGAGTTGATAAACTGAATGCCATACTTTGTAATGCAAAGCTGTTATTAATTTTATCTTTAATTCCTTGTGGTAATTTACGACTATCATTAATACGGCGGAACATTGGTTTTCCAAATGCTTCGTTATGATGTTGTTCCATAATGTTTTGAAAATCTTTTTGACGTGCTAGGTTTAAAAATGCTCCTTCAAATTTTCCAATATTTCCATCACGAGCCTTACAATTATATGCATCTTGGATCCCGCCTGCTGACTGTAGCGTTTCATAATATTTTGTATGATGTTGTGCTAAATATTTTAAGAACATACTGAGTGAGCTTACACGTACCGCCAACTGATATTTACCATATGAACATCCACCGGCTGTATCATATCCCACGATATCATAACGTCCACGTGATTCATATTTTGCTGATAAATCACCAACGCCATTAAACATATTTACGTTTACATTTCCACCTGATGGCATTACTTCTTCCACCAATGATAAACCACCTGATAATTTTTTACTTATTTCTTTTACTGATGTATCTTTTGATACACGGATTTTAGGACATGTTGGATTTTCAATATTTTTTCCTGTCATTACTTCCGTTAATGGGGTTAAGATTTGTGATGTTCCTAAGATTGATAACACAATAATTAATATTTTGATTAAATCTTTTTCTTTCCCACGGAAATAATTTACAACAGACAACACCAAATATAATCCAGCAGATAAATATAAAAAATGTCGCAAATATGTAATGAATAAAGCGATTTGTTTTGCGTAACAATTTTGATCTTCTAAAAGATATTCTGATCCGAGATCCGTTACCTTAAATCCCATTTCATTGAGATAGGTCATATCAAGATCACCCACTGCATACGCGGATACCGTTGTCATTAATGCGACAAGTGCCGTGAATACAATGGGTGATTTTTTCATTTTTATTCCTTTAAAAATGATGGAATATCATTGTCCATTTGTGATGGTTCTTTTGACCCACCGAAGAAATCCATCATCGATGTTTGTTGCATCTTTGTTAGCTTTGGTGAAGCTGTTTCATTTACTGCAATTGGTTCGTCGATAATATCTTCTTCGACAATTGTTTCTTCTGATAACATTGTCATTGAGTGTGGTGAAAATGTATGCACTTCTTCTTGCATATTATCGTCTTCAATAGTATCTCTGCCACCGAATTTAAAGAAATTTTTCAAACGATCAAAACTTTTTTCTTCTTCGTCTTTTTCTTCAAATTCTTGTTCAACTGATTGTTGAGGTTGGTCAAATTCTGATACAAATTCATCATCTTCATCTATAATTTCTTCTACGGCTTCGTGAATTGCTTTTTGCACTTCTTCTACCACTGGCTTTTCTTCTTCCATTGGTGCTGATTTAAATTCTGTACGATCAAAGTTTTGTCCCAAGATATCATCCAAAGATACTTCTTGTGTTTGGACTTCATCTTTTTCTTGTTTCACTTCGTCCATCACTTCTTTCATCACTTCTTTTACAGCCATGATATCTTCTTCATCGTCTTCCATTGATGGAGCGAATTGTTGTGCCATTGTTTCTGGTTCGAATGATTCTGGTTCAAATGTTTCAGTTTCTTCTACATATTCTTCCACTGGTTGAGACATTTCTGGTTCCGGCATTACTTTTACAGTTTCTGTTACTGTTTCTCTTACTGAGAATTTAATTGGTGACGGATTAGACATCGGTGTATATGTTGGAACATATCCAGTTGATGCTTTTACACCTGATGCAATTAATGACAGTACAACTTTTCCATTATATTCTTCTGTGAAATTTGTTCCGAATACCAAGTTATCCAATCCTGGTAATTTTGTACGAATTGCATTCATAATATTTTGAACTTCTTGTAATGATACATCCAATCCACCAGAGATTTGCACCAATACTTCTTTTGCACCCATTGCTTGACCGTTATCAAATAAATCGTTTGTGAGTACTTTTTCAGCCGCTTCAATTGCACGATTTTCGCCTTCTGCCACTGCTGAATTAATCATTACTTGTCCTGCATCTTTCAAAATAGAGCGCACATCTGCAAAGTCCAAATTGATTTGGCCAGAAATATTAATAATGTCTGTGATCCCTTGGATACCTGTTGAAATATTTGAATCCGCGAAACGGAATGCTTCGACCAATGGCATATTAATATCAAATATTTTAAAGAATTTTTGATTACTAATAATTGCATACGCATCCACAGAACTTTTCAATTTATCCAATCCTGATTGTGCAAGTTTCATTTTTTTATCTGCTTCGAAATCAAATGGTAAAGTTACGATTGCGACGGTTACAATTCCTTCTGCTTTTGCTTTTTGAGCAATTACAGGTACCGCACCAGTTCCTGTTCCACCGCCCATTCCGCCAGTGATAAAGATCATTTGGTATTCTTTTAATGCACTTGAAATTTCATCCAAACTTTCTTCGGCAGCAGCTTCCCCAATTTCTGGATTTCCACCTGAACCAAATCCTTGTGTTTTTTCTGATCCCAATTGGATCTTTTTTGAAGCTTCTGAACGTGCCAATGATTGCGCATCTGTATTTGCTACGATAAAATCCAATCCTTTTAGTCCGTCTTGGATCATGCTGTTTACAATATTAATTCCAGCGCCGCCAACCCCAAGGACTGCGATTTTTGGTATCATTAATTTTGATGTAAATTCGTTCACTGTGATCTCCCTGATTTTTATTCTTTCTAGATTTTTCCATTATATCATAAATTCGTTACTTATCAAAATAAAGATTTTTATTTTAATCTATTTTTTTCTTTAATTTGCTATTTACAAACGTAGAAAAATATCTTAGAATGTCCGTCATCTGGTTGGCCAGATAGCTCAGTTGGTAGAGCAAAGGACTGAAAATCCTTGTGTCGGCGGTTCGAATCCGCCTCTGGCCACCATTTTTTTATGCCCTTTTTCAATATCCTACATTTCTTATGTGGGGTCTTTTTGAGTATTCTTGACATTTTTTTTAAAATCAACTACAATCCTTTGTTATACAGTTATAAGGGAGCTACTATGACAAATACTAAAACTGACACACCTGAATTTGAACAAGCTGCTAATGCATTGGCAAATGAAACAGATTCAACTCTTGAAACACTCGAAGATGCAATCGTATCTGAATCACCTGAACTTTACACATATAAAACTGGATCAAAACTGCTGATGGCAGGTCAATATCACGCGTCTATTAAAGAATTTGAACGTGTACTTGAACTTAATCCACAACATTGGGAGTCTTTGAATTGCAAAGGCTTTGCTTTTATGAAGATGGGGCGTTACAACGAAGCGATTGAGTCGTTTAACTCTGCTTATAAAATTAATCCACGTGAAACAAGTATTCTCACAAACAAAGGTCTTGCGCTTAGCTTGAATGGACTTTTCCAAGATGCAATTGATACATTTAATATTGCGATCCAAGTTGATCCAAATTGCATCGAAGCTTATAACGGAAAAGCAGTTGCTCTACAAAAGCTATACCAATTCAAAGATGCGCTTGCAGCCTTAGAAAACGTATTAAAAATTGACCCAGATCGTGTTGACACATTGCTCAGCATTGGGGTTACTCTTCAAAAACTTAAATTATTTGATAAAGCGATTGAATACTTTAACAAAGTTATCAAAATTGATGGTAAAAATATTCAAGCATGGAATGCAAAAGGTATTACTTACCACATGATGGAAAATCCTGATAAAGCGATGGAATGTTTCCAAAAAATCATCAAATTGAGTAAAAATCCTATTCCTGCGTACATTAGTATTGGTTACGTGTATCAGAAAAAAGGACAATTCCTTAAAGCATTGGAAGCTTATGAAAAAGCTGCTGCTCTTAACAATAACCGTTACCAACATAAAACATTTGAAGGTATTGGAAGTTGTTTAACAAAACTTGGTAAATTTGAACAAGCATCTGAATACTATCAACGTATTGCAGATCGTGAACAAGGTCCAAAGAAATTTGCAGCAGAACGCTCACTTCGCTTTGTAAACAAATTAAAGCTTAAGGGTGCCAAACCAGATGGCATGACACCGCCACCAGCTGAATAATTAAAAAAGGCTCCTTACGGAGCCTTTTTTCATCTTTTTCCTGGAGACTTAATTAGTAATTGTCCTCCATACACCAGAATTCCTAACCCCATAAAGACGCTAATAACACGACAAGTAATTGCACAAATTTTAAGATTTTCAAGTATAATCGTTGTTAACATTACAATTATACAAATCATTAATTTTATTGCATTAAACTTATCTTCTGATGTTTTAATAATTTTTTTATACATTAGGTGTCATAATAATTAGGTTTTGTGTTAATGTATCATATTCACTTTATTTGTCTAGGATAAAATAAAATCCCCCGACTACATAAAGCAGTAAGGGGATGACGATTATTAGAAATTAAACAAGAATTACGATGATCAATAAAACAATGGTAATCATTGCTCCTGCACTGCCTAATATTATCATTCCATTCCAATTACAGGAAATAGACATTCCAAATATCATCAATGTAAGTAATAAACAGATTGATAAAACATCGAGCATTCTGATATTCATCTTTTGTTTTAAGTAATTCATTTTTTTATTAGTTATAATGATAAAAAGATTTATACTCTTCACCATACACTATCTTTTATATTCGTCAATAAAAAAAAGCCCGCATTATACGGGCTTTATTATTAAGTTGTTATCTTTTTTATATGCAAGACTAACGCCAGCAAAGATACAGCAGCAGCTGTAAAAGCTGACCATGTGACGGCGACAGGTATTTCTTTTGTTATTAAACTTGCTACCCCTATCCAAAATCCAAGAATACAAGGCACAAGCAATCTAAACGTCCAGCAATCTGGTCGCGTTCTTTTATTTTTCTCCATAACAATAGATTTAAGTGAGTAAGTTTGCATTTATCTTACATTATTTTATGTGTTTGTCAAATACCTATATATCATAAAAAAATCCCGCACACAGCGAGACTTTTTACTAGAAGGAGAGAGAACCCCGAAGCCTTAAGAGGAGAGAGAAAATAAGGAGGGAATTAAAAATTCCTAACTTCGGGGCTGTATTCGATCTGACGATCGAACTTTTTATAGGGCTTAGATATAAAGTTGCCCTTTAATTTTTGCAGTTTGTGGAATGCTGTGAAATCCTGTATCACCATAGATATACACATTTCCACCAACTTCTACGTTATCAGGAAAAACTACTTGGCGTGCATCTTTTACAAAGATATGCCCTTTTACTTCCAATCCTTTTGGTAAACGTAAGATACTTTTGATATTCAAAATATATAAATTTCCTGTGATTACTGTATCTTCCGTTAAAACAGCTTTTGCACCTTTTGCAAGGATCATATTTCCTTCGTGCACTTTTTTAGCCACTTTTTCTTCTGATAATTTCTTTGTTGAGAAATCTAATACAGGGATTTTAGATTTTTTTACTTTTTTAGCAGCGATCACTGTACTTTTTTTAATTGCAGTTTTCTTAACATTGTTTGTTTTTACTACTAATTTTTCTTCAATTACGATTTTTTGTGGAGCAACTGATTCAGTTTTTGCCACAACTGGTTTAAATTCGTTTAAATCTTTTTGCGTGTTTGACGGTTTCGTTGGAATCAATAAATAGATCATTACGCCAATTACTGTTGCTAAAAGAAACAAGTGGATTACCTGATTACGGTAAAATCGTTTAATTCTCGCCTCTGTCATATTACTACCTCTTAAGTGAGTTATCTTTTTTGTCAACTTTTACTATATAGCAGATTTTATATTTGTCAATACTTAAATAATAAAATAAAAAAAGAGGCTATTAAGCCCCTTTCTCAGTGTGTTAAGTTTATTTTTACGTTCTTTTTAAGTGATCGTATGCTAATTTTGTTGATAATCTTCCACGTGGAGAACGCTGAATTAAGCCTTGTTGTAATAAATATGGCTCTACTACATCTTCAATTGTTGCTGATTCTTCTGATAATGCAGCCGCCAATGTTTCAATTCCCACTGGACCACCATTATAATTATCAATAATACATGCTAAATAACGCTTATCCATTTCATCCAAGCCCAATTTATCCACATGTAGACGTGATAATGCTTTATCTGCCAATTCTTTTGTAATCACCTTTTGATCATCAATGATTGCAAAGTCACGCACACGTTTAAGTAAACGGTTTGCTACACGCGGTGTCCCACGTGAACGGCGTGCAATTTCCATTGCTCCACCCTGATCCATACCAATATTCAATAATTGCGATGAGCGTTCAACAACTAATGCTAATTCTTCTGCTGTATAAAAACGCATACGCAGAGGAATACCAAAACGTTCGCGTAATGGCGTTGTTAATAATCCTGTTTTTGTTGTTGCCCCAACCAATGTAAATGGAGGTAAGTCAATACGCACTGAACGTGCTGCTGGACCTTCGCCGATAATCAAATCTAATTGGAAATCTTCCATTGCAGAATACAACACTTCTTCAATTGCTGGGTTTAAACGATGGATTTCATCGATAAACAGCACATCATTTGGTTGCAGATTTGTTAAGATCGCTGCCAAATCCCCAGATTTAGAGATCATCGGAGCCGCTGTTGCACGGAAACCAACGCCTAATTCCTTTGCCACGATTTGTGCAAGTGTTGTTTTTCCTAATCCAGGAGGACCATGGAATAACACGTGATCCATCACACGACGTTCTTTTAAAGCTGCTTTGATAAATACAGACAGGTTTTCTTTTACTTCGGTTTGACCGATCAATTCAGATAATGTTTGTGGACGCAGTGAGACAATACTGTCTTCTGGCTTTTTTTCAGCAGAAATAATGCGTTGTTCGTCCGTCATCTTAGATCAGTTTATGTTCCTTGTCTTGTTCTGTTGCGATATAATCCGTTAACAAACGGTGTAAATCAGGCAATGAAGCGTTAAATTTACCGTCTGCGCCACGTAAAATATGATATTTTACATTGATTTCTTTTTGTTCATTTAAGCGATCCACCAATGTTTTACGCATGATATGATATTCTTCATCATCTTTTTCACCATGTACAACTAAACCTGAAGATGGGCATAAGCTTAAAAATGAGAAATCAAATTCATGTAATGGAGGAGATAATGCGATAAATGAATTGATACCTGGGCGACGGATTAATAATTGGAATGCAATATATGCCCCGAAATCCAACCCAGCAATCCAAACACTACGTGCTTTTTCATGTTGTTGTTGAATCCAATCTAACGCAGCTGCTGCGTCAGCTAATTCCCCTTCACCATATGTAAATTCACCTTCGGAACGACCTGTTCCACGGAAATTAAAACGAAGAACTGCAAAACCTTGTTTCGCAAAGCTGTGATACATTGTGTATGCAACTTTTTCATTCATATGCCCACCGCGATCTGGGTGACCATGTAAGATCAAAGCAACCGGAGAGTCTTCGTGTTTACCTTTTTGATATGCACCATGTAAACGGCCATTTGCACCTGAGAATACTACTTCCATATTTACACCTTTTATTCTTTTAAATTTTATATTTTCACAGTATAGCAATAAAAATTTATGTGTCCAGAAGAATCTTTATAACTATTTGAATAATCCATAAAAAATGCATTTTATCGGCAATTTATTGACAATGCTAAATTATCTTAAATAAATGGATATTTATTCACTGATTTTGCAATCGATTTTGCAATTTGTGTTTGGTATGATTTTGTAAGCAAACGCTTTTCTTCGGTTGGATTAGAGATGAATCCAATTTCCACCAATGCTGAGGCAATTGGGGAACGTAATACCATAAACGGCGCTGATCGTTTTGGTTCTTTCAACTTTGTAATTGATTTCTGACTTTCTACTTCTTCAACTAATAAATTTGCAAAAATAATTGATTGCTCTTTTGTCATTGATTGTTTCATATCTCCTAAGATATCACGCACATCGGCTGCGTATCCGTCGAATCCTGAAATACCAATCAAATCGGCTGCGTTTTCACGCTCTGCTAAGTATGCAGATTCTTCGTCAGATGCTTTTTCAGATAATGTATAAACAGACAATCCCTTTGTCTTTGATTTTGGATGACTATCTGCGTGAATTGATAAGAACAAATCTGCGTGTTTTTGTTGCGCAATGCGTGAACGTTCTTTTAATTTCAAATATACATCTGTCGAACGCGTTAAATGCACTTCAAATCCCATTTGCTTCAATTCTTCTGCTAATTTCTTTGATGTTTGCAATACAATATTTTTTTCATATGTTTGATGTTTTCCAATCGCACCTGGATCTTTTCCACCATGCCCGGGATCAATTACAATCACTTTTTTCTTTTTTTCTGGAGGTTCTTTTATATTGATTGCTTTTAATTCTGTTGATTTAGGCGCAGCTGCAACAGCAGCCCCTTTTCCAGCCAATCCTTCATTTTTAATTGCAGTATGTTCAATATCCACTACTAAGCGGTTTTTCGCCGTTTTACTTGGTGGCAATGTAAAATGTTTTTTAATTTTTCCTGATTTTGACAAATCCAATACAAAACGTGATGTTCCTGTGCTTGATGTAGAGCGACGGATTTTTTCAATCACCCCACCAGATGCATTTTCATCTTTTACATTTGAGTATTCAAAATTTTGTACATCAATTACCACACGTGATGGATTTGACAATGTTTCCAAGCTGTATGCTGGGTTTACTGGGATTTCCAATACAAAACGTGTCACTGTTGATGATTGAATACCAATACGAGTCTTTGCTTCACCTTTTTTAGATGCTGCATGCAAGATTGATGGAAAAAAGACCAAAGAAACCCCAGCCAACGGCGCCATCTTTATTAGGCTGCGTCGACTGATTTTTTTTGCTAATAATCCTTCAGTCTTTTTTGTCATAATCTTATTTATAGTAAATTGTTACGTTATTTACCTGACCTTCGGCACATTGAGCTGTTAATGTGTTTGGTGCAGATCCATTAATGAAAATACTTTCAGCATCTTCCCATGTTACTGTTCCAAAATAAATACAGTCTGGACGAGACATATTTGGATATGTGATTGCGAATTCTTCATTTGAATTAGCTGGACGTACTACAATTTCTTGGCCAAATGGATTTGTTTTGTTTTTAATTCCACCCATACGTTCCAAATATCCGATTGTTAGACCTTCGTATGATGTTTTACCCGCAAACAATGTACGGATATTATCCACCAATTCACTGATTTCATCGATTGATTGCATACGGAGCAATTTATTACGGGCTTTTGTATAGATCCCGATTGATCCCACTGTTAAAATTCCCATGATTCCGATCACGGCCAATGTTTCAAGTAATGTACGCCCACTTTCACGTGTGTTATGCATTTTGATACTCCTCTTATATTTTTTACTCTTATAAGTGTATCAAATTTTTAACGAATTATAAAGGAGAAATTATGCCTTTTTCGTTAGTCGTTGGACCAGCCCACTTTTTTCAAGAAGTCAGCATAAGAACCTTCGAATAAGAACACTTTTCCGCCATCAAATACGATTAAGCGTGTTGCCAAGTGATGTAAGAACATTTCATTATGGGTTACGAGTGCCACCGCCCCATCAAAATTATCAATCGCCGCAATCAACGCATCACATGATTCAGCGTCCAAGTGGTTTGTCGGTTCGTCGAGTAATAAGAAATTTGCTGGGTGTAATAAGATCTTTCCGAGTGATACACGGCTTTTTTCGCCCCCTGAGAGCACAGAGATTGGTTTCTTGGCTAAATCCCCACTGAACATCATGTTTCCACACATACGGCGAACTTTTCCATAATCTAGTGCTGGGTCGGCTGATTGGATTTCATCTTCTACCGTCATCTTAGGATCCAAGCGTTCAATATTTGTTTGCCCGAAGTATCCTTTTGCACAGTGCATATGATCCACAATTTCCCCGCTGTCCGGTGTGAGTTCGCCAGCGATTAATTCCAATAACGTTGATTTACCTTTTCCATTCTTTCCAATAATTCCGATACGGTCGCCCTTTTCAATTGTGATTGATAGGCCTTTGATTAATTGGTTTTCCGGTGTATAGCCGAATGAAAGGTTATCAATTTTACAGATATTACGCGCACGGAATTCCGCAGCATTAAATTCAAAGCCCAATGTTTGGATTGTCTTTAGCTCTTCCAGTACTTTTTCCTTCTTTAGCTTTTTAATCTTTGATTGTACTAATGACGCCAGCGACGCTTTTGCACGGAAACGATTAATATAGGCTTCGATTTCTTGACGTTTCTTTGCTGCGTTGGCTGCTGTACGTTGATACATCTCTTCTTCTTCCGCAATTTGACCATATAGCTTTATCGTATCGCCTTCTGTCTTACGGATTGTTTGACGGTGTACTGCCATTGTATGTGTTGTAATACTGTTCATGATATTACGGTCATGGGTGATCAGGATTAATTCGCTTGGCCATTTCTTTAGGAATGATACTAACCAGCGGATCGATACAATGTCCAAATAGTTTGTTGGTTCGTCCAGTAATAACAGGTCTGGTTCAGATACCAATACCTTTGCCAGGTTTAGACGGATTTGATATCCCCCTGAGAAGTCTGAAGGTGCTTTATGGAAGTCTTCTGTTGAAAAACCTAATCCAGATAAGATCTTTTCCACTTTCCATACGTTATATTCATCTTCTTCACGTAATCCGAGGCAACCTTCTTCCAATACTGTTGGTTGGGTAAAATGGAGATGTTGTTCCAAGTATCCGATACGGTAATCACGAGATGTTTCAATTTTTCCTTGGTCTGGTTCTAATTCACCTGTCAAAATACGGAGTAAAGTTGATTTACCCGTTCCATTTTGTCCGATTAGTCCAACGCGTTCCCCGTCTTTGATTTCCATTGATGTTTCGTCGAAGATAATTTGATCCCCAAACGCCAATGATAAGTCTTTGATTTGTATCATTTCATACCCTTTTTTATTGTTAGGGCTATCCTATCCGATCTTTCGGGATTTTACAAGGTTTAATGACTATACCTTAAATCCACTTGTATCTACTGTATATGCACTCTGTTTTACTTTATTATTAGGATGGCGGGTTGGGATTGGTTTATTGGGTGTTAAGATGGCTCCGGCGACGGCGTCCAGTCCATCATCCTTTCCATTGACGTTTTCGGGGCTAAATTCTTCCATTTCTTGCAGGAAGAATGTTTGCGTGACCGATTGATGGAGCAATAAAAAACCCGCGTGTAGCGGGGCGTCAAATGCATCGAGGATGCGTTCGGATTTCTTTTGTTTTTGGTGCCACGGCTGGATTGTGATCATTTGCCCTTTTTCTTGGCTGTATTTCCGCATGAATTCGACCAGGAAGGCGCCTATGCCATTGGTTTCGATATGAATATGCGTTACAAAGTTCTTTTCCATGATTTCCAAGACTTGGGTACATTGTTCATGGGCACTGTCGTTTGTATTGTGTACTTTTAGGTATATGACCTCTTGAATGTACATTTTTCCGAGTGCGTCCCAGAAGATGATTGCCAAGACACTGTTGTCCCGGCCTGTTTTTCCGAAGGCTGGGTCCCAGAAGCAGTTAACATGAGTTAATTCGATATCGCCCAGGTATAATTTAAATTTTCCATTGCTTTCTATGTATCTTAAATCGTTTTGATAAATATTAAAGTGATTGGGATTTAATATACCCTCTGAAAGCGTCACAGGTTGTAATAACATTTGTGAAGAAAATTTGCGATTTCCTGAGCGAATCCGGATTTCTTTGATTTTTTCGAGTGAAAAACGTTCTGGCCAGGTAGGTCGAGTCGCATTATCTAGGACAGGTATCCTAAGTTCGTCAAAACCACGTAGAAAAGGCGCAGATTTTACACGTTTGTAGCGTGTGATCATTTTATGCGAATCCTTGAAATTATTGAGGAAATAAAAAAAGAAGTCCCAAGGCACTTAGAAGGAGAGAAGGAGGAAAGGAGAAAGAAGTGCCTTAGGATCTTTTAAGTTCTATGCATTGAGCATAGCCCATTTGTCATGGGATAGAATCGCCATTATAGACTTCTGTATGCGATTGTCAACCCCCTAATTTAATTTTTTATTTAGCCTTATCAGCTATCTTATATATGGGGAGGGTTTTATTCTTTTCAAGTCCTCTGATTAAATTTTTTTATTTTATTTCATAAATGGTATCAAATGTATGGGGTGTACCGATATAGAGCTGGAGCCCACCGGGGACGATAATGAAGTCTAATTCCGCAAGTTTTTCACGTAATTCTTCCCTTTTCAGCTTGGTATTGCTGTTTTTAGGCACCTCCACATCGTCACAAATAATCACGTCCGCCCGGGTTCCGGTGATATTTCCTTGTAATCCGGCAGCAATCATAGAGGGATCCCGTAATTCTTTGTCACGTTGGATGGTAAATTGGTCGGATGCCCATTGTTCTTTCTTTTTAGGGACGATCCCCTCTAATAACGGGTGGCGTTCAATAATATGCTTTACATTGCGTACCATTTTTTTCGCCAGCGCATGATCAGCCGCCAAAATTAAGATCCGCGTATTGGGGTCTTTGTAAAATAGCCAGGCACAGAATAATCCGACGATACTTGATTTTCCTGCACTTCTGAATGCCATCAGTAATCCTTGGCGGTTCGGGCTTTTATAGATCTTTTCCAGCCATAAGCCCATCCATACATGGTGGCGCGGGGTTTGAAAGTCTTGTCCGGTGTTCCATTGTTCTATGAATTTAAGTAACCCTATCTGATGTTGTTTAGTCATAGTTAACGGTTAATGTGGCTGTTTCCGATATCTCTCCGTAATTTTCTGTCAGCCCTGCTGTTTCCGTTACCCAGCCCATTTCATCAAATGAGTCAGGGTGATTAGATCGAATAAGTTCTATCAGGTTTGATACCAGTCCTAATACCCCTGCATCAGCTGAGCCTGTTAATACATTCAGGATGTTTTGATACACTGTTTCTGCTTTTGTCGCTGATTGAGCCACTTCCCCTGCTAATTCAGTGATATTTACCTCTGTATTTTCTAGCCCATTTTCTTCTTCATTCCAGACAATCGCCTTGCCTGACTCTGGAATTGGGAGTTCCATTTGATCTGCTGCGTGATTAATTGGCTGGATCGGTACCCTATTTAACTGTTCTTGCATATCTTGGAGGCAGGCAGTTAAGTAATCCAAATCAAAATTCAGGTCTGAGGCTTTGATAATTGTGCTTTGCTGAAAATCTGTTTGACGCTGGATATTTAATGTGCGGACAATGATAATCTGTGATCCGCTTTCTGGGGCGGTTATAAATTCGATATTATTTTCATTTAATGTAAACCCTGATGTCATTTCAGTGCCATTTAAGTATACCTTTAGATTACTGGTATCAAATACACGAAAAGTGAAATCAAAGACTGTTTGAGTCCCATCACCTGTATATTCATGTCGGGGAATTGTATGTGTTATCGTCATCTTAAAATCCTCCGATCAATTTTGATAAATCTTCAACTGCACTCATCCCCTCTTGTGTGACTGTATATTGCGAGTTAATCAAATCCCCTTTCTTTTTCAACAGATTTCGTTGAGTGATATAATCCAAATCAGCATCAATATTTTTTATACTGAAATTGCTGAGGATACGACTGTCATCTATTTCTTCTGCTGATTCCTTTTGATACCCTTTGATGAGTGATGTATTTGATTGCCCTGCATTGCCAACGCCACTTCCTCCGAAGATTGCTTTTTGAGATGCTATTTTTCTTTTTAATAAATTTTTACGCTCACGTTCTTCGATTTCCAGTTTCTTTTTTTCTTCTTCTTTTGCAAGGGCGGCTTTTTCACGTTCATATTTAATTTGGGCATCATATTGAGCTTCTTTATTTTTTCTATCTTTACGATCGTAATAGATTGTTGCGGCGCTTTCGACTGCTCCCATTTTTTTACTCCTTTATTTTTTATTTAAACTGCTTGGATTTTAGATGCTGTGCTTAAGATGCAGGATGCATACGGTAGATTACTTTGAATTTTCCACAGTGGTATTTCAAAGCTTTGACGCCATCCAATTGCCTTGACCGCAATATCTTTGTTTACCGCTGATAATCCTGTATCCAGTACTTTATTATCCAATGGAATTTCCCTCATCCCATTGCCGGTATCAATTTCAATTGTTTTCGTTTCATGTAATCTGACAGTTAATTCAATCAGACGATATTTTTTAGGAATTTGATTTCCTTGAATCATAACAGGCATTGGTGCAATGGTATGGGTATATGATTTTCCCACATGGATTTCATAACTTTCTTCATCCAATGTTAATTCATCGGATTCAATTGTTTGGGTTCCTATAAAATTTCCATCTGTTAAGATCTGTATTTCTTCATCTATCAGATGAGATAATCCCGATATACGACTGGTTGCTGTTTCACTGCTTTCGATAATTGTGCTATCGGTATAAATCCCCTCTTCAAATCGTTCCAGGTAATAAGATCCATTTCGTTCGGTAACTACATATGTTTTGGTATCACATACCGCGACCGAGATGTATGCCCCGCTGGTTTCATATGCTGCCCAGGCTGTCATTCCATATTTCTTATTCGATGTCATCACCGCCATTGTTCCATCATTCATCACAATATACAATTGACGAACGTTATCATTATAATCTTGATCCATTGGATATTTCATCAAATGTTGTGATAAGATTGCAATGTCATCAGATGTATAATTTTCATTAATTTCCCCATAGGTAAATTCACGAATTTCTACATTGTTTTTTGCTATAAAAATCGTACTCCCTTCTACTTGTTTGGGTGGTAAATATCTGTCCGTTGGCGATCCAATATTTGTTTGACGCTTTAATTGAATTGACGATGGCGTTAATGGTTCCCCGACCACAATCCATTCAGATGCAGAGGTCAAGACTTGCAAATGACGTCCTGAGAAAATTGTTTGGATTTCTTCTTTTCCTTCTGCCAATAATGTGAATTCAATTGCTTCATCATCTAGGCCTTCACCAAAATCAAAGTTAAATAAATCTGATGTTTTGGAAAACCATATTTTATTTGGGTATTCTTTTGAGCCTCCGATTACAAGACGGTCTTGATGAAAGGCTACGGAAGATGGGTATCCACGTGTTTCCGAAAATAATGGTTCTTGCCATTGATTCGATGATTCGAGAGATGTTAAATCCTTTCGAATGATTGCCGTTGCGGATACTGTTGATTCAATACTGCTGATTTCAAGCTCTCCTTCATTTAATCTGAAACGTTCGCCGATGTGTTTAGATATAAAAAAAGCCGCTGAAGCGGTCAAAGTAACTGTTCCAGTTGTATCACTTGGAGTTAAGATTATATTTTCCGTATCTTCGAATTGATCATACAGTTGCATCACACGTTCATCTTCAGCGATTACATATTCCCAATTTTTTAATGTAAATTCAGTCTCTGATTCCTTTATCAATTGTTTGGATTTGAAATCTGAATGCACCAAGATCAGTTCATCAAATCTTTGCGTCCATTGAATCTTATTTAAAGATTCTTCTGTCCATTCAGTTGTTAATGTTGCAACCTTTTCTCCGTCTTTATAAATTGTGCATAATAAATCGGAAAGCACAAGCACGTAGTCTTGATCTTGTGCTGCGAAGGCAATTAAACGGGATTTTCCATTTAATGTATCCATATAACGTGTCCCATTTCGACGCGCAATTCCACCGGTTGGTAAGATACTGACATTGCGTGCCAATAATAATCCTTGGTGATATGCTGATAAATCACCACGTGCGGATAATTTTTCAGATACTTCCCCAAAGGAAAATGAATTTTGTGTATAATAAAATTGTGCCATGACTTTAACCTCTTACATCTGTGAGTGGGTAGGATGTGATGTGTTCCGTTGTTTCTTGTTGGCTGTCGATTAAGCGTGCTGATTTTAATTCTTTGTCGGCTTGCTTGCCTAAAAAATCTGCGAGTGTTAAATTTTCTGTTAAAATTGGTGCAAATTCTGCTGACAATTTTAGACGTAATACGTTTTGGAAAAATGCTGGTAAATATTCTTCTGAGACACGGGCGATATATTTCATTTTCACATCCTCTGCATTTGCATACAGCTTATCCCCGATGATCTTATATTCTAAGCCTTGGGATGTTGTTGAATAGCCTGCTGAGATAATTCGCAAAACGTCACTTGGTAATTGAGATACATAATCATAGTCAGCCAATGGTTCGTCCGTTGTTTGGGCAAGATCGGCAAACTTTGTTGCAAATGTCCATGGATGTGATGACAGTAATCCATCCTTTGTTGGATCATACAATGCTGCTGCGACACGGGCTTCGGCACTGCCATCTTCGAAAGAACTGATTGTATTGGCGCCAATTTTAATCAAGCTTTGCGCACAGATATCAATTGATGTTGTGGTCATTTTATTAACTCCTTTTTATTTATTTTTAAATATGTTATACTTTTTTGAAAATGAGAAAGGTGTCTGATGAAACAGAAAATTATTTATTTTTTGGCTTTAATTGTTATTGTTTTAGGCTTTACTTTTAAACATGATAAAAAAACTCTTTCCCTCCCTTCTTTTCCGTTGTCTGACTATATTCATAATGAATATGAAGGATATATGGGCAAGTACTTTTTAAATGATCACGAACGCATTATTGGTGCAGATATTAATTGGAATGATCAAGAAAAAGGGAGTATTTACATCCTTGAACGCGACTTAGAAAAACCAGGTCATACATTATGGATGTGTTCTGAACCTCTTAAAAAAAGTAAATTAGGTGGTTATATTTTCCAATGCGCTTCGCCTGATTATGTTGGAGATGTTTATATCAAATTAGATATGACTTATTTAGATGATTCAAAAATAGAAAAAATTATCTATGTTTCCATTACTGATAATCAAGAATGTATTGAAAAATATCATACGCTTAGTGATTTTGAAAAATATTGTAATCCTAAAACCAATCAGAATATTAAATATTTAAAACTGTATAATCTCCACTTTTAATTCTTTAATAACTATTTCCTCTTTTGATCCAACCATTCTTAAATTTTTTTTGGCTTGGATCTTTTTCAATAATTTCTCTGTATCGATTTATTACATTATGCTTAAATCCTTTATTTATTTCATCTATTCCCATTTCATTTATTTTATTTAATGTTTGAGATCCTAATATCCCATCAGCTTTTACACCGATCGCTTTTTGCAAATTTATAATTGCTGTTGGTTGTCCTTGATTTACAGCATTATCAAATACCTTATCCCTAATTCCATCTGGTAATTTATCAATATTCGTTTTTTTATAATAATCTCTGTACAGTAAATAATTTACTCTCTCTTTTGTCAGATTTTTTATATCTTCATCAGGGTACCATTTCTTTGTGATCCCATACTTTGTTTCTTTACCTTTATCATTTGTTTGATTTGAATATCCACCTTCAAAAGCTGATGTCTTTTTTAACGCTTTATGAAAAATAGAATCTGCTTCCATTTTTTTTGCTAATTTAGGATCAATATCTGTACCATATTTTTGTATCATTAGTTGATCACCCATATTCCACTCTTTTTTCATACGGCCAGTGGCATCGTATTTTACTTCTTCGCCAGTAATCCTTCCCCACATATCTGCTATATAACTAAACCAACTCATTTCATTTTCCTTATTCATATTCATGACAGTTCTTAATTAAAAGAACTGTCATTTTAGGGGGGATTTTTATACTAATGTTTCAGCAGTTACCACACCTGATGCATTTCCTGTGATTACCAACATTCCATTGGCTGGTGTCCCATCAGTATCCGCATTTAGCATTACCATATCGCCTATGTTTACGATGTTTGAAATTTCATCGAAGTAATTGGCTGTTAATACTTCTGCTTCGGTATCTGTTGTTGTGTAGTGCCAGAGAGTGAACCCATTTGCATATGCCAATACACTTAAATTTTTTGAATCAATTGTTGCCATTGTTTAAGTCCTTTTATTTTTTCTTAGATGTAAAAATCCTCTTCCCGAGTGAGAAGAGGATGTTAGGGATGAGATCTATTAACAGCTTTCTAAGCAATTGTCGCATCGTCATCACATTAGATTTTTACTGCGCCATTTGGATCAATTAATGCAGCCCCTTGGCTCATGCAATTTGATACAAAGTGAGCTGCTCGTTCGCCATGCCATGATACATCCGTTGCCACTTCTGATCCACTTGCGTGTCCCAATGCTGTGCGGTGATAGATATAGCATTCACGGTTTCCGTCTACTTCTGGTAAATCGTTATACAAGATCCAAATCACACCCATCCATTTGCGGCATTCTGCGCCACCGATTAATGGATAGTTTTCGCCTACGTAGTCTGCGTTTGTGAATTCATCGATGTTTAACAATTCGCTGAATTGATGCACGCCAATTACACCAAAACGTTGTCCATCGTCTGGTACATCTTGGGCATTTAGTATTTCCAACGCACTCATGATTTTTGCTTTTGTCAAACCTGCTGAACCTGCTGCTACTTCTTGTGTTGATCCTGATAATGCATTTAAGATCAATTCATCTGTTTTGCGACCCAATGCGTATGCACCTGCTGATGCGACTACGCGGCGTTCGTCATGATTGATTTTTAATTCATCTAATGCATCTACCCAATCACCTGCATAGTAATCAGCCAATACACATTCCACTGGTGTGTGATCCAGATTCATCACCGGCACCATTCCATGACGTGCTTTTGTAGAGGCTGTTCCTTTACCCACTTTTTGGAATGTTGTTGATGTTCCGATCACGTTATTTTTTGATCGAATTGTTCCGCGTAATTTAGTCCCCATTTGTTGGTATGCCAAATGTACGTCGGCTTCGAATTGTTTAATAAATGCTTGGTCAATTGTTGTCGACATTTATTATTCTCCTTTTTATTAAGTGTTAAAAAAAAATCACCTCTCTGTTATGCCTTTCGACGCAGAGACGTGATTATGGTTACCTCTGGGCGATCCGTTGATCGTTCCCCAATTAGTCATTTTCCTTGGCATAGATTTTTTCAAATCCTTGGCGGATTTTATCCGTGTATTCAGGATCTTGATCTCGCCAGTATTTGGGATTAGCCATCATCTTTTTCAAATTATCTTCTGTTAAATCTTCTGTTCCGCCAATCCCGTCTTTGATAATTTTGGGTTCAGTTGATTGCATCATTTCATACAGAGAGATAATTCCATCGGCATTTTGACACACCACATCCAACGAATTTTCCGTCATTTTCTTTCGCCCGAATGCCAATACTTGGTGTGCGATTTCATTGAAACGTTCTTCCGATCCAAAGTAGGTATGTAATTTTTGCAATTCTGTTTTTTCTTGCAACTCTTGTTTCATTTTTTGAGCCAATGGAGATAGTTTTTCTGATGCTAAGTCATAAACAAGCTTCACCTGATCTTTTGTGAAACCTGCGGCTAAGAGTTTTTCATTTACATCTATATCCGCTTGAATTCCGCCTTCTTCGAACATGTCATTATAGCCTTCAACACTTTCTGGCACCCCGCGAATTGATTCGATTTTCTTCAAATCGTCTTCGGTTAGATTTTCTTTTGGAATCAAATGTGAACAGCCTAATTTCTTTTCCAGTTCTGTATATGATTTTATTAAGGCATCCATACGAATTTCGCCAGTTTCACTGTTCCAAAACTTTTCCGGAATTTCGGTTGGACGTTCTAATTTATTTTCTATGATTTCTGTCATTATCTCTCCTTTTATTTATTTTCAATTCCTGAACGCATGAAGATCATACTGGCTAATGGAAAGACTGTTTGGATCATATCTGTTAATCCCATGTCTCCACTGAGGTATGCTCCGATTGCGCCCAAAATTCCTAAACCTGATGTGATGTATGTTTTTTTGCCTTTTAAAAAACCGCCTGTTAGTAATTGCATATTCATTTTCTTACTCCTTATTTTGATAGAAAAAAAAGGGATCAATCTGAATGATTAATCCCATGTGATGAGTCCATAGTGGAAACGTATCGTTTTTGTGATGTCTTATTGCCCCGTGTGTTAGATCATCCAATAATCCTTTTAATGCCCTGCCCGCCACGCGTGAACAGGTTTGAAATTCAGGGTCAGTCGCCATCACTCTTTGTAATTGTTTTGCTTTGTATTTCCAGCATTCAAAAATTTCTTTATCCATACAGATCGCTTCAATTTTTTGATTTGGATTTTTTGTATGACGATTCATGATTACCGCGGCGATTGCTTCTTTTACTCTTAGACGCTCTCCCCTTGTCTCTCCATAAATCGTTTGTGCCATAATGTATTGAGTTCGTGTATTCCGATTAATTTCTTTTTGAATTTTGGCTGCATAAACTTTTTGTGCCATGGGATTTGTTAGATCTAAATCCATTTTCTATCCTTCTATTTTTTCTTCAATCCGTATAAGGTGATTAGTTAGACGTGCTTCCAAATCCCTGATGTAAGAAATTGATGTATAATTTTGTGCGACTTCTAATTTATGTTCCGCTAGGTTTTCACGCAGTCCATTTATTTGCTGTTCTACATTATCTCTGTGACGTTCAAGTGTCGTTTCAATTTGTGTTTTTTGGGATCGCAGCAATAAAAAAAGCCCCGCGAGGACGGGGACTTCGATTACTTGGATCCACCATGATATATCAATTGGTGGCATGCTTTATCCTTTATGGTTATTCTATTTGTGTATAAAAAAAATCCACCGAATGGTGGAAATCTGATTTGGACATACCTGTCCCTTTTGTTATTTTTTACTATAGCAAAAAAAATTTCAAAAGTCAACCCTAAAGTAGAAAATTTCATAAAATTCTACTTTAAGGCGTTTATTTTAAAATGACACGGTTGTTTTCAATAATATCGCAGATGCATTTAAATCAACACCGGAAATTGTCATTTCTTGCATACGATATTCTAATGCTAAATTGACAGGCATTACCGGAATGTCTAATTCTGCACCGATCATATATTGGAGAATAATTGGAGAATATCTTCATCTGAATACGTTGCAATACCATCAATCATAAAGTCAGCTTTTCCGACACCTATTCCAACATACGGTGATACAATTGGGATTGGTAGCATTGCATATCCATTTAATATTGTTGCATTTAATGTTGTATTATCAATTGGACCACGATAGCTTTCTATTTCCACTTTTAATGGTAATATTGGGATTTTATATCCAACCGCAATACTTTGTGCGAATTCAGATTGTGTTGTATCCCCTACTCCTACCATTTCTGCTTCGAGTGTTGAGCCTAATCCAATTGTACCATAAAACCCTGCATTTGCAGCTGTTGCACCGAATAAACCAGCGGCACACATTATGGCGAGTAATGATTTTTTCATAACAACCTCCCTTGTTTCGGTTATCTATCTTTAACTGTAAAACCGATATATTCGAATTACAAGGAGATCATATTCCTTTGAAATTGATATAAAAAAGCCTCCACAAGGGAGGCCTTTTTATCTATCCGTCATTCTGTTTTAGAATGAAACTGATGTTTTCAGGAATACACCTGAAGTATCCATATTATCGCCATCCCAATCAATACGTGTTACACGATATTCAACAGCAAAATTTACTGGAATCAATGGAATATCCAATTCAAGACCAACCATTCCTTGGATTGCACCTGTACGACCACTTGTTCCTACATAATCCACTGTCATATCACCTTGTCCAACACCAATACCGATATATGGTGATACAATTGGAGTTGGTAATGCAGCATATGCATTAATCATTGTTCCATTTACGATTGTTGATGATCCAGCAAGTGTATCAACTGATCCACCATCATAATGAAAGTTTTCTAATTCTACTTTAATTGGTAATAGAGGTACTTTATATCCAACAGCGATTAAATTTGAAAATCCACCGTTTGATTCTGCTCCGCCTTCAAAGTCTACACCCATTGAGTTTCCAAGTCCTACTGAACCATAAAATCCTGCGTTTGCTGATGTTGCACCTAGTACGCCTGCTGCACACATTAATGCTAATAATGATTTTTTCATGAGTTTTCTCCTTTTTTTAAAATAAACTCAAGAATCACTTTAAGCAGAAAAATATGCAATTGCAAGTTTTTTTTCTAACCCTTTATTTTTGCGTATTTATGAGAATAATTCCCTTTATTCACTTTATTGTATCTTTTTCAAAAAAGTCTTTGATATTCGTGATTTTTATCTTTAGAATGAATCTCGATTTATATTTTAAACAATGAGGAATGCTTTATGGAACCAAATTTTCCATTTTCAAATACGAATATACCAAGTCCAGAAAAACCACGTAAAAAAATTTCTAAACGTCGTTTATTTGCTAAGATCATTCTTGCTGGGGCTGCTTTTACTTTTTTAATTACTTTCTTACTTTTCTTACGTTACAGTGCTGGGTTACCTGATTATGAAAAATTAGCACAATTCCGCCCACCACTTACATCTAAGTTTTATGCAAAAGATGGGTCTTTGTTAACTGAATATGCAACAGAAAAACGTACTTATGTAAAATTGGATGAAATCCCACCTCAATTAATTAACGCTTTTATTGCGGCTGAGGATAAAAATTTCTGGCACCATAATGGAATTGATGTCATTGGAATTCTTCGCGCGATTATCATCAATATTCAAAATAAAATTGATGGTGCAAATCGTCCTATGGTTGGTGCTTCTACTATTACTCAACAGGTAGCAAAAAATTTCTTTCTTTCATCTGAACAATCTTTTGATCGTAAAATTAAGGAAATGATCCTTGCTTTGAAAATGGAACGCGCCTTTTCAAAAAACCATATTTTAACTCTTTATCTTAATAAGATTTACCTTGGCTATCATTCGTATGGAATTGCAGCGGCTGCTCAAAGTTATTTTGATAAATCATTAGATGCCCTTACTCTTTCTGAAATGGCATTTTTGGCAGCATTACCAAAAGGTCCAAACAACTATAACCCTGTGACTAAAAAAGATCGTGCGATTTCTCGTCGTAATTGGGTATTGTCTCGTATGGCAGACGATGGATATATCTCATCTGAAATGGCTCAACTTGCGATGGCCGAAGATTTAGTTGTGAGTGATCGTTTTAAAGAAAATCTTCATCGTTACTCAATGTATTTCTCTGAAGAAGTTCGTAAAACATTGGCAACACGTTTTTCAGAAGACACTCTTTACCAAGATGGATTTGCGGTATTTACTACCATGCAGCCAGAGCTTCAAAAACAAGCTACTCTTGCTCTTCGTAAAGGAATCCTTGATTATGATCGTCGTCATGGATATCGTGGTCCAAAAGCAAATGTGGAAGATTTAACAGATGCAAATTACCAAGAAATTCTTGGAACATTTACTTCTTCTGGCTTACCTAAGACTTGGGTTCATGGGGCTGTTCTTTCTGTTTCAAAGGATTCAGCAACTGTTGGATTACTTGATGGAGATCGCCGCCAACTTCCTTTTGAAAAGGTTAAATGGGCTGGAACTTTACAAGAACAACCTTTTAAAGTTATTCCACCAACTTCAATTCATTCAGTTGTTAAACAAGGTGATATTATTTTAGTTGAACCAACAGATAATGGAATGTTGGAACTTCGTCAAGAACCAGAAGTTGAAGGTGCCTTGGTTGCGATGGAACCTCAATCAGGTCGTGTGCTTGCACTTGTTGGAGGATTTGCTTATGAACGCAGTGTGTTTAACCGTGCGACACAAGCCCTTCGTCAACCTGGATCAACGATTAAACCATTCGTTTATTTGACTGCTTTACAACGTGAAGATTACACACCATTTACTATTTTGTTAGATGCACCATTTGTGATGGATCGTACTGAATCAGAAGGTTTATGGAAACCTCAAAATTATGAAAAGAATTTCCGTGGGGATATGCCGCTTCGTCTTTGCTTGGAAAAATCACGTAATTCTCCGACCCTTCGTTTGGGGCATGCAATGGGTACAAAAGCATTATCTAAAACTATGATGGATTTTGGCATTTATGATCATCCTCGTCGTGAACTTGGGTTATCATTGGCTCTTGGTGCAGGTGAAACAACGCTTCTTAAAATGGTAACAGCTTATGCGATGATTGGAAATGGCGGACAAAAAATTTCACCATTTATGGTTGAAAAAGTGCAAGATCGTGATGGAAAGATGATTTATCGTGAAGATAAACGTAAATGTTTAAATTGTATCGCAGAATGGAATGATCAATTAATCCCTCCTGTACTTGAGGATAATCGTGAAACTGTAATGGATCCACAAACTTTGTATCAAATGACTTCTATCTTAAAAGGTGTGGTTAATTATGGAACGGGTCGTCATGCACGCGTGGATGACTTTATTATTGCTGGTAAAACTGGAACATCAGATGCTTATAAAGACTCTTGGTTTATTGGAATGACACCTGACCTTGTGGTTGGTTTATTCTTTGGATTTGATCAACCTAAGACATTAGGACCTGATTCATCTGGTGGTACTTTATCAGCCCCTACATTTCATAATTTCATGCAAGAAGCCGTTAAACAATATGAACCACGTGATTTTGATGTGCCGGAAGGTATTTCATTTGTAAAAATTAATAAAATGACAGGAACATTGCCGGCAGATGGCGATCCTGAATGGGCAATTATTGAAGAAGCCCTCAAAGAAGGTGAACTTGAATTACTTCCGATGCCATCTCATACTCCTGAAACGAAAGATGGGAAAAAAGAACAATCTCATCAACCGAATTATGATGATGCAAATGTGGGAGGATTTTATTAATGGATACTGTGGAAACACCTGATTTAAATAACGTTCCTCATTTAGCTGTTTATGATTTTGATGGAACTGTATGTAAAGGCGACACCCTCCCTAATTTTTGGAAATGGTCTCTTAAAACAGGTGTGCTCCGTGCGTGGGGTCTTTTACCAACCATTCCATTTTTATTTATCTTACGTATGTTTCGACTTATTTCATGGGATCGTTTCAAAGAATTGTTTATATGGACTTTTCTTACCCCATCAACTGTTCAAGCACGTATGCAAGATTTTTGGCACTATGCTGAAGAAAATCTTTTATTTCCATGGGTTAAAAAACGTATTCAAGCCGACAGAGATCAAGGACTATACATTCTTTGCACTTCTGCTGGGACATTTTCGATGATGACTGATTTTGTTCAATCACTTGGATTTGATGCTTTTATTGCGACCCCTTTTAGTTTACAAACATTACGTTATACGGGTGAACAAAATATTCGTCAGCATAAAGTTACAACTTTAAAAGATTGGGCAGCTTCTCAAGACATTGATCAATTTATTGTACAAAAGATGTATACTGATTCAATTAACGATAAACCATTACTTGATATTGCAGTTGAAGAATATTGGGTCATGAAAGATGGTACCTTACTTCGCAACCATCCCAACACTCGATGCTGTTGTCGCTTTTAAATCCAAAATATTGACAAAATACGATTTTATGCTATTTTCCTCTTATACACTTAATAAGAGGATGATGTATGATGCGTTATGAAACTCTTCTGGCCAATCTATTTAAAGATGAAGAGTTTAACCAATCAAAGTACGATATTTTAAATCCATTGTATGAAAATGCAATGATCGTTCAGCATGACTTTAATTCAGAACTTGCATCGACTGTTTATAATGATACGCCCTTTTCTGTTTCATTGAACACCTCACCCTTAAAAAATCCTAAACGTACTTTGGAAAAGCTTCACAATGATAAAAATAGTGATTTAGATAAGGTTTATGATATTGTACGTGCCAAAGTTATTGGACACAATGTACCTGAATTCTATGCGATCACTTCTGTTTTTCGTCAATCGGATACTTTTTCTATTTTTGAAGAACGCGATACTTATTATCCTGATATTCCGCAAATTGATTTTAAAGAAAAACCTAATTCTCGTTTTTATCGTGATATGAAGGTTATTTTGCAACACAATGTTACAGGATTAAAATGTGAACTTTTATTTGAGCTTTATTTCTTTGATGAAATTTATAAGGATACCCATATCCTTTATGAAGAAAATCGTTCTCTTATTCCTGGTGTTTCTATTATGGGGGATAATTCACAGAAAAAATTGGATTATTTAAAGGTTATTCTTGATAATCGTATCAATATTATCAAAATTAATGAAACACAGGTTCTAAAATATAATCAACGCCACCCCAGTGATCTTCAATTAGTGCCGGGATATGATTTAGTTCAACGTTATGCGAATAGTCAAGTTGCTTATCAAAAATCTCATCATCCTGATTTACGTGCACTTTCAGATATTATCTCAAAAAAGATTCCATTTAATAAACGTTACAAAAAAGAACGTGATTTACTTTATAATCAGACAGAAAAATTACTTGAATATCTTCAAAAACAACGTTAAAAAAAGCCCCAATTAAGGGGCTTTTCTTATTTCTTATAATCCGCCGAATAAATCGTCTTCATCTTTTTTAGATTCTGGTTCAGCTTCTTCTGAAACTTCTTCCGTTACCTCTTCCACAGTTGGTTCAACTGCCACTTCTTCTGTTTCCACAGTTTCAGTTGTTGCTTCACCTTCTGTTGTTGGTGTTTCAATTGGATTTCCATTTTCATCCAATGGACGATTATCTTGTTCTGCATCCTCGTCTTCTTTATCAACTACGGCTACTGACACTACTTTTTCATCTTTATCAACTTTAAAGAGTGTTACACCCATTGTTGTACGACCAGCGACACGGATATTTGTGATTGGAATACGGATTAGTTTTCCTTGATCTGTTACCAACAACAATTGTTGCATATCATCGATTGGGAATGAACCCACCACCGTGTTACTTTTATCACCAAGTTTAATATTGGCAATACCAGACCCACCACGGTTTGTTACACGATATTCGTATGAAGATGTACGTTTTCCAAACCCAGTATCAGTCACAGATAGGATAAATTGTTCTTTTCCTTCCATTTCTTTGAATTGTTCATCGGTCAATTCTACTGTTGTTTCGATTACTTCTTCTTCACCTGCATCTTCGCCTTCTACGCGACGTAGCGCTTTTGATTTTTTCAAGTATGCTGCTTTTGCTTCTGTTTCAGCCCCTACGTGATTGATTACAGACATTGAGATTACTTCATCGCCATCAGATAATTTCACTCCACGTACCCCAACAGAATTACGTCCTGCGAAGATACGGATTGCTGTTACTGGGAAGCGGATACATTTACCATCACGTAATGTTAACAATATATCTTGTTCTTCATCACATACATGAACGTTTACCAATTTATCGCCTTCTTCTAGTTTCATTGCGATTTTTCCGTTGGCACGTACATTTGTAAAGTCTGATAGACGGTTACGACGTACTGTTCCACGTGATGTTGCAAACATAATGAATAAATCGTTCCATGTTGCTTCATCTTCTGGTAATGGCATCATTGCTGTGATTGTTTCACCTTGTTCAAGTGGTAATACATTAATCATTGCTTTTCCAAGTGATGTCGGTGATCCCATTGGCAATTTATATGTTTTCATTTTATATGCCATTCCACGATCAGAGAAGAAGATCAATGGTGTATGTGTATTTGCTGCGAATACTGTTGTTACAAAATCATCTTCTTTTGTATTCATCGCATTACGGCCTTTACCACCACGACGTTGTGCACGGTATGTTGATAATGGTACACGTTTGATGTATCCAGTATTTGTTACTGTTACCACCATTTCTTCACGTGCGATCAAATCTTCGATATCGTGTTCAAATTCGTTTTCAGAAATCACAGTTTTACGAGGTGTTCCGAAGTTTTCTTTTACTTCGTTTAGATCACCTTTTACAATTTCCATGATTTTTTCGTTGCTGCCTAAGATTTCAAGATATTCTTTGATACGTTCACCAATTTCTTTGATTTCATCAGACAATTTATCTTGTTCCAATCCTGTTAAACGGTGTAATTGTAAATCTAAGATCGCTTTTGCTTGTTGATCAGATAGTTTATACTTTCCATCAATAATTTGGCTCTTTGGATCATCCACCAATTTAATCAAGGCTTCTACACTGCTTGCATCCCAACTGCGTTCCATCAATTGATCTTTCGCAATTACAGGATCTTTCGCAGCACGAATTAATTTAATTACTTCGTCGATATTTGCCACAGCAATTGATAATCCAACCACATTATGGGCACGATGACGTGATTTACGTAGATCGAACGCTGTACGACGGTGAATTACTTCTTTACGGAAGTTAATAAACGCAGTTAAAATTTCACGCAAATTCATTTGTTCTGGGCGGCCGCCATTAATTGCGAGCATATTTACCCCAAATGAGCTTTGCAATGGTGTATATTTGAATAATTGTGCAAGTACTACTTCTTGTACCACGTCACGTTTCAATTCAATCACCATACGGATACCTTCACGGTCAGATTCATCGCGGAATGTTGAAATTCCTTCGATTTTTTTATCTTTTACCAATTCAGCGATCTTTTCAATCAATACTGTTTTATTTACTTGGTATGGGATTTCAGTGATTACAATTGCGTTATGTCCGCCAATTTCTTCAAAATGCGTTTTTCCACGCATAATCACAGAACCTTTTCCAGTTGTGTAAGCACTGTGTGCCCCACGGCGACCTAAGATTTCTCCACCTGTTGGGAAATCTGGTCCAGGGATAATTTCAATCAATTCATCATCTGTAATATTTGGATTTTCCATCAATGCAACAGTTGCGTCACATACTTCACACAAGTTATGTGATGGGATATTTGTTGCCATACCTACAGCAATACCACCCGTTCCATTTACAAGTAATTGTGGGAATTTTACAGGAAGTACTTCTGGTTCTTTTAAACTTTCATCAAAGTTTAATCCCCATTCCACTGTATCTTTTTCTAAATCTTCAAGTAATGTTGTTGATACCTTTGCTAAACGTGCTTCTGTATAACGCATCGCAGCCGGGCTATCTCCGTCAATTGACCCAAAGTTACCTTGTCCATCGACCAGCGGCACACGCATTGAGAAGTCTTGTGCCAAACGTACCATTGCGTGATACACAGCAGCGTCACCATGTGGATGGTACTTACCGAGCACGTCTCCAACTGTACGAGCTGATTTCTTATAAGCTTTGTTATACACGATCCCAGATTCTTTCATCGCATATAAAATACGACGATGCACTGGTTTTAATCCGTCACGCACATCTGGCAACGCACGTGATACAATCACTGACATTGCGTATTCAAGATACGCGTCTTGCATTTCTTTGGTAATTGCAACGCTTTCGATAGCGTCATTAGCGATAATATTATTTTCTGTTACATCAGACACAGCTATTTTCCCCTTTCTTTTCCCCGCTGAAACACGGGCTTTCTTTCACCATATCAGCATAGCAATTAGGGGAGTAAAACTCAACAAAAAAAGGGGGAAAATTAAATAAAATTACATCTAATTAGACCCCACCTCTATTAATATACAATTTAACTCTTTTTCAACACCTTGCGCATTTAAAAACTTTAAGAAAGGATTAGATTTTTGACGGTATTTAATGGTTGATAATATTGGACAGTTATAACAGTTAGCACAATTGATACATTTTTGCGAATCAAACGCATATTTTTTACCATTAAATTCCTGAATAAATTCATTTTTTTCTGTGATAATTTTTCCGTTATTGATATGATCTTTTTCAACTTTTACCTTCATTTTATCGAGCGTTTTGCTGAAATTATAGATTTTTGCATTATCAATATCATCGGTCATCATAATCCAATTATTACTATCCGCTCTGATCCCTTTTGATAAACAGATTTCATCTGGCATATTTCTGACACGGATTAGCGTTGGATTTATTTTTTCTTTTTGAATCAGTAAGTCTTCCTTTCTCATCCAAATTTCTTCAATCACATTTAAAATGTTATATAATTTTATTGGGTATGAAGATGCTTTATCTGTCTTATTTAATTTTCCAGAAATAAGTAATACAGGTTCTTCCCCCGATCCATTTCCAATAATTTTTAGATTTTCCAGTTGCCCCCCTGTTAATTTCCATCGATCATCTGCTGTTTTTCGACCTTTTGATAATTTCCATTCATTCGGAAGCCCCTCGATTTCAACCTCTCCTTCTTTTTTTATTTCAGGAATATCAATATTGAGGTCATATTCATTTTCTTTAAATGGGATTGGAATATATTCTGTATTGATAAATGGTCCCCAATCAATCTTATCCTGGTTGATATAGATATTTGCACAGTAATCTTGATAATCTTCCGTTTGTACAATGATTATGAACTGTGTTGCCACTTCATTGACTTCTATTTTAATTCCATTTTTGTATTGAGTTGTCACTTCGAATAAGCCTTCGGCTGTTTCAGGTATACTGGGAATTTGAATTTTTGTTTCCCTCGATCGCAAGAGATAAACTTTTAAATTTTTGTTTCTTTCCGTGAGATATGTTGGAATATCAATATAAAGTGTATAATTCGACATCATGCATCCTTTTTTACGTTATTATAGATGCATTTCTCTTTTTGATCAACTTATAATTACAAATTAATATATTTTACAACTATTGCGTGTAATCATTTTTAATTGTTGCAATATGAGTACCGTTTTCAATACTAAGGTGTATTTCAATGCGTTTTTTCGGTAAATAGTCCATTGCTATTTCAGGCCATTCAATTAATGTGATTTCATTTTGTGTATATTCTTCAAAATCAATTTCAGTTAATTCATCTGGATCAGATAGACGATATAAATCAAAATGAGCAATTTCACCTTTTGCTGTTTCATATGTTTGAACAATTGTGAATGTTGGACTTGGTACGATTGTGTCTTCGCCAACCAATGATTGGATAAAGGCACGGGCAAATGTTGTTTTTCCCGTACCTAAGTTTCCAAATAATGCGATACATGTTGGTGCGGAAACATCTTTTGCAATTTCATGCGCCAGCGCAATTGTATCTTTTTCTGATGGTAATTTAATTACTTTATCCATCGATTATCCTTTACGTGGAATAAACCCAACGGCATCATATACTTCCGCCAATTTGACTTTTGCAATGCTTTCAGCTTTCTTTGCCCCACGTTCCAAGATATCATCCAAGTATGCTGGATCTGCTAGCAATTCTTTTACCTTTTCTCCGATTGGTGCGATTTTTGCCACAACCACTTCCGCCAATGCAGGTTTAAACGTTCCAAAATTTGCGCCAGCGTATTTATCCAATACATCTTGCATAGAGATATCTGCACATGAAGCGTAGATTTGTACTAAGTTCTTTACTTCTGGACGATCTTTTAAATCTTCCAATTTTGCTGGCATTGGTTCACTATCTGTTTTTGCCTTTTTAATCTTTTGTGTAATTGAGTCTGCATCATCTAATAAATTGATACGTGTTGCATCCACAGGATCTGATTTAGACATTTTCTTTGTTCCATCACGTAATGACATAATACGTGCACCTTCTTTACGTAATACTGGCGCTGGAATTGTAAAGATATCCGATGCATAATCATGATTAAATTTTTGAGCAATATCACGTGCCAATTCTACGTGTTGTTTTTGATCATCCCCTACTGGTACATGTGTTGTATCATACAATAAGATATCCGCAGCCATTAATGATGGGTATGCATATAATCCAAGTGATACGTTTTCTTTATTCTTTCCAGCTTTATCCTTGAATTGTGTCATACGATTCATCCATCCGATACGTGCTGTACAGTTTAAGATCCATGCTAATTCTGCATGTGCTGGTACATGGCTTTGAATAAAGAGAGTTGCTTTTTCTGGATCAATTCCACATGCAATATAAATTGCTGCAATTTCTCGTGATTTTTGACGTAATTCTTTTGGGTCTTGAGTTACTGTAATTGCATGCATATCCACAATACAATATAGTTGTTCATCTATACTTGGGTCTTTATGCATTTCCACCCATTGTTGGATTGCCCCAATATAATTTCCAATTGTTAAGTCTCCGCTTGGTTGAATACCTGAAAAAATTTTCATTTTCTTTTCCTTTAGTAAAATCCGTTTGTATCTTTTACGCCGTCTGTTGTATAGACTTTGTGGCGTTTAATTTTGAAAAAGTCACTTCCTTTTGCACTTGTTGTTTCTACATTTTCAAGTGTAATACGTGTGACGAGGCCTGATGCGTCTTTTACTTGCCAACCACGTAGTTCAAATGGCGCTTCTTTGAAGTACATTTTCAAGCTGCCGATCCCAGGGTCGCCCGCCATTGTCACAGTCACCTCCACATAGTTATTTTTCTTTTTAGTGCTGAGAACTTTAATATCACGTCCATCCAAACGAATGTTTGAGCGGAATAGAATACCTGCTGGAATTGCATCAAGGGAAATATGTGTTAATTGATCCAAGTTCTTATCATGATAGATCAAGTTTTTTCCGTCTGATACAACTTCCATCGGAGAATTATATACTAATTTTAATTTACCTGGACGTGAGAGCCAGAATGTCCCACTGTCATGTGATCCGTTTGATGAGCTTTGAATAAACTTTCCAGTTAGGTTTTGAACCTTATTTAAATAGCTTTCAGTTTTTTGAACATACTTTTGATCAATATCTGATGCATATGATGCCATTGATGATAACAAAGTGATTAAAAAAATTATGCGTTTCATTCAATTTCCTCTTTGATTTATATCATTCATTTATACGACACAGCCCCCAACAAAGCAAGAGTCTTTTGATTTTTTACCTAAGTTTCGCATTTTATTTTATTTGTGCTATACTTCGTTTATTAAAACACTTAAACAAATAGGAGAAATCTATGATTGAAAAACCTCATTTACCTTTTAATTCCAATGATCTTATGCCATTTATTTCAGAAGAAACGATTGATTTCCATTATGGTAAGCATCATTTAGGGTATTATAATAAATTAATTGGCATGCTTAAAGATCGTCCAGACCTGGCAAATATGAACCTTATTGATTTGATCCGTCATTCACATGGACGCGACGATATGGTTGGGATTTTCAATAATGCTGCTCAGATTTACAATCACAGCCTCTTTTGGGATTCTCTTTCTGTTAGTCCTCAGAAATGTTGCTCTACTGCGGCTAAATTAATTCAAGACAGCTTTGGTGATTTAGATCACTTTAAAAAAGAATTTAGTTCTGCTGCCGCTGGGTTATTTGGATCTGGGTGGGTTTGGCTTGTAAAAAATTCTGCTGGTAAACTTGAGATTATTACAACGCAAAATGCGAAAACACCAATTACCAATCCTACTCTTACTCCACTTCTTGTTTTAGATGTATGGGAACATGCTTATTACATTGATCATCGTAACAATCGTCCTCAATTTATTGAAGACTTTGTCGATCATATGATTAACTGGGATAATGTTTGCAAAATTCTTGGTAAAGTCTGTCATTAAAAAAAATCCCCCGATTGGGGGATCTTTTTTATTCATATGGTCTTAAAGTATTCGTCGCCAGGTTCCCTCCTGTATTTGTTGACATTACTGTACTATTCTTTTTTTTTACTTTAATATACACTTTTCCATTTGCTTTTGCATGACGTGATACTTCTGCATCTGGTGATGTAATTTGACTTGTTACCAAATCTGCTACAGCTGAATTAGAAACCTTAAATTCTTTTTCCTTTCCAGCTTTTTCTTTTGCAATGAATTTATTGATTTTTGGTACAACTTTTTCAGCTTCTTTTTTATTTTTTTCAACCAGAGTTGTTTGGGTATTCGTTTTTTCTTCAATTACACTTTCAAGCTTTTCTTTATACTCTACAATCGGAGCCAAATTATATGCACCAAACTTTTGTGTAAATCGTGTTTGCACCCCCTCTAAATCTGTAACTGAAGAACTTTGTAAGATCGGATTAACTAAACGCCATTGTTCGAAATTTCGAATCACACGTGCATCAATTGTACTTTGATCAATTTTTATCAAAATTCCCTTTTGATTATTTTGAGTTGTTACCACTCCTTCTACTCCTACTGGAATATGATCAGCCATTATATTTGCCAAAATCACATCATCTGTAATTGGAAAAAACTTTTCCAACTGTCCATTTGGTGAACTAACAAATGCTAAGATCTCTCTTGCTTTTGCATCAATTCTATCTGCATAAGCTTGATTTGCTCCACTTGTTATTAACTGTAAACCAACTTCTTTATCACCACGAATTAACAATTTTGTTTTTCCTGAAGTAAGGTGGTACCCTTCATTTCTCCATTTAGCAACTACTTGATCACGCACCTCTTTTGATGATGCTTCGAAATACTTTTCTTTCACATCTGTTACACTTAAATTATCTTCAATAAACTTCTTCAAATCTGCATAAATTTTATCAATTTCTTGTTTACTCTCTTCCAAAACTTTTTGTTTTTTTACTCCAATTGCTTTATCTAATTCCTTTTCATAATCTTGAGCAGCTTTGATAGATAAAAATGGTGTTAAACGAGTTTTAATTACTTCTAAATCAGCTACTGATGTATTTGCATTAAATTTGTTTTCTACCTTTTTCAACCACGCAGTATATTCATCATTTAACTTTTTTGTTTCTTCTACTGTTTTCTTTTCAGCAATTTCTTTTTCTTTATTTACAATTGCCTCATCAATTTTTTTACCCAATTCTTCTGCTTCTGGTAATGAGGCAAACTTACTAAAATCATCCTTAATAGCATTTAATTCATCCAGCGATTTTCCCGATAAATTTGGCTTTGGCCAATCAATATAAGCTTTTTGTAAATTCTTTAATTTTAATGCATCAATTTCAGTATTTAAGTCAGTTAGAGATTTTTCTTCTGCAACTGTCTTTTTCTTTTTATTCATCGCAAGACCAAAAGTTGTTGCCGTTGCAGCGGTTCCAACTGCCGTTGTTCCGATAAAGACATTACGATTTTTTTTGAATTTTTGATAATCAGCTTGCAAGCTCTGTTGCTTT
>QKJL01000003.1 GCA_003250835.1 Alphaproteobacteria bacterium
TTTATTTATCTTTTTTTGATCTTAGTCGTTTGATTGGATCATTGCTGTTAGTGTTGCTTCTGTTGCCAATTCACCATTTGCATATGTTTTTCCTTCAAACTTCCATACTTTTGAACGCATTGTTAAACGTTTTACATGGAATTCCAATTTATCACCTGGTTTTACTGGACGACGGAATTTCACCCCATCAATTGCCATAAAATAAATCAAATTATCTTTTGATTCACGGTAATGACATCCGATTACACCCGCAGCTTGTGCCATTGCTTCCACTAAAATCACACCTGGAAACACTGGGTTTCCTGGAAAATGTCCACGGAAGAAATCTTCATCACCTGTTACTTGGTAATGTCCAATTCCACTTTCACCTTTTACGATATCTGTCATTGAATCCAAAAACAAAAATGGATCACGATGAGGCAGGTATTCTTTGATTTCTGCTTGGTTTAAATTTGTTACTTCAGTCATCTTTTAGTCCTTTTTTTTCATTAATCTCTTAACAAATGCTAATTCTTTATAAAATTCTTTAATTGGTCGTGCCGGAAATCCTACCACTTTACTTTGCGGAGGTAAAGAAGAAATTACACCTGATTGCCCTGCAACTTGTGATCCTGCCCCAACTGTTAAGTGTCCTGCAAATCCTGTTTGTGCAGCTGCGATTACAAAATCTTCTAGTACTGTGCCGCCTGCAAATCCTGCTTGTCCACAGATAAAGCAATTTTTTCCGATTACTGTCCCATGTGCTAAATGCACTAAATTATCAATTTTTGTTCCATCACCCACGACAGTATCATCCAATGCCCCGCGATCAAGACAACTGTTTGCACCAATTTCAACACGGTTTCCAATGATTACTCGTCCCATTTGAGGAATCATAAAATGCCCTTTTGCTGATGAAGCATATCCAAACCCAGGTGTTCCTAAACGTGCCCCGCTAAAAATCACACCGTCTGATCCCATTAGTGTATGTGAAAGTGTTACGTTATTATGAATTACTGTGTTATCACCAATTACACAGCCTTCTTTAATGACACAGTTATGTCCTATTGATACGTTTTTTCCAAATTCTACATTTGCTTCGATGACTGTATTATGTCCGACTGAGACTGTTTTTTTATTTGCAAATTTTACAGATATATCGATCTGTGCTGTTTCTTCAATTTTATTTGTTCGTGTTTCAGGATATAAAGCCACACATGTTTGACGGTATGCTTCACGTGGATTTTCTACGATTAATCCACATACGTTTTCTGATACGCCTTCGGCATCTTCTTCGGTTATAAATACAGCAGATGCTTTTGTTTGAGCCAATTCATCTTTTAAGTGCATTAACGCACGACGGGCATGTTCACCTACTTCATAAAATGCAATTTCACCTGATACCGCCATCTTTAATGAGTTCACCCCATTGATTAAAGCCTTACCCGCATCAGGGTTTGTGAGGCGGGCTTGAGTTAATTTTGCAATGTCGGCTATACTTTTCTTTTCAGCCTTAAAAAAACGAGGATCGACCATTCTTGTTTTCCTTTATTTTGGACAAAAAGATGTATGATAATTTAACTTTTCTAAGTCATTAATGATATTACGGTTTGTGTAACGTCCAAATTCATCCACTGTTTGATATCCTGTTGGACATCCTTTTAAACGTGGGTGATGCATAATTTGGCGCATGATTGCTACATCACGTCCCACTGTTGATTTATTTTGACATAAACAGCTGTTACGTGCTGTTTGCACTGCTTTTCCAGTTAATGTTTCCCCAAAGATATTATGGATTTCACTGTCTGAATAGAATAAGCATAATTCGCCGGCACGATAGAAATTATAATCATCTACCAAGAATCCATATACAGAATTATTTGACGCCCCTTCATATTCTAATAGATATGCAATGTTATTACGGCAACATGCTGATGCACTGATTAACATTTTTTGATACGCTTCTTTGATAAAATCTAAACGTGGGTGATCCAAACAGATTTGCTCATCTGTCGCATTTAAGAATGCCAATGTTTCGTGCAATTCTTCTTCGATTGTTTGCCCATTTGATAATGTTGTTACTTCTTTTGAAATTGGTTTTGTTAACCATACACGTTCCATACGAATTTTTTCACTGTGCGCTAAATCTTTTGCTGCTTTATCTTGTTCATCAAACAAAATATCACGCATTGTTTTTACTTCGTCTTTTTTTGTAATTTTTTCTTTTTTTGTTTTTTCAGATGAATCATCATCTTTGATTACAACAACAACTTTTTTTGTTGCTTTTTTAGTTGTTGTTTTTTGTTTTTCTGGAACAAAAGATACTTTCTTTTCTTTTGACGAATCAATTTTCTTCATCGCTGCATCTGATGTTGCAAATACAGGAACAGTTTTCTTTACTGTTGTTTTTTTTGTAGCAGTTGGTTTTGCGAGATCTGTTGGTGCCGTCGCTTTTACCACTGATTTATCCTTACGGACTAACTTAATGTTTTCTTTTTTTTCAATACGTGTCACATCTTTTTTATACACATCATCAAACTTTTGTTCTTCTGTTGATGATGTTGCTGATGTTCCAGCGTCTTCAAATGAAAAAGGTTGACCAGACGTTCCGAATTTTCCAGAACATCCGATCAACACAGTTAAAGATAATAATACATAAAGTTTTTTCATTTATCTTTAGAACCCAGCTGGAGTAGACATACGTGCTTTTGGCATACGACGATCAAGTACTTTGATTACGTCTGTTGTAATATCCAATTCAGGTTTCAATGAAATCACTTGTGCAGAATTTAAAATCATTGTTACTTTTTTCTTTGAAGCGATATCTTTGATTACTTCATCAAGTACGTCTTCTTGTACTTTTTGTAAAGCTTCACGGTATGATTTTTCAATTGCTTGATTTTTTTCAGATACTTCTTTTTGATAAGCAACGATTTTCTTTTGATAATCCATTACTTTCTTTTCCAAAGCTTCTTTTGATAAAACTGATTGTTTAGATTCAATCTCTTTCTTTTCAGCCATCAATTCTTTTTCTTGAGCTTTTGCTTCTGAGTTTAATTTTTCCAAGTATGATTTACGTTGGTCTGTTAAACCTTTTAAAGCTTTTGCTTCTGCGTTAATTTTAATCATATTAATTGTTGCAAAATATGTTTGACCTTGTTCTGTGATTGATGTCGCAGAAACGTCTTCCATATCTTTTCCATTGTTACCACCGAATGCAAAGATTGCAATCAATGCCACAACAACAACGCCTAATACAATCGCGCCAATTTTAGTGTAGTTAGTTTCTTTTTTTGCCATTTCCGATCTCCTATTCTTTACGTGTTATAGCAAGTTACATTTCATTCTACTCATTTTAATTTTTGTTTGCAAGGGTAAATCATAAAAAAAATCTTAGTCTTTTCATTTTGATAAATATGAATCTATACTTTTCAATATCTTAAAAATTATTTGATTTTTTTTGATTTTTTTTGTATTCTTTTTATCAATACTAGTGAAGGAGTCGTTTGCTATGGTAGATACAAAAATTGGATTAGATGAAAAAAAAGAAATTTTTCTTAAAATACTTGAAAGTACTAGTGCTGTTGTTTCAGGTTACGTATCGAATAATGACGTTCCACAAAAATCTCTACCAGAGCTGATTAATTCAGTTTATGATACTTTTGAAAATATTGCGGACAAAACTATTCGTTTACAAACCACTAATGTTTCAATTGAGAAAACCGTTCATCCTGATTACATTGTTTGCTTAGAAGATGGGCGTCAACTTAAAATGTTGAAACGTTATTTGGCTCGCAAATATCATATGACCCCTGAACAATATCGCAAGAAATGGAATTTACCAGATGATTATCCTTTTGTTGCGCCGAATTACGCACGTAAACGTTCAAAGCTTGCTAAACGATCTGGGTTAGGAAAACGCTAATGTTTGATATTTCATCTTTTTCATCTGTTGCTTTTCATGTTTTTGGCATGCCTATTCGTTGGTATGCGTTAGCTTATATTACTGGTTTTTTACTTGCACCTTATTACCTGACTTATTTAACCACTCGTTTTTCAAATCTCAAACTGGCTGATAAATTTTGGGATCGTTTTTTAACGGCAGCGGTGATTGGTATTATTCTTGGTGGTCGTTTAGGATATGTTCTCTTTTATAATCTTAGTTACTTTCTTGATCACCCTGCTCAAATTTTTGCATTGTGGCAAGGCGGTATGTCATTCCATGGGGGTGGTATTGGACTTGGCGTTGCGGCGTATTTATTTTGTCGTCGTGAAAAAGTTTCTTTCGTTCCCGTGTTTGATTTATTAATGTGTGCTGCACCGATTGGATTATTTTTTGGACGTATTGCAAATTTTATCAATCAAGAATTATATGGCAAAATGACAGATGCTTGGTATGGCGTTCGTTTTCACAATGAACCTTTTGCACGTCACCCATCCCAACTTTATGAAGCATTCTTAGAAGGATTTATTCTTTTTATCGTTATGTATTTTCTTTATCAAAAAAAATCATTTCGCGACAAACCTGGACGTTTAACCGGCGTCTTCTTTTTAGGATATGGACTTTCACGTGCCCTCGTTGAATTTGTTCGCTTACCAGATGCTCAGATCGGATATCTTTATTCAGATTGGTTGACCATGGGACATATTTTATCACTCCCTATGATTTTATTTAGTGGGTGGCTCATTTTTCGCAACAAAAAAAGCTAGCAAATGCTAGCCTTTTTTATTATTTCGTTATCAATTTAATTCTACTGATAAATTTATACTCATCTCTTTTTTCTTTACATACAGAGAAATTTTTTTGCGCACCCATTTAATGCATTCAATAACACTCATAACGGGAATCAATGAACCCATTATAATAATTATTATACCCCAGAGTGCGACCCCTGTTATTTCTTTTGGATTTCTTAACATCCATTTTTCCTCTGGAGTTAATGCACGAGTAATCATCCATAGAATAATTAATGAATACCCTCCTGCAAAACCTGCGATGTAATAAAACTTTAAACATAGGGCAGCTCCCCCTAATAACAGACTTAACATGATTAAATTATAACCTGCTATTTTTCTGTTATACCAGATGATAAATCTTTTCATAATGAGTTTAATGTTAGGTTAAACAATTTTTTGGTATTGTTATTTTATAACCTTCTTTTTAAATTCTGTCAAACACATAAAAAAAGAGGTCAGCTTTTAACTAACCTCTTTTTTATATATCAAATATTTTCTGCATCAACAACAGGTGCTTTTTGGATCATACGTGCTATCCATGCTAAAACTATTGCAACAACTACTAGCCATCCAGTTTGAATTACCAATCCAATTACACCTAAGATAAACAACAATACATATACGATGATTTTTACGCGTTGTTGTTTCAAAAAATTAATAACTTTTTTCATGTATATTTAATTATTAAATTATGTGATGGACTCTATAAAATAAATTTAAATCTGTCAAATATTAAAAAAAGCCAGTATTACTACTGACTCTTTCTTATTCTTATGATTCCTGTTTTTTAAGAGCTTCTTCATTTCGGTAAATATTTACCATCAAATTTAAGCTTATTAACATTAATCCAATATTTACATATCTCCAGATCAAACCAGAAGCATATACACTGATCAAATTGAATGTCAGAAGGCATATTCCAATTAATATAATGTATAATGGATATCCGTTACAAATTGTATGAAAGCTTTTATTTTTTCTGTATACAATTGTTAATATAATTGCAATTACAGTTAGAATACTCAAACTTTTAAGATACAATAATGTTAATCCTAAACAGATTAACAATATCCCGATAACAGCATCTACTTTTTTCATTTGTTAGATTTTTTTAAAATTAATTACAGATTTTGTTAAATTTTGATTTTTTTTCACTTCTTTTTTCAAAGCTCGGCGCTTATCGTAAATAAGCCACACAACAATTAATGAAAAGAATAAAACTGGGGTAAAATATTCCATTTTCCAAAAGAATATAACACTATTTGTCACTATCCCAATTCCAATTAAAATCGATTTAATTTTATTCCGCCGAACATATATTCGGCCTAAACGTAAATACTTTCTCATACTATGGAGTTTTTAAGGTTTCTTTTTATGCAACAAAGAGCTGGTTTCCCAACTCTTTGTTTTTTGTTTTTTACGCACGTTTCTTTTGCAATTGTTCTGGTTCTTCCTGCTTTAAATTGATGCATTTTACACACGCATCTTTTTCTCGTTTTGATTTATCACAGCAATGACAATCGCTGTCTGATTCTGGTGCTTTTTTTGTCATTGAATATAATATTAATGTACAAATTAACAAAGCAAAACCAACGAAAACGGGCCAGTGTTCTTTTATTAATTCCATAATCTATATAAGGTTAAATTTAACAATTCTTTTATCAAGTCGGAGTGTAGGACAGAATTCTTAAAAAGTCAAGCTCATCCAATGCTTTACTTTTTTAAATTCTTGTTTTATAGTGAGCGCATCTAACAATAAATTAAGGATGATCTTCATGAAAAAGATTCAAAAACCAGAATTACTTCTGCCTGGTGGCACACTTTCA
>QKJL01000023.1 GCA_003250835.1 Alphaproteobacteria bacterium
GTTTGATTAATCAATGTTGATTTTCCAGATCCTGATACCCCTGTGATACATGTCATATTTCCAAGTGGAATTTTTACATCTACATCTTTTAAGTTATTTGATGAGGCTCCTTTGAGTTCGATGTATTTTCCATTTCCTTTTTTACGTTCGGTTGGAACAGTAATTCCTTTTTTACCAGAGAGGTATTGTCCTGTTAAAGAATTTGGATCTTTGATAATTTCATTTGGGGTTCCTTTGGCTGTTACTTCACCACCATGTATTCCAGCATGTGGTCCCATATCGATGATGTAATCGGCTGCGTACATTGTGTCTTCGTCATGTTCCACTACGATTACTGTATTATCTTTGTCACGAAGGGTTTTTAATGTGTGGATTAATTTATCATTATCACGTTGATGGAGACCAATTGATGGTTCATCAAGTACGTATAAAATTCCAGTTAATCCAGATCCGATTTGAGAAGCTAAACGAATGCGTTGAGATTCTCCGCCGGATAAAGTACCTGCTGTACGTGATAGGTTAAGGTAATCTAGTCCTACGTTTACTAAGAAATCTAAACGTTCATTAATTTCTTTTAAAATTTTATGTGCGATTTCGTTTTGTTTTTTATTTAGTTTTTCAGGTAAATCTTTGAACCAAGCTGCTGCTTCTTTTACTGATAATTCTGTAATTTCGATGATGTCTTTTTCCGCTACTTTTACAGCAAGAGCTTTGTCATTTAGTCGTTTTCCATGACATACTGGACATGGCATTTGACGTTGATATTTTGCAAATTCATCACGGCGATGTTGTGAATCAGTTTCTAAGAATAAACGTTCTAGGTTTCCGACAATTCCTTCGAATGGTTTATTTACCACCCATCCATTCCAATCAATTTCAATTGGTTCATCTCCTGTTCCATAAAGCAAGATGTTTTGGTGATCTTTTGATAATTTTTTCCATGGTGTTGACATTGAAATACCAAAGTGTTTACATACACTTTCAACGGCGTATTCATATGTTGTAAGCATTCCATTACGAGACCACGGTTTAATGGCTCCGCCACGGATTGTTAAATTATCGTCAGGGATAATCAAGTCAGGTGCCATTTCATATTTTAATCCAAGACCGCTACATGCTGGGCATGCGCCAATTGGTGCGTTAAATGAAAAAAGACGTGGTTCAATTTCTTCGAGTGTGAATCCTGATACTGGGCACGCAAATTTAGATGAGAATAAAATTTCTTCATTTGTATCTAGGCGTTCAATGATTGTTAATCCATCAGCGAGTTTAAGTGCTGTTTCAAAGCTGTCTGCGAGACGTTTTTCCAATCCTTTTTTGATTACGATACGATCCACCACAATACTGATGTTGTGTTTTTTATTTTTTTCGAGTGTTGGAGCTTCGTCAATTTCATATGTTTCGCCATCAATTTTTACACGTGCAAATCCTTGTTTCTTCCAGCTTAGAATTTCTTTTCTGTATTCGCCTTTTCGATTGCGTACCACTGGTGCAAGGAGGAGAGCCTTTGTTCCTTCTTCCAGTTCAAGTGTGCGATCAACCATTTGAGATACTGTTTGTTGTTCAATTGGCAGACCTGTTGCAGGTGAATATGGAATTCCAACACGCGCCCATAATAAACGGAAGTAATCATAGATTTCTGTGATTGTTCCAACTGTTGAACGTGGGTTTTTTGATGTTGTTTTTTGTTCAATTGAAATGGCTGGAGCCAATCCTTCGATTGTATCAATGTCTGGTTTTTTTTGAAGGTCGAGGAATTGACGTGCGTAGGCTGATAAGCTTTCTACGTAACGACGTTGCCCTTCTGCATAAATTGTGTCAAAAGCAAGTGATGATTTTCCAGAACCAGATACACCTGTGATTACAGTCAGAGTGTTTTTAGGAATATCAATATTTATATTTTTTAGATTGTGTTCGCGTGCCCCGCGGATTTCAATGAATTTTTTTTCCATGCTATTTATGCCCTTATATTTTATCTTTATAAGGTAATGAGTTCTGTTGAAAAAATCAAGTAAAGGATTTTTATCTGATTTACTTTTATCCATATATCCATTACACTGTCTTTTTATGAGAGAGTTTTCAGAAAAATTATTAGCTTGGTATTATGATGTGGCACGTGAATTGCCGTTTCGTGTGGTAGGTAAAGTCCATCCAAATCCTTATCATGTATGGGTCAGTGAAATTATGTTGCAGCAGACAACAGTTGCGACAGTGATTGATTATTTTAATCGTTGGATGACAAGATTTCCAACCCTTCAAGATTTGGCAGATGCTGATGAGCATGATGTGTTAAAGGCTTGGGAAGGATTGGGGTATTATTCGCGTGCGCGTAATCTTCATTTTACCGCAAAAGATTTAGTAGATAATTATGGTGGGCAATTTCCTTCAATGTCGAAAGAGTTGGTAAAATTAAAGGGGATTGGTCCTTATACTGCGGCGGCGATCTCGTCAATTGCTTTTGATGAATCTATTGTTGTGGTAGATGGAAATGTGTGTCGTGTGATGGCACGTCTTCATATGTTGCCAGAAGTTGCAAAAGCATTAGAAGAATCTGCTCGTCTTAAAGCTCAGAAGGTGATGCCTGATCATCATTGTGGCGATTTTAATTCAGCATTAATGGAATTAGGGGCGACACTTTGTTCGCCTACGTCTCCTTCATGTGAGGATTGTCCTGTTCAAGAATTTTGTAAAGCATATGCGAAAAATAAAGTGGATCAATTTCCAAAGCCAAAGCCGAAATTAGCGCAGCCTCAGAAATATGGAAAAGTTTTTTGGATGGAACGTGATGGTAAAGTTTTTATTCGTAAACGCACGGAAGGTTTATTGAAAAACTTGTGGGAGTTACCTTGGGTTGAAATTGATTCAAAAGAATTTGATCAAATTGATCAAAAACCAGTGCGTCATGTTTTTTCTCATTTTAAACTTGGTTTAAAAGTTATTGATGCTGATTTAGAGAGCGAAGGTATTTGGGTTGAGAAATCAAAATTGTTAGATTATCCATTTTCTAAATTAATGCTTAAGGTCTTAGGAACAAAGTCTTGACTTTTTCTTTTTTTGTGGCATAGTTTCTGTACCTAAAAACAATATTGTTAAAATTAAAACCTATACCATGATTTTAAAAACAGGACCAGGTATTGCTTATGAAGCTGCTGCGGAATTAAAAGGCGAAAGATTATTCTTAAAGAATATTTCTTCGGCTAATTCATTAAAAGGTCTTCGAAAACGTCAAAGTAAGCTTTTTGGTATTGAAGCTATTTTTTTAAACGATTTTCGCTCTGATGAAATTTTTGAAATTTCTGAAAATGGACTTGGTCTTGAAAATGGACGACTTCTTAAACCTGTTCAGGAACAGGATGGAGTGTACGAATTTCAAGTTCAATAGTTATTATAAAAAAAAAGCCCCCTTGTTAGGGGCTTTTATTTTATTTCTTTTCAGGAATTGCAAATATTTGATTTGGATAAATTAAATCAGGATTTTTGATTTGTGATTTATTTGCTTTGAAGATTAATACATAATCAATTCCACGTCCGTATTCACGACGTGCGATACGCCATAGGCAATCACCTTTTTTCACAACGTATGTTTTTGCATCACCTTCATAACGGTCTGTTGAGAATTCATTTTCAACACGAGAAATTACGATTCCTTTTTCATTAACCATATCCGCACGTAGTTTATATGCTTTGTCTTGTGTTAATGTTTGTTCAACTTCTGCATTCCATTTTCCATCTTCATCTACTTTTACAGCTTCGATAAATTGGTTATCGATGTAAAGGTTTACTTTTGTCCCTGCTGTTCCTTGACCTTCTGCGCGGAATGTATTTTTGAAGTTATATTCAACCATTGCAATTTTTAATGATCCAATTTCTTCACCTTTTGGAGCTTGTAATAATTGTGCTTTTTTTGTTCCGCCTACTAGTACCGCTACTGTTTCTTTATTATCTGTTGGTACAGTTAATACTGCGTTTTGAGATGATGTAATTTTCTTTCCATCTTTTTCAATCCAAAGTGATAATTCATATGTTCCAGCAGTAAAATCTTTTTCTGGTAAGAATACAAATTCGCCACGTTCGTCTGTTTTTTCAACACCAATTTCTTTGTCACCTGACATGATGTGAATTTCTGTATCAGCCATTGAACGACCTGCGATCACAGCTTTTCCATTTTCAACACGTACGATATCGAATTTTGGCGTTACATCGATTTCTTTACGAGCGATTTGTGTTTGTGCTGATTTTTCAGGCATTTTGTTTGGTGATAAAATATGCAATACCAATAATAAGATTGCGATGATTGCACATAAGATTAACCATGTATGGCGTGGTGTACTTTTGATGAAGTTTTTTACTTCATGAAATTTCACACGTGTTTTGTGTGCAGCTACTTTTAATTTTTCTTTGATTTTTTCAGATTTTTTCATGACGAATCTTCCCTTTCGTTTGTTTATTATTTGCTTTAGTTTAAAGGGTGTTTTTGTATTTGTCAATCTATAATCTTTACTGTTCAGGGGAGGTTGATTTCCCCTGAATTTTCAGATTTTTTTATGCTAACATGCTTTGATATATTTTAAGAATATCCATGTATACTTTTAATGACATATCTTTTTTGTCGAGTTCTGGAAAATATTCAACCATTTCCAGTCCGATGATTTTATTTTTATGTTTTTTTAGTTCTTCTAAAATTTTAAAAGCTTCTTCAACGGACATTCCATTTGGTTCTTGGCATCCTGTCCCTGGTAGACATGTTGGATCCAATACATCTAGGTCAAATGAGATTCCGAAACCGTCTGTTTTTTCAGTTAATGTTTTAACGGCGCTTTTAATGGCTGCGTTAATATCTCTTTTGAAGTCATCAATATGAATGATATTTACGTTTAGGCGTTTTAGTAATTCTTCTTCACCACTTTCATATGAACGTGTACCAATTAAGACTAAATTTTCTGGTAATACTTTTGCACATGATTTTCCAATTTCACACATGCTTTGATCTCCGTATCCGAGTAGTGCTGCTAATGGCATTCCATGTGGTGTTCCTGTTTCTGTTGTTTCTGGTGTGTGTGAATCCATATGGGCATCAATCCAGATGAGTCCCATTTTATAATCAGGTTTTTGTTCAGAGAGGCGTTTGTAAATTCCGCTCCATGATCCATTTCCAATACTGTGATCCCCACCAATAATAATTGGTTTATCAAATTGTGCTGTTGTATCAGCTAATTTTTTTGAAAAGGTACTTGCACATAAGATACGGTCTTCACGGCTGTTATCTGTTGGGTGACAGTCTGGTTCCAATAAGATTGTGTCCAATCCTTGTTCGGTTAAAATTTCATACATTTTTTGAGCCCCTTTATGAGCGCCAAATTTAAATGCTCCGTAGCCGTATGCGGCACAGATGATTTTAGTCATTTTATTCTTCCTTATTTATTTAATTTAATCCAGATTGGTGTGTGATCAGATGGTTTTTCATCATCACGTGGTTCGTCATGAATTCCTCCATCGATTAAGAGTTCTTGAGCTGGTTTATTCAGCATAAAGAAATCGAGTAGGATTCCGTTGTTGTTTTGGCGAGCGCCACGACGGTAATCCCAGTATGTGTAATAAATAGCATCTTCGCCTTTTATTTTTTTAAGTGCGTCTTGCCATCCTTGTTTTTCAAGTTCGAAAAAGGCTGCACGTGTTTCCGGTTGCATTACAGCATCTTTGCGGAAACTTTCAGGACTGTATACATCTTTATCTGTTGGGATTACGTTAAAATCTCCGCCAATGATTACAGGTTCATCATAATTAAAAATACGACGTGCGTGTGTATTTAATGCGTTCATCCATTTGAGTTTATAATCAAATTTTTCAGAGGGTACTGGATTTCCATTTGGAAGGTAAAGTCCTGCTACACGTACTCCGCCTGTGTAACATTCAATATAACGTGAATGGATGTCATTTGGAAATGTTGGCATGTTTTTAACAGTTTCTTCAATTGGAAATTTTGATAGAATCGCTACGCCATTCCAGCTTTTTTGTCCATGTACTGCGCAATTGTATCCCAATGCTTCGATTACTTCGTATGGAAATTGATTGTCCATGCATTTTAATTCTTGGAGTAATACGATGTCAGGTTGTTCATTTTTTAGCCACGTTAACATGTTTGGTAGATGAGCTCTGATTGAATTAACATTAAAACTTGCAATACGCATATTAAAAAGTCCTTTCTTTTTCTATTTATCTTTTTTATCATAGTGTTTATGACAAAACAAGTTTTTAATATTCCTTATGGTGTGAACTTTTTATCTGCATTAGCGGATTATGTTTTGTCGTCAGCAGATCATGTTGCTGATGATATTATTTTATTACCGACCCGTCGTGTGTGTCGTGCTTTTGAAAGTGCATTGTTAGAACGTTCTGGAAAAACAGCGTTGATGATTCCAAAGCTTATTCCATTTGATTCAGCCGGGGAACAGGAAGAAGAATTTTTTGATATTGATGATGTTTCATTTGGGGTGGATGATTTTGATGTAATTGATCCCATTGATCGTTTGTTTATTTTAACTAAGTTGGTTCAGCAAGAGCATCAGCATTTGTCATATGATCATGCATTTGGTATGGCAGGGGAATTGGCTAGGTTAATTGATTATATGAAGAATGAGCAGCTTTCGATTGATGCTTTACAAGATATTTCAACAGATCAATATTCAGAATATTTTAAACAGAGTTTTGATTTTTTGAAAATTATTATTCAATTTTGGCCGGCTATTTTAAAAGAATCAAATGTGATTGATCCTTCGGATGCGCGTGTACGTCGTTTATATTCATTTATGGAATTTTTAAAACATAAAAAGACTGGGCGTGTGATTGCTGCTGGATCAACTGGATCTTTGCCTGCGACCCGTGTGTTACTTGATACTGTTGCGAGTATGTCTAATGGGCAGGTAGTATTGCCTGCGTGTGATATGGGATTGCATGAGTCTGTATGGTCTGATTTAGGGGAAACACATCCTCAGTATGGTATGAAATTATTATTAGATCGTATGGGGATTGATCGTTCAGTTATTCAACCTTTGCCTTTTAAAGAGGATTTACCCGTTTTATCAGAACGTGGTCGTTTAGCGTCCCAGATGATGTTACCCGCACATTCAACAGATGAATGGATGGATGCTGCACCTTTTACAGCAGATGTGTTAGAAGGAATTGAATTTGCAGAATGTGATACAGAAGTAATGGAAGCCCGTGTGATTGCAGGGCGCGTATACCAAGCTCAACAAGCTGGGCAGTCTGTTATGATAGTAACTCCTGATCAATTATTAATGAAACGGTTAAAAACATTATTTAATCGTTTGAATTTATTTGTGGATGATAGTGCTGGTGTTCCTTTTGGTTCTGTGTCTGGTGGGCAATTTTTACGTTTAGTATTTAAAGCTGTTTGGGATGATGATGTTTTATCTGTTCTATCCTTATTGAAATCTGATTTGATTACATATGAAGGACAAGTGGATGCGGTCAGAGAATTAGAATCTTTTGCACGTAAATATCGCGTTGGACGTATGCATGATGTGTTGCAAGATCATGCCTCTTTATTACAAACAGATTATCCGCTGGCGTATGGTTATTTATCGTGGTATCAGAATTTAATTCAACCTCTTCGTTTGTTGATGCGTGAAGAATTTATCTCATTTGGTACTGCCTTTCAATTACATTTGCAATTGGCAGAGCAACTATCATCAACGCTTTGGCAAGATGAATTAAATGTGCAAGGGATGCATTTCTTGCGCGATCATGTTTTATCTATTACTGAAAATATTCCACGTGAATCATATGGTGGTTTATTGGATCATTTATTTAATTTATCATCTGTTCGTCCAGAAGCGCGTGAACACAAATGTTTTATGGTGGGGCCAATTGAATCTCGATTGATGACAGCTGATCTTGTTATTGTGGCTGGGCTTAGTGAAGGAGTGTTTCCATCGTTACGTCGTGATGATCCTTTTTTAAATGATCAGATGCGTGTGTCTTTGGGGCTTCCATCTTTGTCACGTAAGGTTGGATTGATGGCGCATGATTTTGCGAACTTTTTGTGTTTGCCACAGGTGTTATTTACGCGTTCTGTTAAACGTGGAGGAGAACCTCAATTAACCTCACGATTTATTGAACGATTAAAAGCTGTCCTTGGGTTATCAGGATTATCATTACCTGAATCTGATTTAGTTTATTCCGCTGGGCAACTTGATTTTCCAGAAGATGATCAGGGACATCCTGTGTCACGTCCTGTTCCATATCCTCCGGTTTCCGTTCGACCACGTGTGTTATCGGCAACGAATGTTGAACGTTGGATGCGTGATCCATATGAAATTTATGCGAAATATATTTTAAGATTGCGTCAATTGGATGGATTAAATGAGCCGATGGGTGTTGCTGATTTTGGGACAATTATTCATGATGTGTTGGATGCTCAATTAAAATCAGGATTGCCTTGGACAGTTGATGGATTGCAAGAAGCTTTTAAGCGTGCAATTGTTGAATCTAAGGTTCCTTTGAATTTACAATTATTCTGGTTACGTCGTACAGATCAGATTGCCGCTTGGGTTGTTGAACAAGAATTACAGTCATCCAATATTGCACAATCGTTTGCTGAAATTGAGGGACGTGTTCAATTGGATAGTTCTTTTGCGATGACTGCGAAGGCAGATCGTATTGATGTTTTGAAAGATGGGACCGTTTCAGTGCTTGATTATAAAACTGGAAAAGCTCCATCAGAGAAAGAAGTGTACGGTGGATATGCGCCTCAGTTAGTGATTGCCGCGATGATTGCAGAGGCTGGTGGATATCATGGTGTCTCAGGTAAAGTTTCTCAGTTGGTTTATCGTCAATTAATTGGAAAACGGGATGAGGGTGGTTTGGATACTGTATTTGATGAAAGTATGGAAGATTTAATTGCGATGTATCATCAAAATATAAAAACGCTTTCATTAAAATATCAAAATGAAAACCAAGGATATCCTGCTCGACCGAATGGGGCAAAGGCTCCGAAATATTCGGACTATGAGTATTTAGAACGTTTGTTAGAATGGGAATAAAATAAAGCCTCTTACTAATTATTTAGTAAGAGGCTTTATTTAGGATGCTTTTTTAATTTTTGTTTTTATTGGGGCTGTTGTATAGCTGAAATTTTCAATAATAATTTGATCTGTTTCTTGTTTGAAAGTTGCGTTTTCAAAATTGAATAAGATCATTATTTTTTCATCTTTCATCCTTCCCCATGCACATGCGGTTAATTCCACTGTTTGTACATCTATGTTTGACACCATTCTTGGTTCACTCGTGTCTAATGTTAATACATTGTCTTCTATTTTTCCTCGCAGAGATACTGGAAGACCGTCAATTTGACATAACATTAGGATTTCACTCCAAAATGCTCCGATTGTTATTTTTTCCATATTTATAATTTTTATTTATTTTTCGTTAATTTAGCATAGATTATATATTTGTCAAATGGTTATAGAATCTGGACACTAGTAAAATAGAAATCCCTTACAGATCATTTCTGATCGTAAGAGATTTCATGCGTAGTCTGTGGTTCACCGTGAAACTTTTATTTCCATTTCTATTGGGGCGGTTATGACTTCTACGTTTGATACAATTATTGTATCGCCGTTTTCTTCATCTTTCCCCTTTTCAAAAGTACTGTTGGTAAAATTAAATAAGATATTTATTTTTTTACCATTTTCATCAAGGCCTTTCGATTGTGTTGGCAGAGATAAATCAGTAATTTCTTCTGGCAGTGTATTTATAAATTTGAGGGTGAGTGTTCCTTTTTCAAATTTATTTTCGAAGGTTTGCCAAAATTCTGTTGGGCTTTTTACTTCACCATTGATGTGAATTTGAGCCCCTTCAAGGTCATTAATCAATTTAATGTTCATGTTTTATATAATTTTAAGATTTGACTTTTATTTTCTTATTTAACTTTAGCATACGTTATATATTTGTCAAATGATTGTTAAATGCGGAGGTAAGGGCGATAGCCAAGGCGTCTGCTGAATGTTCACTGTCACATTTTTGAATCCTAAGTAAGGTTTTAACCATCATGTCAATTTGGCCTTTTTGTGCGTGTCCACCGCCTACGATTGATTTTTTAATTTGGTTTGGTGTAAATTCCATTACACTTACATTAAAAATTGCGGGTGTTAAGAGTGCGATTCCACGCGCTTGTCCAAGGGCCAATGCTGATTTAGCAAATTTACCTACGAATGCTGTTTCAATGCCACAGATACTTGGTTTGTATTCATCAATTACTTTTTTGAGTTCAGTATAAAGATGCATGAGGCGGATAGACATTTCAGTTGTTGATTTTGTTTTAATTGTTCCATCTGCAATATAGGTGTTTTTATTGCCTTCAACTTTGATAATACCCCAACCAGTGTTTACTAGGCCTGGGTCTATTCCTAAAATGATCATTTCGCGTCCTTTTCTCCGAATTTTTTACGGAATATTTAATTATGAAAACTCAGTCATTTAATTATACATAAACTCCGTTCGTTTTCAAATCTATTCCATAAACCTTCGAATAAAATTTTCATGAAATAATTTGATTGATTAACGTTCTTGACCGAGTTCGAAAAATGTATCGATTTTTTTATAGAGTTTAAAGGGGTGTTTTTCTGTATTTAAAATATGGCCAAATAATTCGGTATCCTTTGGTTGCATTTCATTATAGGGTAAATTATTTTTATCCACCCACATTGAAAAACATTCTTCATTTTCTCCGACAGGATTTCCGTTAGATGTATTTGTGTAATGGACTTCAACGAAAAAGTTTGGGATATTTTCTTTATTTTCAAAATAAATTTCACCAATGTATTTTAGATTTTCAGGTGTGACACCTGTTTCATCTTGTGTTTCATTGATACTGGTTTCAAACAGATTTTCTTCTCCATCTTCAAATTTACCACCAGGGCAATTATACAGATCCAAGAACGGGCCTCTTTTATGTTTGATCATTAATATTTCGTTGTTTTCATTTTCAACAACACAAATGGTGGCTACTATAAAGTCTTTATTATCATATTGTATAATCTTCATAGTAGCCTCTTTTCTTTATTCAAATTCAGCGTTTGTGAATACTTTTTGAACATCGTCTAGATCTTCTAATGCATCAATGAATTTTTCTAATTTTTCAGCTTTTTCACCACTTACTTCTACTGTATTTGTTGCTGTCCAAGTTAATTCAGCTTTTTCAGCGTCGCCAAATTTTTCAGATAATGCAGATGATACTGTATGGAAATCTTCTACTGCACATGTGACGATATGACCTTCTTCTGATGATTCACAGTTTTCAGCACCTGCTTCAATTGCTGCTTCCATCATTGTATCTTCATCAGCTACTTCTGCTTTATACATGATCATTCCTTCGCGATTAAAAGAAAATGCTACTGATCCTTCTGCGCCCATGCTTCCACCTTGTTTTGTGAATACTGAACGCACTTCTGATGCTGTACGATTTTTATTGTCTGATAATGCTTCTACGATAATTGCAATTGCACCTGGTGCATAACCTTCGTAACGCATTTCTTGGTAATCACCTTCACCTGATGCTGGATCAGCTTTTGCAATCGCACGTTTAATATTATCATTTGGCATTGATGCTTTACGAGCCGCTGCCATTGCCAAACGTAAACGTGGATTTGTATCAGGATCTGGGTCACCTAATTTCGCTGCAACTGTGATTTCACGTGCGATTTTAGTAAATACGTTTGCGCGTTTTTTATCTTGTGCCCCTTTACGGTGTTGGATGTTTGCCCATTTTGAATGTCCTGCCACTTTTTAGCTCCTATTAGTTTATTGTTTTTTTTTGATGAGGTGAGTATAGCGAAGAGATTTTAAAAAATCAATTGTCTTTTGATTGGTGGATTGGTACAATTGGATTTATGATAGGAAAAATAATTGGTATTGTTGATACGATTTATTCTGATTCTGCGATTGTTATGGTTGGCGGGGTTGGATATCGTATTTTTTGTTCAGGACGTACTTTGGCAAATATGCATGAAGGTTCGGAAGTTAATTTATTGATTGAAACTCATGTTCGTGAGGATCATATTCATTTATATGGTTTTAGTTCAACGAGCGAACAAGATTGGTTTCTTCGTTTGACGGATGTTCAAGGTGTTGGGAATAAAGTGGCGATGGTTATTTTGTCTTCATTATCTGCGGATCATATTTATAATGCTATTATTTCAGGGGATAAAGATGCTTTTAAACCTGTGTCAGGTGTTGGTCCTAAGTTGGCGGCTCGTTTAATTACAGAACTTCAAGCCAAAGTTGGTTCATTGCCAACAAGTGGGGATATGTTTGTGGCTAAAGCTCATGCAGATGCGACGCATGAGGCAACAGTTATTGAAGAAGCTGTATCTGCTCTTACTAATTTAGGGTATAAACGTCTGGAGGCTCATGGTGTTGTGACACGTTTATATCGTCAGTTAGGGGATGATGTGACGCTTGAGAAGTTATTACCTGAATCTTTAAAAGAATTATCAAGTTTAGTATAGAATAAAAAAAAGCGTCCCTGAAGGGACGTTCTTTTTAAACCATTTAATAAATGGTGCGGGTGGCCGGACTTGAACCGGCACGATCTTACGATCGAGGGATTTTAAGTCCCTTGCGTCTACCAATTCCGCCACACCCGCGAATTGGTGATTGATAATGTATCCGATTTAAATTTTAGATGCAAGCCTTTTTTATAAAAAAATATCCCAAATGGGATATTATTTATGGTGCGGACGAGAAGACTTGAACTTCCACGAGGAGTTAACCTCATAGCGACCTCAACGCTACGCGTCTACCAATTCCGCCACGTCCGCACATTAAGGTGGATCAAAAGTATCATGTCCCTTTGGACGAGTCAAGCGTATTTCCCGATTTTACTTGTGGTTTTTTTTTATGGGTGCTAAACTTGTTTTTGTTAAAGTTTCGTTATTGCCAGTTTTAAGGCATCCTGTTTTATTCTTCAATACGTACTTTTACGTTTTCTTTTCATGGTGAAGGGAAAAATTAGATTGTAGATACATAAAAAGGAGTTTTATTATGGCTACTGGAACAGTTAAATGGTTTAACGTTACTAAAGGTTTTGGATTTATTGCACCTGATGCAGGAACAAAAGATGTTTTTGTTCATAAATCAGGATTATCTGAAAATATTAAAGAAGGTGACAAAGTTGAATATGAACTAGCAAATGGACCAAAAGGCGAATCTGCTGTTGATGTGAAAAAAGTTTCTGAATAAGTAAGAATATTTTTTTGATTTTAAAAAGCTGTTATGTGTTTGCATGACAGCTTTTTTTGTCTTTGACAAAGGGTGTGTGATTTATTACACTGATCTCATTATTTTGGATGGGTGGCCGAGCGGTCGAAGGCGCACGCTTGGAAAGCGTGTGTAGGTGGAAGCCTACCGGGGGTTCGAATCCCTTCCCATCCGCCATTTTTTTATAATCTTTTAGTATTGCAGAAGGGAATATTGATGCCAGATAGAGAAGTTCAGACAATTAAAGATTTAATTTTTTATCAATATGCTAAGATTATTGTTAAAAGTGCTATGAAAACTGGTGATAATGCGACTGCTAAAGGTAATCATTATGGAATGATTAAAACTACTTTTCGTAAATTAAAATCTGGTGAAATTTCTTGGTCGGATATTATGCGTGAAGATTTGCAGTTTATAGATGCTGAAAAATGTTGTTCTTATTGTGGTTCAGTAGATAATTTAACGAAAGATCATATTATTCCAAAAAGTATCAAGATTAATAGTCGTTGTTCTTTATGTGATAAGATCCAAGGAATACATAATATTATTTGGGCATGTAAAAGTTGTAATAGTCGTAAACATACAAAAGGACTTTATACTTTTTTTGTTGAAAATAATCCTGATAAGAAAAAATCTGATTTGGTTCCTTCATTATTGGAAAAAAAGTATTTAAAGTTGATGTATTCATGTCATCAATGTGCTGGAACACTTAATGCAACAGATTTGAATGAGGATGGGGTTATTGATGTTTTAGATATTGATGCCATTATTCAATAAAAAAAAGACCCTTTTGGGTCTTTTTTTTAGATTTGTTTTTCTGTACGTGATGCACGTTTACGTTGTATAGAATCAAGAATACGTTTACGGAAACGAATGTTTTGTGGTGTTACTTCCACCAATTCATCATCGTTAATGTATGAGATTGATTCTTCCAAATTAAATCGTCTAATTGGTTGCAATTTTACGGCTTCGTCTGTTCCAGATGCACGTACGTTTGTAAGCTGTTTACCTTTGATTGGGTTAATTTCAAGATCACGATCTTTATTACATTCCCCAATAATCATTCCAGTATATACTTTTGTTTGTGCGCCGATGAACATTGTTCCGCGATCTTCCATATTCCAAAGAGCATATGCAGCAGCTATTCCATTTTCTGTTGAGATCAATACACCGTTACGATGACGTTCTAATGGACCTTTGTATAGGCCATAGCTGTGGAACATACGATTCATGATTCCTGTTCCGCGTGTATCCGTTCTGAATTCAGATAAATATCCGATTAATCCACGTGAAGGAGCCAAGAATGTGATACGTGTTTTTCCACCACCTGATGGACGCATGTCAGTCATTTCAGCTTTACGTTTTGAAAGCTTTTCTACTACTGCTCCGCTGAATTCATCATCTACGTCGATGATTACTTCTTCCATTGGTTCAGTTGTATTGCCGTTTTCGTCTTTGTCGAAACGTACACGTGGACGAGAAATTGATAATTCAAATCCTTCACGACGCATTGTTTCAATTAATACGCCTAATTGCAATTCGCCTCGACCTGATACTTCAAATCCTGAATTATCTTGAGTTGGACGTACTTCCAATGCGATATTACTTTCAGCTTCTTTCATTAAACGATCACCAATTACACGTGATGTTAACATTGTTCCTTCCGTTCCTGCCAATGGTGAATCATTCACTGCGAATGTCATTGTTAAGGTAGGAGGATCAATTGGATCTGCTTCAAATGCTTCTGTTACTTCTGGTGCACATAATGTATCAGCCACTGTTGCTTTTGAGAATCCTGCGATTGATACGATTTCACCTGCATGAGCTTCTTCTACTGGTACACGTTGGATATCTCGGAAAGATAAGATTTTTGAAATTTTTGCATTTTCAATTAAGTTTCCATCTTTATCCATTGCTTTTACAGTTTGTCCAACTTTTGCAGTTCCTTGCATAATTTTTCCAGTTAGGATACGACCTACGTATTTGTCTGATTCAATCATTGTTGCAATCATTCCAAATGGTTTATTTGGTTCGCATTTTGGTTCTGGTACGTGTTTTGTGATTAATTCGAATAAAGGTGTTAAATCTTTTGGTTCGTCATTTTCTAAGTCGTTTACAGCCCATCCGTCACGTCCCACAGCAAATAATGTTGGGAAGTCTAATTGTTGTTCGTTTGCGCCTAGTTTATCAAATAAGTCAAAGATTTCATCATGTACTTCATGTGGACGTGCATCACCGCGATCAACTTTGTTGATTACTACGATTGGTCTCATGCCCAATCCAAGTGCTTTTGTTAATACGAATTTTGTTTGTGGAAGCGATCCTTCGGCACTGTCTACCAATAATACTACACCGTCTACCATTGAGAGGATACGTTCTACTTCTCCACCAAAGTCAGCGTGGCCTGGTGTGTCAATAATGTTGAAACGGTAGTCGTTCCATTCAATTGATGTACATTTTGCTAAGATTGTGATCCCACGTTCTTTTTCTAAATCGTTTGAGTCCATTACACGGTCTTCGATTGATTGGTTATCACGGAATGCTCCGCTTTGTTTTAACATGTTGTCCACAAGAGTTGTTTTACCGTGGTCCACGTGAGCAATAATAGCAATATTACGTAGTTTTTTCATTTTGTATCCTTTAGGTTTTAAAAAATGAAATTGGTGTATTTATTTACACCATTTTCATTTATAATCTCCCCAAAATTGAATTATGGAGAGTTTATATTATTTTAATGAGGGCAGTGTATGTTATTTTTCTTTGTTTGTCAAAGGTTAAAATTCACATTTGCGTGGGCGGTTGAATAACTCTTTAAATGCTTCTTTAAAGTCTCTGTTTTCGAATAAGATTTCATATAATGTTTCACAGATTGGCATTTCCACAGCGAATTGTTTTTTGAGAGTGATAATGGCCTTTAATGTTTCGACGCCTTCGGCATGTTTTTCCATAATTTCACCGTTAATGAATTTTTCTCCGTACATGCGATTATGGCTGTATTTTGAAAAAAGAGTTGCTTCGTAATCCCCTAAGTGTGCGAGACCATAGGCAGACATTTTATTTCCACCGGCTGCTTGGATAAGTTTACTGATTTCATATGTTCCACGTGCCATTAGAGCGCCTTTGAGCTCAGTATATTTCATGCCATCGAGCATTCCGGCCACAATTCCGATGATATTTTTTGTTGCGGCACCAATTTCTGATCCAACTAAGTCGCATCCTTCGTATAAGCGGATGAGAGGGGATGAAAATTTTTCAAAGATGATTTTTTTATTATTTTCTGAATTTGAATCTATTACCATACATGTTGGTATTTTGTTTGTTAGACTTTGTACATGTCCCGGTCCAACAAGTACAACAGGTTTTACTCCGTCAAGTTCATCGTGCATAATTTGTGAGAGGCGTTTGCCTGTTTCAGTTTCAATTCCCTTCATACAGAGTACAAATATTTTATCTTTTAGGCTTATTTTTGTGTCTTTGATTGCGTTACATAATCCACGTAGTCTTTGAGATGGGATTGAAATAATGATGATGTCGTTTTCAAGTGTTTTATTGAGGTCTGTTGTAAATGATACGTTTTCTTGTAATGTGAGGTATTCGTTTTTACGTGTTTTTGACAGTTCTTGGAATATTGGATCAGAAGCCAGTCCATAGAGTAGTGGCGTGTTTCCAATATGTGATTGGTACCATGTTTGAAAAGATCCCCAGCGGCCTGGGCCAATTATACTTACGTTCATTTTGTCCTCTATATTTCATTTTTTATCACTGTATTGTATGGGAAGTGTTTTGAATTTGCAATGTTAAATATATTTGACAAAATTCTATTTATGCTTTAAGAGTAAAGTCTCTAAATCTTATTCAATTTATAAATCATAAAAAAATTTGCTTATGAAACAAACGAATGTTCAGCCAGAGGTTGATGAAATTATTGAAAACGGTTTTGAAAAATTAGATCGTTTAATTGCTGACAAAGGGACGCAATTAATGTTAGGCCTTGATCCTACTAAAGAAATGGAAGCAGAAATTGCTGCTGCTGGGGGATTATTGCCTTATTTAAAAAAACAAATTGATTCACATGCACCCCATATCGTGGGTGTTAAACCGAATTTAGCGTTTTATGAGGCTACTCCTGAAAATCGTGAAGCGATGATGGAAGCTTGTAATTATGCAAAGTATGAACATGGGTTGGTGGTTGTTCTTGATGTTAAACACGGGGATATATTTGATACTCAATCTGCTTGGGCAGCTGCGGATATGTTGAATTTTGAGCCAGACATTGTTACTTTGACTCCATATATGGGGGTAAAAGATGTTGTTATGCCGTATTTAGAATCTGATAATGAACTTTGTGTTTACATTGTTTGTGCTTCTTCTAATCCGGATGGCGAAAATATTCAAAATTTAAATGCAGGTGGTATTACCGTTTACCAGAATATTGTTATGCAAGTACATGAAGCCGGATTATCTGATCGTGTTGGATTGGTTGTTGGATCAACGAAGTCTTATGCGATGGAGATTATACGTGCGATTGAACTTGAATATTACCCGGATCAACCATTATGTCATATTTTGGGACCAGGGTATGGTAAACAAGGTGGCGACCTTGAATTTTTGCATTATTCAGGAAAACGATCAGTCTTCCCTATTAGTAGTGGTTTGACCAAAAAAAAGTATTTAGATGGTCGAGCTCCGGAAGTTGTAGGTCGTGGTTGGCGCCGTGCATTTAATTCAGTTGTTAATGATGACTGGACACAGCCATTTTCCGTATTAATGTTATCGGAAGTTGTTGAAAGCGGTTTGATTTGGATTGCACCAAGTGCTGATGAAAGCTCCTGGCGTGATCTCGCTAAAGGTGGAAAATCACCGATATTCGCGAGTATTTCGGATGTTAATATGTTTCCGGAGCTTAAGCGGATGATGTGCTTTCATTTGGCTCAGCTGATTAAATCGAAAAGAATCGAGTTTGATTACATTGCTGGTGCTCCTTATGGCGGTATTGGTATTGCGAACTTGCTTGGGGATTATCTTGGAAAGCCTGTGATTACTCCTCGAAAAGAAGGTCCGAAGGCAACTGGCAATAAGTCGGTTATTGTTGAATCTTCTTGGAAAAAGAGAATGAAAGTTCTTGTAATCGAAGATGTGACGACTTCTGGTGGATCCGCGAAGGATGCAATTGATTTATTGCTTTCTGAAGGATTGTTTGTAACAGATGTTGTTTCATTTCTTGACCGCGAAGCTGGTGGATATGATAATCTTAAACGTCTCGAAGTTTCCTTACATTCACCATTTACATTATTGGATGTTATTGAAAAGCTTTCAACCTCAGGTGTTGAAGTCATTCCAGAGGGGATGGATACCGTCGTAATGGATTACATTAAGGAAAATCGTAAAGTTTCTCAGTTAATTTAAGCATTGTGAAGTTGAAAAAAAAGCGTTCCGTATGGGGCGCTTTTTTGTTTAGATACAGAGTAAAAAAATATGTCCCATAGAGGGACATCTTTTCATTTTAAATGGAGCAAGCGACGAGGTTCGAACTCGCGACCTCCACCTTGGCAAGGTGGCGCTCTAGCCAGCTGAGCTACGCTTGCATCCGTTAAGTGACGGCTATTATATACTCAGCTAATATTAAAATGCAACCCCTTTTTTAAATAATATTTGACCCTTATCCATTTTCTTGGTAAATTAGTATATAATTATCATATGAAAAATAGATTGGACCGCTTATGAAATCATCAATTATTACAGCGTTAGATATTGGGACATCACGCATTACGTGTGTGACGGCGAAGATATATCCTGATGAACGTTTGGAGATTTGCGGTTCTGCGATGGTTCCAAATACCGTTCTTCAAAATGGTGTCATTACTGATTTATCGAAATTGGCGGATGCTATTGGGTTGGTGGTTGATAAGCTTGAAAAGCAAGTTGGCTATTCTATTCGTGATGTTTTTGTCGGTGTCAGTGGGATTTCCCTTGGATCATATAAGATTCAATCATCTATGGATCTTGATTATGGGCATGCTGTATCAGATGAGCATATTTTAAAATTACTTCAAACTCAAAATATTTTTAATCGTTTTAAAGATGAAAAGTTGATTCATTGCTTTCCATTACATTATGCGTTGGATGAAAAGAAAAATATTGAGAATCCACGTGGCATGATTGGGTGTCACCTTTCAGTTGTGTGTCATTTTGTGACTATTCCTCAATCTATTTATCATGATGTGACGTCTGTTTTACAGCGTTGTCATTTGAATGTGCTTAAGTTTGTGGCGGTGCCTTATGCATCTGGGTTGTCGATTGTATCAGAAGATGATCGTCAATTAGGTGTTGCTGTTTTGGATATTGGGGCTGGGACTGTTTCCCTATCTGTGTTTTTCCGTGGAATTTTAGTGTACGTTGGAAATATTGGTTTTGGCGGAGATGTAATTTTAAAAGATTTAATGCGTATGCTTCGTGTGGATGCCAAAGAAGCTCAGCGTTTAAAAGAGGCGCATGGTTCGGCGATTGTTTTAAATGATGATCATATTAAAAGTATTGATATTGTCATGCAGAATACTATGGGGAATGAAGAACGTATTACTGGGGCTAAGTCCCATGTAACATCAATTACTTCTGGACGTGTGGAAGAAATTTTAGAGATGGCGAAGGCTGATTTACAGACAAAGGGCTTAATGAATGTGGTTCAAAAGGTTATCTTAACAGGTGGACATTCTCAATTAAAGCATTTACCTAAATTGGCTCAACATGTATTTGGGCGTCCTATTCAATTAGGGGTTTCTCAGTTATCGGAACAAGGGGGAGCTCTTGTTTCTCCTCAACATTCTGCGGTACTTGGTATTTTGCAAAGTGCTCATCATCAAGCAATACTCGATCAGGCAACACATTTGGCGGAAGAGCCAGAACAAAATTATTTAAACAAAGTTAAGAATTGGATTAAGGAGCATCTGTAATGAAGCATAAATTGTACCCAAGTATTTTATCTATTCCTTCATCTCAGTGGAAAGATGTGATTCCTTATTATACTCAAACTGGGATTACAGGGTGGCACGTGGATATGATGGATGGTATATTTGTTGAAAATTACGCTTTTTCATTACAAGATATTGCTGGGTTACGTCAAATGACCTCATTACCATTGGATGTGCATTTAATGGTTAAAAAGCCTGGGGCTTATATTGATACGCTTCTTTCTTTGGGGATAGATCGTATTTCTTTTCATGCTGAAATTCGTCCAGAGCCTAATTTATTTTATCGTATTAAACAAGCTGGTAAAAAAGCTGGGGTGGCGATTGATATTCATACACCTCTTTCTGCTATTCAACCGTATTTAGAACGTGCTGATTTCATTCTTGTGATGTGTGTGAAGGCTGGCGCTGGCGGACAGGGATTTGATGGACGTTGTTTGGAAAAAATTGAAGCTATTCATCAAGCGTATCCGACACTTCCTATTGAAGTAGATGGTGGTATCAATCAGTATACAATCAAAGAAGTATTAAGCGTTGGTGCAACAGAAATTGTTGCAGGGGCTTCGATTTTTGGTGCGGAAGATCCAAAGGATATGATCCGCACATTACTTTCTGCTTAGAATGTCAGAGTTGTTCCTACACTCCAGAACATTCCTTTTTGACCATTTTCAGGTAATTTTGTTTCATCGATAAAGTTGACTTGCCCGATTGCTGTCCAGATATCAAACCCTTTTTTGGCTGTATATTTTGTGCTGAATTGAAAAATTTCAGTTGTATCAATTTCTTCGTTTGTTACATCACCTTCCGTTTCTGTTTTTTGGTATGATAATGTTGTTGATGTTTTAAGGAAATTATATCCCATACCTGCTGCAACAGTGAAGCCATCTTGAGAATTAGTTATACCATCCACAGCGATCGGATCTGTTTCTTTGATGATGCGACCTGATAATCCAAGTGTGATATTTCCCCATCCAACATTGATTCCTGATGAATATTCTTGGCGACGATCTGATGAAAAGTATAAATATCCAATTGGGTCTGAACGGAATTCATTCATTCCATTTAATTCAAGATAACCTGCAGACCACGCGAAATTACGATATCCATTGTCGTATGTATAACGTAATGTTCCTGCATATCCGTTTTTAAATGTGTTAAAATCTTTTGTACGGTCTAGGTCTGCGCCTCCGCCATTATATGATCCTGGGATGTAAGATCCTCCGATTTGGAAGCCATAATATGGAGCAGTCACAATTGAGACTTTTTGAGTATGTTCGTCTGTTGTCAGTGCTGTTGATGATACAGGTGTGACATTTTGGTAATCAAACATTTTGTATACATATCCTTTGCGGTTGAAACGCATGCCTGATGCATCTGGGATTGCGATATGTAATTTTTCAGCAATGTTTTTTGTGCGACCGGCTTCGATACGGAGCATTTCTGTTTGTACAAATAAATATCCTTCTTTTAAGGCGCTGTCAGCTTCTGTTTCCAGTTGGATATATCCACCGAGTGTTAAGATGCCAAATTTTTGTTTTAGGATTAACCATGCTTCTGAATCAGCGATGAAGTCTTTTTTATCTTCTTGTTCTTGTGTGATTTGATCTGGGTCAGTATAGGCTCCAAATGCTGTTACAAATCCACCGTATTTATGATCCAATGCGTTGGCAGATGTGATTGTGAAAATTGTGATTAAAAGTGTGGTAATGTATTTTAGCATTTCTCTTCTCTTGTCATTTCTGTAATTCTTGTTTAAAGTACACAGTTATGAAACAAAAGTCAACGCAACTATTGGAAAGTCAATTACAGGGTAAGCGATTACTCCTGTTGTCTTGTTGTGCCCCTTGTTCTGTCGAAGCTATTGAGCGTCTTGCTGGTATGAGGATTGATTTTGCTGTTCTTTTTTATAATCCCAATATTTATCCAGCGACAGAGTATCAACATCGCTTGGAACAAAATAAGCAGGTTTGTGAACGCTATCATGTACCTTTTTATGAAGGGGAATATGATCATCAGATTTATTTGGATGCGGTGAAGGGGGTAGAACATTTGGGTGAACGATCAGCTCGTTGTCAGAAATGTTTTGAATTACGTTTAGCTTATGCGGCGACTTTTGCCAAGGAACATGGATTTGATTTAATGACTTCTGTGTTTGCTGTGTCACGTTGGAAAGACTTGAATCAGGTTTCTTTAGCGGGTCAGCGTACAGCTGTTGATGGTGTTGATTATGTTGATATTAATTGGCGTAAGGGTGGGGCTCAGGAACGTCGTCAAGAGTTGATTAAAGAACAGGGAATTTATGAACAACCTTGGTGTGGATGTGAATTTTCAAAAAGAGATATAAAAAAATAGTTCACATGGTGTGAACTATTTCTAAATTATCTCCATGAGACATGGGATTTTGCTTTTTGAATAAGTGTTGAAATTTCTTCATTTTTTCCACTTTCAGGAGCCAATGCTTTTATTGCTGCATGTATTTTTAGCCCTTGGGAAAGTATCTCTCCAAACTCATTCAATTGTTCAAACGTATTGAAAAAATGTTTTTCGATAAATTTGTTCGTTTTTTCAACCCATTT
>QKJL01000002.1 GCA_003250835.1 Alphaproteobacteria bacterium
TTGGGACAAATTACAGGTCATATTGGACTGGAAGAACTTCTGGATAAAATATTTGGTGACTTCTGCCTCGGAAAATAAAAAAAGCTGCCCATAAGGCAGCTTTTTCATTAAATTAAAACATTACGGTTATGGCTTTAAAGCGGCGGCAATCAAATCCTCAGAATTGTACCAAGGAATTTTTTCATCACCTAAAATCAAAACGCGTTCCAACCCTTGACCAGTTAACAACCCGGCATCCTCAAAAGGCTTTGATAATAAACGGCATAAACACCAAATCGAATTTCCAGTAATCAGGTCCGCTTGCAAAATCGACTGTAAAGAAGCATAATTTTTTAAGATAACAGACTCATTCCCATTAACAAGTGCATAAATAAGCTTATCAATCATTTCAAATGCTTCCTCAAAAACAAAAGCACATGAATAAGGATTGTTATTACTCATCGGCTTATGGATAAAATCAGTATTTTCCATAATACGCTGCGTTCCCAATAGACACACCCAGTCCACAAAATTAAACTCCTTAGCAATGTCATTTAAATCAATAAAATGAGGCGAAACACCAAGTGCCTCTGGTAAAACTTCTTTCACTGCTGGGATAACAACTGATCCATCATTCCAACATAAAACAATATAGGAAGTATCATCTAAATCCGAACACTCTTTAAGAGTATCTATAAATGGTGCCACCATATTAGTAGACCAAGTCTGAACAGAAAGTTGTTTCATACTTAAAATTTCAGTAGGCAAAACAACAACAGTGATATCAAAAGCATCTTTACCATGAGCAAATTCAATTGCTTCGCGATATGAGGCCTCATTACCAATCTTTTCAACAAGTAAAATTAATGTTTTTCTTTCCATAGTTTTAAATAATTTTTAAAAATTTTCCATAGTTTTAAATAATTTTTAAAAATAAGTGAAACGTTTTAGGTATTTCACATCAGAATAAATAAAAAGAAGAAATTGTCAAGAATTAATGCTAACGCTTATGATAAAAGAATGGACGTTTGATATGAGCATGCTTAGACTTATGCTCAGCAATAAATACACCACCCAAAATAACAACCACCCCGATCAATTGTTGAGTTGTAAACACAGTCCCCAATAATAAATAATCCAATAAAACAACCATTGGCGGTGTAATCATGGCAAGCGGCATAATTTTATGAATTGGTAAAGATTCAATTGCTTTTGCCCAAACAAACTTTAGGAAAATTGTTTCATACAATAACAACCAAATCAACGCCCCCCATCCCATCAATGGAATATTGGTAAATGAGTCAAATGAAACAGGTTCCATAATTAAAAACCAAATTGATGATAAAACACCAACAACTAAGAAATTACCAAGCAACATATCACCTGGATTAATTTTATACTTTTTAACATAATTCAAATATAAACCAACACACAGTGATCCAAACAATGGTAAAAAAATCCATTCTATATTTGATAAGGACACATCATGGGTAATTAAAAATAATCCTAAAAAAGCAATAGAGATTCCAATAATCTCATGTAAAGTTAATCGCTCTTTAAAAATAAAAACAGCTAATAAAATAGAAAACGGAAACTCTGAAATCAAAGTTAAAAGACCTGGAGAAAAAATACGATAACTATAAAAGAAAACGATCGCAACAGTCGTAAATAAAGAACCTAAAACTAAAATATGTTTTAAATCCTTCTTCTTAATTGAAAAAAACGGAGATAATAACAAAGCAGCCAATAAAAAACGAACACTTAAAAAGAAAACGGGCGGAATATCCATAACTCCAACCTTTGTCGCAATCGGTGTCAACGCATTAAAAAAACTAACCGCTGCCACCAACCAAAATAAATTCAAATGCTTTTTAAGTAAAACTAACATGTTTAAAATTATATCAAATTAAACATCAAACAACAATACAAAAAAAACAGGAGGCAAAACCTCCTATTTTTTATTCATGATGGAAGAATAAAAACTTCTTTAAAACCATGAAAAAGTAAAAAATCAATAGCCTCAAAACGATTAGCATCTTCTTTTTTCTTATTATGCTTAATAACAATCGGAATCGAAATCATAAAAAACAAAAAGAAAATGGCAAAAATAATAAAAGTATTTGCAACGTATACATTCTTAGAAACAAAAGCCGCAATCATTAACAAAGTTAAAAGGCTACCTAAAACCTGAAGTGAAAGAATAAAAAATTTTAATTGCCGAGATAAAACGCGATCTCGCTTTATAAAATCCTTCATCGGATTCTGTGTCCCAAGATAAAATGGATCATCTTCTGAAATTTCACACATTTTATAAATTAAAATATAAAACAATTTATCACGCTCTGAAAAATCAGAAGTTTTAAACAAAGCATCCAAACGCAAATTCATACTAAGCGCATGATTAAACTTTTCATCAAACTCATTAAGTAGGTTCATAAAATAAAGATTTAATTAAACAATAACTATAGGGTAAAAAAATTATAACCCGACAACACAAAAGAAACAATAAAAAAAGAGAGGCGAAAAACCTCTCTTTAAATTATTTAGTTTTTGGAACTGATGAAACCACCTTTTTAACCACTTTTTTCTTATCGTGATTAGCCGGTTGACGATCAAGTGCTTTCCCATCAAAAACAGCCTTTACTTCATCCCCAGACAATGTTTCATATTTCAACAAAGCATTTGCCACAGCTTCCGTTTGACTTTTATGTTTTTTCAACAAAGCCATAGCATCTTTCATTGCTTTATCTAAAATAGCCTTTACTTCATCATCCACAGCTTTTGCTGTTTCATCTGAAATATTACGTTTAGCATAATACCCCATATCATCATCAGCATAATAAATCGGACCAAGTGTATCAGACAATCCACCCATTGTCACAGCACGACGAACAATCAAAGTTGCAACTTTAATATCATTCATCGCCCCAGTCGTTACATTTTCATGACCAAAGAATGTTTCTTCTGCCGCACGTCCAGCCAAAAATGAAACAAGATTAGATAAAATTTCAGTACGTGTTTCAGAAATTTTATCGCGTTCAGGCAAAGATTGGACCATACCAAGAGCACGTCCACGAGGAATAATAGTCGCCTTATGAATTGGATCCAAACCAGGTAATAATAAATGAGCCACAGCATGTCCCGCTTCATGATACGCAGTAGTTTTTAATTCTTTTTCAGACATACCAAGCGTACGACGTTCCGCCCCCATCAAAATTTTATCACGAGCCAAATCAAAATCTTCTGCTGTCACTTTCACATGATTATGGCGCGCCGCCAATAAAGCTGCTTCATTGGTGAGGTTTTCAAGTTCTGCCCCAGAAAAACCAGGTGTTCCACGGGCAATAACAGCTGCATCAACATCATCCGCAGTCTTAATTCTTTTTAAATGAATATTCAAAATTTGTTCACGACCTTTTAAATCAGGTAATGACACAACAATTTGACGATCGAAACGACCTGGACGCATTAACGCAGGATCCAAAACATCTGGACGATTGGTTGCTGCAACCAAAATCACACCTTCGTTACTTTCAAATCCATCCATTTCAACCAATAACTGATTTAATGTTTGTTCACGTTCATCATTTCCGCCACCATATCCACGGCCACGATGACGTCCAACTGCATCGATTTCATCAATAAAGATGATACACGGAGCATTCTTCTTACCTTGTTCAAATAAATCACGAACACGTGAAGCCCCAACACCCACAAACATTTCCACAAAATCAGATCCTGAAATAGAAAAGAAAGGTACATCAGCTTCCCCAGCAATTGCACGTGCTAACAAAGTCTTACCTGTCCCAGGTTCCCCAGATAACATCACACCTTTTGGAATACGACCACCAAGACGATCAAACTTACGAGGATCTTTTAAAAATTCTACAATTTCTTCAACATCCGCACGTGCTTCATCAATCCCAGCCACATCCTTAAATGTAATTTTCTTTTTTGATTCATTAAGTTGCTTAGTCTTCGCTTGTCCAATACCAAATCCTTTGGCACCACCAGCAGGTCCACCACGCATTGAACGAATAATTAAAATCAAAACAAATACCCAAAGCAATGTCGGTACTACATTAAAAATAAATGACCAAACACCACCCTTGTCTTCTGATTGTTTCAATTCAAACTTCACATTGTTTTTTTCCAACATTGTATACAGATCAGGATAATTACCAATCACTGTTGTAAAACGATCTTCCTTAGAAGCTTTCAAAGTCCCTGTCGCATTCCCAGCATCATCAATCAATACATCTGATACTTTTTTATCTTTCACCGCCATAATAAATTCAGAAAAAGCCATTTCCTTAACAGAACTTTTTTTACTAATTTCATTAACTGGAAAGAACGTATTTGTCACTAAAAACAATAACAGGACAATCGCACCCCAAGTCATTAAATTCTTTTTATTCATCATATCTCCTATAATTAAATATTCTAATGCCTATTAATATAGTACATCCATTTTCAGTTTTAAAGCTTAAACGAAATTATTTTGCTTGATACAGCTTAGATGGGCATCTTTTCTTAATTGTATGTGTATACCACGTCACAATCACATCAGCTTCATGACACGCACGATCCGTATACTTTTGAAATTCTTCTTTATTACGAAACCATACAATTTGTTCAGAACCATTTTGATATGAACAATATTCACCCTTTGGAGGACAAACATTAGACTCATAATACTTTACATCTTTCTGCCCATTCAATTCTAACCATTCATCAGCCTTATAACGATCCTTCGACATTTTATCTAAAAAGATCAAACGACCTGTGCGATAATGTTTAACAGCAACCAAAGTTTGACGCTCATTCACAAGCACTCTTGGCAATGAATAAGCAAAATACCCAACGCCAATACCAATCAGCATAAAAAAGATTCCTAAATAACGTTTTAAAGGTTGTTGCATTAATAAGAACAATAATCCACCAAAGGCAAATAAACCAAACCCAACAGGATGTATCCCTGATACAGAAAAACTAGCAAAAGGCATTGCACTAATTGATGTCGCAATCTGCCACAACCAATCATACCCAAGATTAAGCAAATGAATAAAAACACTCTGCCCAGTAAGCAAAATCTCAAAAACAACAATAAACGCAACTGGCATAATAAGAACTGAAAAAATAGGAACTGCAAACAAATTCGCCAACACATTTAAAAATGTTAAATAATGAAAATGATACGCACCAAAAAAAGCCGTCGATGCAACCGCTACAACACCAGTTGCCAACACCCCAAATAAATACATACGAACACGATGCCACATTTTAAACACACGTGATTGAGTCATCGGACGTTCCATAAAATACGAACGATACTTTTGATAAAAAACAATCAAAGCCAATGTACAACCAAATGACATCTGAAACCCAGCATTAAAAATTGCTTCCGGAGTCAATAATAAAATAATCCACGCAGCCAATGAAAGTACGCGTAATGACAAAGGATTACGTCCCATAAACAAAGCAACCATCCCACATGTCACCATAATAAACGCACGCTGTGTCGGTAAACGCGCTCCGGATAATAAAAGATAGCCAACTAAAACAATAAACGTTAGAACACTCGCAACCTTTTTCATATCCATACGCTGCGATAAAGGTCGAATCAACACTAATAAATAACGGAATAAAAAGAAAACTAAAAATGCCAACAAAACCATATGAAAACCAGAAATAGAAAGCAAATGAGATAATCCTGCCTCCTGAAAAGTTTCCAACGAAGATTCTGGCAACCCATAACGTTGCCCAGTTAAAATAGTCGCTGCAAATAAACCATATTCACCAGGGGCAATGGCACGTATTTTTTCAGCCAATTGATAACGGAACAAACGAACATGATCTATAAAAGATTCAGGAGAACCTTTTATCACACGCACAGGAAATTTATTTACCTGATATCCTGTCGCACCCAATCCTTCATAATAAGCATATTCAGCAAAATCAAATTCACCAACAACAGTTGCCTTTGACGGAGCAAATAATGTTCCAACAAATGCAACTTGATCCCCTATTTGAAAATCAACTTGCTTAAATGTCACACGAATATCAGATGGAAAATCTTTAATCCCTTGAATATGAGGATCACGTAAAGTCACACGATACGCATATCCCTTCATCTCAATATTTTCAACCGTCCCAGTAATTGTTTTCTGATATTGTTTACGGTGTAATAATTCTGTATCCAAACATTCAGTACGAATATGCATCCGAGCAAACCCAGCAGATAAAATTAAAATTCCTGCCACAATTAACAAAAGCGGACGCCATGAAAAGTCAGATTTAAAAAACAAAGGAATATCTTTTTTACGACGACGTTTAAACAATAAAGGTTTTAAAAACGTCATACGATACGCATGCATCATCACAACGGTACGACGTAAAAACCAAAAACGAACATGTTTTAACTTAATCAATAAAAATGAGAAAATATTACGCACCCAAAAGAATGGTTGGAAAATCATCGCCAAAATTTTAGCTTTAACAAAATTCCAAACAGGCATTAAAAAAGGAATACGCAACCATTGCAACGGAATAAATCTAAAAAATGAAACAATCCCTTTCCAAATAGGTCCGGCTAATTCTGTCATAATCAAAAATCGGAAAAAACGAATAATACGCGTCAAGACACCAATTGATAATAACAAAACAAAAAACTGAGAAAAAATAGGAAACAATAAAATATAAAACCCAATACGCATCAACCTAAAAAATAAAAAGCGTACAAAATTTGTTGGATGCAATAAGTTATATTTCTGAACAAACGCTTCCAAAGGTTTATATAAAACAACGATAAAAAATAAAATCAAAGATACAGTAACAGCAGACACAACCCACAAAGTTGAAACAGGCTTTAACAAAGAATAAAGAATAATCCCAACCGAAAACAAGACAGGAGACCAATACATCCACTGCCCGCGATCAGACTCAAAAAATTCAACAAAAAATTTTTTCAGAGCTTGCATACCCTTCATTATACCCCGAAATACAAGAAAAGTAAAGCAATGATATTATTTGATATTTTCAGAATCATAGAATCTATAATCCATAAAAAATGCCACGATTAAATCGCAGCACTTTTTTAAAAAAAACTTAAGCCTTAAGCTACCCGAAACAAAAAAGAGCCATTCAACAAACGGGAATGAGCCTCAAAACGAACCGAAGGATTTTTAGAAGCCGAAGATAAAATCTTCAACACATCTCTTCTAAAAAAGAACTTCCTGAACTTTTGATCAGATAACTTCAAAATTTGATCAACCAGCATTTTCGGATAATCCTTGTTCCGAACGGTTATTCCTTCAACCTTCTGAATTGATAAAATAACAGCAGCGGCCTCGATTTGATTAACAGGATCTGCAACATCATCATCAACAAGTGATTTAAAAACATCATCTGCCTGTTGTTGAGATTTTAAACCATCCAACAAAAGCTGAGCATCTTGGCGAAATTCAACTTTCGAGTGTTCTGCAGCAATCAATTCTAAAGCTTCTTCCTTCAAATCAAAATTTGGAAAATTTTGAGATAAATAACTTAAGAGTGATTTCACTGTAACAAATTCTCTAAAAACAATATGCCGAAGATTCGGCTTTTCTGATTGCTTAGTCATAATAATAGATTTTAGTTTATGAAAACATAATTTATAGAACCTTAAATAACATTCGTCAATAAAAATAGATATTATAAAAAAAATCCCTAAAAAATTAGGGATCTTTTTATATTAAATCTAAAATAAAAGAATTAGAAACGAGCCATTCCACCATTAATATGCAATGTTTGACCTGTCATATATCCTGCTTCTTCAGAAGCTAAGAATACAGCACCCGCTGCAATATCTTCTGATGTTCCAAGTTTTTTAGCAGGAATTTGTCCCAATAACGCTTCTTTCACTGCATCAGGCAACACATCTGTCATTGGTGTTACGATAAATCCAGGTGCAATTGTATTAACAGTAATACCGCGAGGCGCCACTTCCATAGCAAGTGATTTAGACATACCAATCAAACCAGCCTTTGATGCAGCATAATTAGCTTGCCCAGCATTTCCCTGTGCCCCAACAATAGAAGCCACTGACATAATACGACCATAACGACGTTTCATCATTCCTTTCATAATTGCACGAGACAATTTAAACGCAGAAGTTAAGTTAGTATTAATAACTGATTGCCAATCTTCATCTGACATACGCATCATCAAACCATCACGAGTAATACCCGCATTATTTACCAAAATATCAATTTGACCTGTTTTTGCTTCTGCTTCCGCAGCAAATGAATCAATACTATCTAAATTTGAAAGATCACAAGCAACAGTGTGAACACGTTCACCTAATTCAGCTGCCAATTCATCTAATTTTCCTTGATTACGTCCAGATAGAATAACAGTTGCTCCTTGTGCGTGCATTGCTTTCGCAATTGCGCCACCAATTCCACCAGTTGCCCCAGTAACAAGAGCTGTTTTTCCAGTTAAATCAAACATTGTATAAACTCCTTATATGTTTGGTTTTAAAATAGTGTTACCCAGTATAAACAAAAGCATCTCAAAAGTAAACATATTAAAAAATGCCGCAAATAATCACGGCATTTTCAAATAGATAAATCAAAGCATTCAATTATGGAAGTTCTTTCAAGAACACTTCTGCTTCAAAATCATCATATGTACCAAGCGGTGCAGTTTGAAGTGAAGCATCAATCTTGCGAACTAATCCAGATAATACTTTACCACATCCAACTTCCCAAACACGATCCACACCAAGTGAAACAGCTGTTTGGATATTTTCAGTAAAGCGTACGCGACCTGTCATTTGATCCAATAATAATTTACGAATAATTTCAGGATCAGTTTCTGGTTGATTTGTATTATTTGAAATAATTGGTACTTTCGGAGTAACAATTTTCATATCTTTCAACACTTCTTTCATTTGCATAGCAGCAGGCTTCATCAAAGCAGAATGCACAGGCACAGTCACAGGCAACATCAATGCACGTTTTGCACCCATTTTTTTCGCAGCTTCCCCAGCCAATTCTAATGCTTCAATATTTCCAGAAATCACAACTTGACCCGGGCAATTATCATTCGCAACCTGAGCAGTTCCTTTTGATAAACCAGCCACACAAGCTTCTTCAACATCTTTGATATCATTTAAACCAATGATCGCCATAATACCGCCACCATTTGGCACAGCTTCTTGCATAAATTTACCACGTAATTTCAAAGCTTTCGCAGCATCCGCAAGTGTAATAGCTTCCGCAGCACATAAAGCTGAAAATTCACCCAATGAATGACCAACCATATAATCACACATATCAGATTCTTTAGCCTGAAATTCTTTTTCCAACACAGCCATCATTGCCATTGAATTCGCAAGCATAGCAGGTTGCACATTTTCAGTCATAGTCAATTCATCCAATGGACCATTGAACATTAAATCAGACAACTTAAATTCCAAGGCATCATCAATTTCTTGAAACACAGCTTTTGCTTCTGGAAAAGCATCATAAAGATCCTTCCCCATTCCAACAGCCTGCGACCCTTGACCTGGGAACATAAACAATCGTTTAGACATAAAAAACTCCTTATCTGTCTATTAATATAAGATAGAGCTATTATAAAGAACTTTTGATCAAAAGTAAACATCTGATAATACATTGGGAAAAAACTTGACTTTATATAAAAACAAAATATAGTAAAAACAAATAAATGAAAGATCAAAAATGACAGAATATACAAACGACACAATTTACATATTCGACGTAGACGGTACATTCTACCCGCAACGATTCATGATGGACAAAGTACTAATGAAATCATGGGAAGATGCCTTTATCAGAGGCCTTCAAAGAAGTAACTTAAAACATTTAGAAACTGAAACTGTCCGCTTATTATTTGAAAGACATAATCAAGACTTAGCAGTTGAAACAATATTTAAGGACTTTCCATTTCTATCAGAAGAAGAAGCAAGAATTTTCTTTGATAACTACAAATTATCAGAAGAAGAAATGAAAGTGATGGGATCAACTCTTGCCCCACATGCAGCAGATTTTGAAAAAATTAAAGAACTCCAAAATCAAAAATATATTTTAACAGATAACTGTTATGATTGGACGACACGATTAACTGCTGAATGGGGACATGACATCCATGAAATATTCACAGGAATTTCAACTGTCCCAGCATGCTTTACAACAAAAAAATACGTTGAACGATTTCATATGTTTGAAGATCAATATCAATTAAATGGAGAAAATAAAATTTTCTTTGATGACAATGAAAGAAATTGTGAAAATGCAGAAAAAGCTGGCTGGAAAGCAGAACTCATCACAGCAGAAAATACACTTAACAACGCAGTTGAAAAATACCTTGAAATAGAAAGAAATCAACGATCATAAAAAAAAAGAGCCTATCAGCTCTTTTTTTTTAATTCTAAAATAACATACGAAGCCCGAGCTTAACTTCATTCACAACCCCATCAATATAATGCACACCAACAGCACGATTTGAAATATAGTCTTCTGGTGTCATATTCGCAGCATAAGAAGGAATTGTCATTTCAATATCCCCCATATCTAAATAACGATATGAAAAATCAAGCGTTGTAAACTTATTTAACTGCATCCCAAGACCTGCTGTAAACATCCAAGCTGTTGTACTACTGGTAATTGTTGGTGACACACTTGTGTCCAATCCATCCATATCAGTTGTTCCAAGACCTAAATCAACATCCGAAGTCGTACCTGAAGTCGCATCATCTTTCGCAACAGTATAATTTGTTCCACCAGCATTAACAGTTGTTTGCACATCTGCATCATACGGATTAGGATCAGATTGAACCACACCACTTACATCATGAAAAGCCATACCAAATCCAATACCAACATAAGGAATAATATGTTGCTTTATACCATTTTTAAATTGACGACCATCAATATAAAAATTAACCATCGCAACTTGATGTGATAAATTACCATCATACATTAATTGAGTAAAAGTTTGCCCGCCTGGTGTCGCTGTACTATCACCATTAAAAGCAAGTTTATCATACATAGTAAGGGTCGAAGAATAATCACGACCACCACGATATTCATATGTTGCATCAATACGGAAATGACCTTTTTGAATTCCAGCCCCAATAGCAATCGCAACATCCATTGATGAATCAATATCCATCATACCAGCAGTCTGAATAGTTGCCCCATCATACCCTTGTTCTGAAATAGCATAACCAACAGGTTGAGCAATACGATCTGCATAGGAACCAACTGACAAATCAGCACGCCCATAAAAATGCATTTGATCATCAGTGTTATCAACATACTGCTGTGCAACAGAAGCACCAGATGTCATCAACCCAGCCAAAAGCCCCAAAGACAAAATACTGAAACGCTTAGAAATCATAACGCAATCCTACTGTAATTTCTTGAATAATTAAATTCGTTCCCACACTGTTTGTATCCTCTTGCCAATACGCTGAATCAGAATAACCATCACCATCTAAATCAAGATCATCTTCTCCACCAGAAAATCCATCACCATTTGCATCAACATCCATTACTTTATAAAATGACGACCCAGTTTTAACAGTACCTAAATCAGAATACTTATATGACACATCCAAAGATAATGAATGATCCAAAGCAAATGAAAAACCAGCAGTCGCAGCCCACATAACATCACTATTATTTGCAGATTCTAAATAAAATTGATTTTCATACGCAGCACCAGTTCCAGTCACTGAACATGAACCAGCATCAATACAACCGTCATCTACATAATATAAACCCTTACCATATAATCCATCAAAACGGTTTACACCATATCCAAAACCAAAACCAACATATGGCACAAACTTAGATTTTTTATATTGACCATTTTGATATGAATAACGCTTAACCAAATCAACGTATACATTCGCCATAATATTATAATTATCCAACGATCCTTGTGTTGTACGTGAATAATCACCATACCCATCAGAATAATCAGAATCATAATACGGAGATGTTCCAGCAGGATCTTCTTCATTAAACATCATTCCTGTACGTTGGCTTAACGTTAAATCAAAACGCAATACATCAGAAAAATTATACCCAACACCAACTGTCTTTGAAAATACCGGATCAAAAGTTCCTTGAACAAAAGTAATTGAATCATAAGTCGTTGGATCACAACCCCATCCAACCATATCTGGAAAACCAGGTGCCTCCATATCAGACATTGAACTACCGCAACCCATACCTTTAAAATCCGCTTCCGGATTTGTAAAAGTATAACCTAAATCAAAACGCAAATAATACTTAGAAGGTGATGAAGACGAAAGTTCCACTGAGTCACGATTATCTGACTGAAATGTCTGCACACGGTTTTGACGATAAGATTGAGTTTCTTTTTCATATGATTGCGTATTTGAATAATCAAAAACAGTCGTACGCTGAGTTTCCAAATAAGTTGGATAATAATTAGGACGAATAGGATCAGGATCAACAGGCTGAGAAACAGCAGTCGATGAATTTGCACAAGTTTTTGGATCATCACATGGATAAATCCCATCATAAGGTGTTCCACCTTTAAAACCAGTTGAAATTTCAGTTGATACCTGTGAAAAAACAGGCTGAGAAATCAAGCCCATTAAAACAGATAAAATAGCAGTATGTCTGATCAGTGACATAATTATTCCTTTTCCTTAATAAAAAGATTATATCAAATTTTAAAAAACAAATCAAACACTATCTGACGCCAGGCTTAACGCAGCATCTAAAACATCTAAATCATGATCTAATGAACGTTTCATCTTTTCATAATCAGTCCCACCAGACAATGAATCAGATTGTTGCTGATAATACGATGGAAGTTTTGCAGGATGATACTTTAAATCTAAGTGTAGCACAGGTTTACCAACCATATTCTTTTCACCCAAGACAGCTTTACCAGAAGTAGCATAAGGCTGAAAATAAGCAAAATGAGATTGAACACTTTGCAATGAGGAAACTTTCGATTGTAATAAATCTCGACGTCCCTTTAAATCTGAACGCATAGCAGCCAATAAAACAGGCTCTTTAACAGCATACCCGGCATACATATCTCGAACAATAGCCTTTTCTTCAGAATTAACAGAAGAAGCATTAAATAATCGAGTTGTAATATCATCTTTTGAAACACTATGTTCAAAAATATAATCAACATCTGAAGATGATAAAAACCCCTGAGATTCATAGGAACGAACCTGAGCAGTAAAAGAATCATAACTACTATATAAACGATTTTGAGCAGCTAACTTTTTTCCAGTCAGAGCAGCTGTAGCAGAAATAGAAGATGAAGCAACAGGTAATTCAGACAATTTTTGAACAACTTGCTCAACGGGAACATTCGTCACACAAACCAAATCATTTTGCATAACAATATTTTCGCGAACAGTTAAACTCGGAACCAAATCATTAATTTCAACATTTGGAATACATACTTGATCTTCTTGAATAATTAACGTCTCCGCAATTGTTGATTGCCCAGAATTTGATATATCTGATTTTTGAACTGGATTTAATTGAACAGGAGAAGTCTTACGCAAATCTTCTAATTTTTTATCCTGAGCTGACACCTGCTTGTTTTTTTGACCAGCAATCACAAAACCAGTGGTCGCAACGGCTGCACCAACAGCAGTCGTCCCAATAAATAAATTCCGATTTTTAGTATACTTAGAGAGATCAGACTTCAATTCTTGATTACGTTTTTGCAATAAAACATTCTGAGCACTCAAAGTATCATACTTTTGCTGTAATTGCTGCAACACAGGATTATTAGCAAATCCAGCAACAGAAAAAAGAAACACAAAAGAAAATCCTATAAATCGCATAAAACGATTATAGCATATTTTGATACACTTTCAAAGTAGCCTTAACGCTTTCGTTTAAATCAAATTCCAATGCACGTTTTTTAGATGCTTCTTTCATTTTTTTCATTTCCGCAGGAGAAAGTGAAAGCATAATAGATAATCCACGTGCCAAATCATCCGCATCCTTAGGCTCCACCCAAAGACCAGTCACACCATCCAACACGATTTCAGTCGCCCCACCATGAGCCGTCGCAACAACAGGAACCCCAAAAGCATGTGCTTCCAACATCGTTAAACCAAAAGTTTCCGGTTGAATAGATGCTGACACAAGAATATCAGAATTTGCATACACCAAACGTCCATCAACACTCCCTGTAAAAATAACCTTCTTAGATAATTTCAAACGTTTCAATTGCATTTTCAAATCATCTAAATCTTCTTCTTTACGTGCAGGCCCTGCAACCACACAAACAAAATCCTGTTTCAATTGAGCCAATGCATCAAACAAAACGCGATGCCCCTTCAAACGAGTTAAACGCCCGACAATTGAAATAACAGGCTTATCAGAAGGAATTTTAAATCGTTTTACAAAATCTTGCACATCACTCTTAGATACTTTCATAAAATTCGAAATATCCAATCCATGCGGCACAACAATAACCTTCGAAGCATCAATAGAATAAATTGAGACAATATGCTCTTTTACATATGTCGACGGCACAATAACAAATTGTCCTTTGAGCATTGCTGAATTATACCAACGTTTAAAACGACTTTTATGACCATACACTCCATGATAAGTCGTTAAATACGGAATACCTAATTTCTTCGCAGCTAAATACGCACTCCAAGCTGGTGCACGTGAATGCGCATGAACCAGTGAAACATCCAACTCTTTAAACAACTTTTTCAAGCGTGAAACATTGCATAAAATCTTAATAGGATTCTTAGTAGCAGCAGGAAATAGAACATGTTTCACACCAACAGCCTCTAACTTAGAAACCATCGCACCACCCTGTGAAACCACCACGGGAACAAGACCAGATTTTTGTTGCGAAAGAGCTAAATTAACAACTGAATGCTCTACCCCACCTTGCTTCAAAGCAGGTAAAATATGTAAAACAACTTTTCCTTTTAATGACACCATTATTTACCCCCCGTGATGTTGCTGACGATATTCTTGATATTGACGCCCAAACAAAGCCTTTACCATACCAAGCGAACGTGCCCAACGAAACAACATCTTATAAAACTTAACACGCCCAAATGGCAAACTCACAACAACAGCAATAAAACCTAATACAAATTTTAAAAGTGTCTGCACACACAAAGCGATCCAACTCATCTTTTGCTCTTTCATAATATGCACATACTTACGTGCTCCCATTGCAAGAGAACGCTTAAATAGCCATTTAAAATTCGCACGAGTATTTGGAACTGTTTCACGCACTAACGCTGTATTCGTCCATAAAATCTTCGCACCTAACTTATGAAACTGCCAAAAGAAATCTGTATCTGATCCACCCGTTGCATTAAAACGTAAATCAAAAGACAATTTATGACGACGCACAAAATCCAATGAAAATAAAACATTATTAGTCGCCGCCCCAGTCAAAACCTTACCTTCCATACGATGCTTACGACGAGCAAAAAACTTACCCTTTTTAATCCATAGTGGGGCATCATCTAATAAATTTTCAATCTGTTCACCTGTCGCCACATCACAATGGTTTGACTGATAAAAAGAATACAATTTTTCCAACCAATCAACATCCGGAACAGCATCATCATCAAAAAATGCCAAAGCATTAAACCCAAGAGTATTCGCTTCATCCAACACACGTTGACGCGCGCGCACAATTCCCTTACGAGCTTCAACAAAAGAATAAACAGGATATTGAAAAGATTGCTTAAATGCATCAATCACAGACGATGAACTGCCTTCTGGATCATTATCTACAATAATTACCCCAGAAAATTCTTTTGGCAAAGAAAGTGCAGCAATCCCATCCAATGCATCTTTCAACATATTGGGACGTTTATACGTGCATAATCCAATAACCAACTTATCCAACTTTCACTCCCTTGATCTTAGCCTTCAACACACGAATTGGAAAAACAAGACGTGAAAAGAAATTATAACGAATAAAATACACCCATGCAGAATGCTTTAAGATAAATTGCAAACGCTGATAACGTTTACGATCCGTAGCCTGACGCCAATCTTCTAAATTAACAGCTTCAAACTCTTCTTTCACTTTGCCATAAAATTCAGCAAACATAGATAATGGAACGGTCTTTAAATTATGAATGAAGGCAAATGCTGCACGTGCCAAAAATGAATCATAATACTTTTTATCTGGATCATGAATACTTCCAAACAACTTAATCATTTGAAACGTCTTAATAATATCAAATGTTTTACGCCCTAAATTAGACATAGTATTCGCGGCATGTAAATAATAATGATAGACAACTTCATGTACCAATGCGATCTTATTTGCTTTTACCAATACCATACATGAAAAAACAATATCCTCCCCCCAACGTACATCAGGCCATTTAATCAAATTTTCCAACAAAAACGTACGACGATATAAATTCTTCCAATGCAACATTTGCTTGGTAAGCAAATATTGATAATCAACTAAACTAATCACATCTTCATCAGGATATTCAGGTAAGATTTGAACTCCTCGATTAGTATGATACGCAACCTGCCCCATTGTGACATCTGCCCCAGTCTTCAAAGCCTGTTGCACAAGTAATTCAGCAAATACAGGTTCAACAGCATCATCATGATCAACAAAAGCTACATAATCACCCTGAGCATGATTCAATCCATAATTACGGGCATCTGATTGCCCACCATTATCCTTATGATACAAACGAACACGTGCATCCATTGAAACATATTCATCTAACAAATCAAGAGTTAACGGATCAGTTGACCCATCATTAACCAAAACAATTTCAAAATCATCATGTGTTTGAACAAACAGAGCATCCATACAGCGACGCAATAATTCACCTGGATTATAAACAGGAACAATAAAAGAAACTTGTGGACGTTTTATAGACATTTTAAAACCTCTTGTTCAACGGAATTAACAGAAATATCAGACATCACAGCCCCTGCCTCCAACACAACGACATTATCGCCATATGGACGAGACTTCTCCTTTTTATATGGATCAGAATATTTCGGAAACAAGGATATTAAATATTTTACACCAGCAGCACCAGCAATATGCATAGGTCCAGTATCATTTCCAATCGCAATATCAGCCCCACCACACACCGTAATTAATTCAAATAAATTAGTCTGATCACATAAATTAATACAACCTGGAGCTTGTAAAGCAATCGCATTAATATCATCTTTTTCATGCTTAGTCCCAACTAAAACAGATGTAATCCCCTTAGCAATCAAACGTTTGGCTAATTCAGCAAAATAATCAACCGGCCACTGACGTGATTTATCAGATACCCCAGACACCAAAACAACATAATGCTCTGGTAAATTAAACTTAGACACATTAGTAAAAGCCCAGGTCAAATCAGGAGAAATAGATTCCTTAATACCCAAATGATCCATCATAAGTTGATAATTTACCACCATATGATTACGACTAGAATAAGAAGAAACGCTATCATAAATTTTATTCCAACCAACCCACTGAGTAGTTTTATTAAATAAACGCATCCACTTAAAATACATTGCCGTACGCTTTGTACATTGCAAATCATAAACACGTGAAAAGCCAGAACAAACAAGCTGTTTAATTAAACGATACATACGAATAAAATGATACATTTTCGGACGTGTATCTAAAATCAATTCATCAACATATGGACACTGTGAAAACAATTTTGCAAACCCCGATGCAACCAATAATGAAATATGAGCATCCGGATGATGCCCACGCAAAGCCTTCATCGCCGCTGTTGCAAGAACAAGGTCTCCCAACGCACTTTGACGGATAACAAGTATTTTTTCTTGGCTCATATATAATCCTTATGTCTTAGACTTTTCAATCAACGACGTTGTTGAATGCCCATCTAAGAAATTAATAATTTGAACATCTCCACCATAAGAAAGAACAACCTTAGCTTCTGGTAATTGATCCACAGTATAATCCCCACCCTTGAAATGAATATCCGGCTTTAACATAGCAATCAATGCTTCTGGCGTATCTTCATCAAATAAAACGATCATATCAATCGCAGTCAATCCACTTAAAACTTTTGCACGATTAAGTTCACTTTGAACTGGACGAGTTGGACCTTTATAACGTCTCACTGAACCATCTGTATTCAAACCCATCACCAATTTATCACAACGTGACGCAGCTTCTTCCAACAAAGTCACATGCCCAGGATGTAATAAATCAAAACACCCATTTGTAAAACCAATCTTTAAACCTTCAGATTGCCATTGACGAACTTGATGCACAGCATCATCACGATTAAATAACTTTTTATTTTCCATATCTGAAATCCTTCTTATTAAAAACATGAAAAATCATAACACACACATTTCCCTTTGTCGACCACGAAAACAAGAAATTTCAATAGACTTTAAAGTTTTTTTTAGATATAATCCAACCAAATATAAAAAACAACTTACAATGAATAAAATCGGTATCAGAATTTGTTGTTACATCAAAATCCACCTAAGGAAAATGCATAAATATGGACGGAGAATAATATGACTCAAACTGTATCAGCCCTCATTATTGCACATAACGAAGAAGCAATAATTGAACAATGTCTTAAAAGCCTCTCATTCGCAGATGAAATAGTTGTAGTACTCGATAACTGCACAGACGGCACAAAAAAAATTTGTGAAAAATATACAAACCGTCTCATTGAAGGTAACTGGGAAATCGAAGGCGATCGCCGCAACCTAGGAATTAAAGAATGCAAAAGTGATTGGGTACTGGAAGTAGACGCAGACGAAGTTGTGCCAAAAGAAACTGGAAAAGAAATTAAAGAAGCTATTCAAAATCCAGACCTAGACATTATTGCCATTGGCTTTGAATGCTTCGTAGGTGACAGAAAAGTAATCCATGGATTGGGTGTATATTTTTCAAAGGCTGTTGGCATATGCCTATTCCGTAAAGGTGTAAAAATTTGGGGCACACAACGCGCACATCCAAAAATTGAATTCAAATCCAATCGCAAAGGTGGACTAAAAAATAAAATGCTCCATTACGCATACCAAGATGTATCCGATATGTTTAAACGTTTAAACAGTATGACAACTGGCCACGCATTGGATATGATCGAAGATGGATCAATTGAAAACGAAACATTGTTCCACAACATTCGCCGCATTATCTCTCGCTTTGCAAAAGGATATTTCCGTGGCAAAGGACGCAAAGAAGGTATCATCGGATTTATATTCAGCTTTTGTGCTGGATTATACCCAATTATATCTTACCTCAAAGCAAAACAAATGTTGGAAGATAAATCCCACTTAAAAAAGAAAAATGGTCGTTATTACTATGGAAAGTAAGATTATTTCCAGTAATCTTTAAGCCATGTTGCTGGTTTCAATGTTTTATACCAACGTTTATGCCAAGGCACTTTACGACGTTCTGAAAATGTTCCTTTCAACGCTAAATGAGGATCAGTATCCCCATGAAACACAAGGATCTTACAACCATTAGGCTTTTTAGGTGTCATAAATGGACGTAAAAAATTCACTGGCATTGAATGATAACGGAAACTGCGACACCAAGATGAAGGCCAAAACTTTAACTTTCTATACTTTTCAATCACTTTTTCAGATAAATATTCTTGTGACGCAGTATAATGCTTTGCCACAACTTCTTTCGGATGATCTTCAAAATACTTTTTAATCGAACCAAGGGTACCAACACGCCAAGAATAACAAGAAGCCTGCCCCACTTTATTACCCCAAGAATTCCAATCATTAATGATCACAAAATCATCACCTTGTGGATAAGTAAAGAAACAATCTATATTGTCCAAAATCACAATATCAAGATCAAAGAATAAAACACGTTGCCCATTCAAACCACCAAGATTATCATCACAGAGCCCAGCTTCTTTACGATACGCATATTTATTATCTTCTGGCGCCACATGCATAACAGGCATTAGCTTTGCAATAATTTCTGGATCCAATCCCTTTGAATCATCCGTAAAACAATAAAAATCAAAAGGAACTGTTGTAAAGCGTTTCACCATCTGATACAAACGATTTGCATATTCAACTGGATATTTATCACCCCATTTAATACAAACAACATTAAATTTTTCTTGTGTCATTACATGATCCCCTTACAATTTTTCATTAAAACAGAATACCTAAATTCTATTCTTCACTCTTGAAATTCATCTTTTTATAAGGTATAACCAAACCAACAAGCAATCAAGAAAAAATGAGAATAAAATGAAGAAAAAAAAGCTTGGCCTCGGAATATTGTCATGGAAAGCACATAAAACATTACGCCAAACACTTGAAAGTTATAAAAAAGAAAAAATAACAGAATTATTTGATGACGCTGTAATTTTCTTCGGCGACATCTCAAACGAAGATCGTAAAATTGCAAAAGAATATGGTTTCAGAGCCATTGGTGAAGTAAATAAAGGAATTGCAATAAACACTGAAAAATTAGCAAAAAATATAAAAGCAGATTACATCCTCATCGTTCAAAATGACAACCCAATCATCGAAAGAAATGTATTTGCAAAAAAACACTTAAACGAAGCTATTGAATTGCTGAACAATAAAACAACGGACTTTGTCCGAATGCGTCACCGCTGGTCAATTGGCGAAGGATTTGATGATGTAAAAAAATATTTAAAAATTTTTCCAGCTCAAGAAATAGACCCTAATTTTTCTGCAGAAAAACATTTATTATCAAACCCTGAATATAATGATACATGGAAAAAAAAATTAACTCGAATTTTCAGACCTTTCAAAACACACAAAATGAAAGGTCGCTGCATTTTTATTGAAAAAAATCCCGAAAAATGTTTTCCAAAAGTAATTCAAAAAAAAGGAAACTTTATCATAGCTGATTCAAGTGTAATTAATTTTACAGATCAATGCTTTTTAACTACAAAAGATTTTTTTATAAATACAATCATGAATTATGTAAACACTCATCCTTCTTCACGAACATTAAATGGATTCCAAGTTCCTGAAATTTGCTTAAATAGCAAATGGTGGCGCAAGCAACACTTTAAAGTCGCACAAGGAACAGGGATTTTCACACACGGACGAATAGATGGATCATTTCGTGAAAATCATCACTCTCAAAAAAAGGATATAAAATAATGTTCGAAACACTCACAAAAAGATTAAGCGGCGTATTTTCAAGCCTTGGCACAAAGTCAAATCTGACTGAAACAGACGTAACATCAGCGCTACGTGAAATTCGCATCGCATTACTAGAAGCCGACGTAGCTCTTCCAGTTGTAAAATCAATTACAACAGCAATCAAAGAACAAGCAACAGGTGAAAAAATCATCAAAGGCACGTCACCATCACAACAAGTGGCGAAAATTGTACATGATGAAATCGTAAAACGACTCGGTGGAGAACAATCTGAATTAAACATTTCAAAATCACCAAGCATCATTTTAATGGCAGGTCTTCAAGGATCTGGAAAAACAACCAGCTCTGGAAAACTTGCACTACACCTAAAAGAACAAGGTAAAAAAGTCCTCATGGCCTCTGCCGACGTATACCGTCCAGCGGCGCGTGAACAATTAAAAATGCTAGGCGAAAAATTAGGCGTCGATACACTTGAAATCATCGACAAAGAAGATCCTATCAATATTGCAAAACGTGCTCTCAAAGAATTAAAAGGATATGATGTCTTAATCTTTGACACAGCAGGTCGTACCCAACTTGATGATGCAATGATGAATGAAATTGCATTGATTGAAAAAGAAATTAAACCAGACGAAGTATTACTTTGTGTAGATGCAATGACTGGTCAAGAAAGCGTAAATGTAGCAAAAGCTTTCCATGATACATTAACATTAACAGGAATTATTATGACGCGTGCTGATGGTGATGCACGTGGGGGGGCAGCCCTATCAATGAAAGAAATTTCAGGTGCACCAATCAAATTTACAGGTATTGGTGAAAAACCAGAAGATTTCGAAATTTTTTATCCAGACCGCTTGGCTCAACGTATCCTTGGAATGGGAGATGTAGTAACGTTAGTTGAACAAGCTCAAAAAAATATGGATGAAGACGAAGTAAAAAAACTCAGCGAACGTATGATGGGTGGCGAATTTGATTTCAATGATATGCTCGCTCAAATGCAACAAATGAAAAAAATGGGCTCAATGGGTGGATTACTGAAATTACTTCCAGGAATGTCAGGCATGCAAGAAAAACTAGCCGCAGCAGGAATGAATGATGACACAATCAAACAACAAACTGCAATCATCCAATCAATGACTAAAAAAGAACGTAAAAATCCAAACATTCTTTTAATGTCACGCAAAGAACGTATTGCAAAAGGATCTGGGGCAACAATCAAAGAAGTTGAGAAACTGATCAAACAATACGAAAAAATGAAAAAAACAATGAAACAAATGCAATCAATGGGCGGTATTTCAGGTATGATGGAAATGATGAAAAATATGAAGTCTGGCGATGGCGGTGGTTTCAACCCATTTGGATAATTAAAAATGAAAGTTCTAATTATTGGCAAAGACAATATAATGAAATGGCCTCAAAACACACAAAAAGGTTTTGATAAACTGGGCCATGAAACGAAATTATTTTTGTATAATAAAAAGAATCCTTTTAAAAGTTTTTACAAAGACTTTTTTCCAAAAAAATATGATCAAATACTGGAAAAACAAACTCAAAAAATAATCGACAGTTTTAAACCAGAACTTATTGTCATGCCATTTGTATTTTTCACACCACTGATCATTTTTAAAACATTACCCAAAAACATTAATAAAATTGGTTGGGTCGGAGATCAATTTAATATAAATGAAAAACAAAAAGCTGATTCTCTTAATTATTTAATGTGCATGGATACAGGCTATATTAAAAAAGCCAAAGAATTGAAATTCAATTGTAAAACAGCATACCTCCCACATGCGTTTAACCCAGAATTATTCCAAAAAGAAAATGAATTTCCAAATCGAAAAATGAACGCCTTTTTTGTGGGTATTCCAAATCCTAAACGAAATGAATTATTAAGAAAGATCAAAGAAAAGTGTCATATTTTCGGAAAACGATGGAATAAAAAAGAATTACCTCAACATGAAATTAAAAACAATCGCATCCCTTTAAAAAAACTATCACACTATTACAACAATTGTAATATCGCAATCACAATGAATAATCCGATAAACAATATCAATGGAATGAATATGCGTATTTTCGAAGCATCTGCTTGCGGAGCCCTTGTCGCAACAGATAATATCCCAGACCTCAATAAATGTTACACAAAGGATGAAGTTGCAATTTACAACTCTCCCGAAGAATTAAATAACATTATCAAACGCATGAAAAACAATGATCCAGAATTAATTCAAATGGCAGAAAAAGGATATCAAAAAGCCTACTCACACCATACCTATGAAAAACGAATGCAACAACTCTTAGATCTCATAAAATAAAAATCCAGATTTAATTCTCTGAACCCTTGCAATCAAAAAATGAAAATGATACGATCATAAAGAGCTTAATAAATTTTTCACGATGATTGTGTACGAAGAGTCGTGAAATAGATTTTAAATAAGGGAGTGTATAAATAATTACATAACCGCAATTTAATAATTAAATATTTCGCGCACTATTCGTGCACAAGAGCGTGAAAGAGAAAGGGTCCAAAATGACTATTACAGTAAACGCTTCACGTCCACTCGTGAACACAAAAGAATTGTTTGAAAAAGCAATCAAAGAAGGATACGCACTTGGCGCATTCAACATCAATAATATGGAATTACTCCAAGCAATCATCGAAGCAGGAACAGAGGAAAATGCTCCATTAATCTTACAAGTATCAGCAGGCGCACGTGAATACGCATCTCCAACATACCTTGTAAAATTAGCAGAAGCAGCATTAGAATCTTCACCAGTGCCAATCGCATTACACTTAGATCATGGGGCAGACTTTGAAATTTGCAAAGCATGTATCGACGGCGGTTTCTCATCAGTAATGATCGACGGATCACACCACCCATTCGAAGAAAATATCGCATTAACTAAAAAAGTAGTAGAATATGCACATGCACGTGGCGTAACAGTAGAAGCTGAACTAGGAAAACTAGAAGGCGTAGAAGACGATGTAAAAGTAGCATCAGGAGAAGGATCATATACAGATCCAGCAGAAGCAGCAGAATTCGTAGAACGTACTGGCTGTGACAGTCTTGCAATCGCAATTGGAACATCACACGGAGCATACAAATTCGCAGGCGCTGCTGAATTAGATTTCGACCGTTTAACTGAAATTAAAAAAGCAATCGCAGAACGTACTGGAAATGAAAACTATCCACTCGTATTACACGGATCATCATCAGTACCAGCAGACCTAGTTGCAAAATGTAACGAATATGGTGCAAAAATCGATGGCGCTGCAGGTGTACCAGAAGAAATGTTAGCAAAAGCATCAAAAATGGGAATTGCTAAAATCAACATTGATACAGACTTACGTTTAGCCATGACTGCTGAAATCCGTAAAGTATACGCTGAAAAACCATCTGAATTTGACCCTCGCAAATATTTAGGCCCTGCTCGTGCAGAAGTTAAAAAACTTGTGAAACACAAATTACAAGTATTTGGATGTGCTGGAAAAGCATAATTCAAAACAAAAATAATAAAAAGCCTCTGTTTATCAGGGGCTTTTTTTTAGAATTGACAGAGTAAAAAAAACTGATATAAATAAAAACCTAAAACTTATTATTAATTTAATTTTTTCCAAATGGCTTATATGTTTAAAAAAACTGAAAATGGATACGAAATCAAAGTTGAAGGTCAAACAATCAAATCTGATAGATTTTCTTTCTATCACGAATATCCAGATGGAAGTGTCGCATTTATACTGGATCAACGTTTTCATTTTCATTATCAAGGCTCAAGTGAAGACATCATGGAACTAGAAAAAGTTTCAAACCCCACGGGAGGATGTTATAAGATGGATGAGCAAAAATTGAAAATTCCATCAGGCCCAAACCGTGAACTCGTGATCACATTTCACGAAAATGGTACACGAAGCCAAAAATACGAATAACCCAACAAAAAGACCCACTGTTAAGTGGGTCTTTTTGCATAGACCCCCTTGACAAATAAAAAATTCGGCATATAAATAAATATGAATAAAAATCTATTATTAATAACTAAATATTACAATCTA
>QKJL01000039.1 GCA_003250835.1 Alphaproteobacteria bacterium
TTCATAAACCTCTGGTGTTAGGCGATAACGTTTTGGCAATACCATATTTGCTACACCTTGATCTGTTGGAATTTTAAGTGTAATGTGTGCAGTTCCTGGTGGACAATCCTCCATAATACGTGCAATGTCTGGTAAATACTTTTTATGGGATACGTTCAAGATGAAATGGTTAGTTACTGAGATACAGAAATCTTCCAACCCTTCTAAATTTTGAACGAATAATTTACTAATATCTCCATCCTTTACGATTTTACCCGTAATAATTACAGCATTATCTTTTTTAATTTTTTCTTTTGTACGATGCAACACATCTTCGAAAACTAAGACATCAAAACTGTTTTCCATGTCAGATACCATTAGGACAGCCATATCGCGTCCTTTTTTTGTCTTCATTTCACGTATATTATCAATGATCGCCGCTGTTTTAATAATATTCCCTTCTGGCATTTTATTAAATTGATCAGATGATACCACACTTGATTTCTTTAAGGTTGGGGCATACTTATCCAATGGATGAGCCGAGATATAAAACCCAATTGCTTCAAGTTCTTTTTGTAATCGTACAGCCAATGAGTATGGTTGATACACTTTCAAGTTTTGATAGTATGTTGGCAATTCTTCTTTGCCTGTTGCATTTTCACCACCGCCTAATAAATCAAACAAGTTACTTTGATTTGTGTCACGTTCACGAGCTTCGGACACCGCTTGATCCATCAAGATATCGGCATTTTCAAGTAACTTTGCACGGTTTGGTTCCATGCTGTCAAATGCACCAGCTTTGATCAAATTTTCAAATAAGCGTTTGTTCATCAATTTATTATCCATACGGCTGATGAAATCTGGGATATTTTTATATAGTCCATTTTCATTACGTTCAGCAACCAAGGCTTCCATTGCACCTTCACCTACGTTTTTAATCGCAGCAAGGGCATAACGAATATTACCATCTTGTACATCAAATAATACTTCTGATTGATTTACGTCAGGTGGTAAAATTTTTAACCCACCCTTTTTTGCATCTTGGTAAAAGATTTGAAGTTTATCCGTATTATTTAAATCAAAGCTCATTGAAGCAGCTGTTAATTCGGCACGATGATGTGCTTTTAGGTAAGCCGTTTGATAAGCAATGACCGCATAACAAGCCGCGTGAGATTTATTAAATCCATATGAAGCAAACTTTGCCATCAATTGGAAAATTTCTTCCGCTAGTCTTTCTTCGATTCCATATTTGATTGCACCTTCTAAGAATATTTTGTGATGCTTTTCCATTTTCTCAGCAATCTTTTTACCCATCGCTTTACGCAAATCGTCTGCCATTCCCTTTGTATAGCCTGCGAGTTTTTGAGCGAGCTGCATCACCTGTTCTTGGTACACGATAATTCCATACGTTTCTTCCAGATATTCGGCCATATCTGGGTGCATATATTCAATTGGTTCAGCCCCGTGTTTACGTGCGTTAAAGGTTGGAATATTTTCCATCGGACCTGGACGATATAATGCCACCGCCGCAATAATATCCTCTATACAACTTGGTTGCATATTAAACAATACATCACGCATTCCAGAGGATTCAAACTGGAACACTCCGATTGTGTCACCACGACTGAATAATTTAAATGTTTTTTCATCTTCAAGTTCCAGATGGTCCATGTCAATTTTTTCACCACCTGATTTTTGAATCATTTTTACGGCACTTTTGATCACAGATAATGTTTTCAATCCCAAGAAGTCAAACTTGATCAAGCCAGTATCTTCGATATATTTCACGTTATATTGCGTTACTGGCATGTCTGATTTAGGATCGCGGTACAATGCTGTTAATTCCGTTAAACTGCGATCTCCAATCACCATTCCACATGCATGTGTTGATGCGTGACGCATTAAGCCTTCTAATTGCAAGGCAATATTAATCATATTACCCACCACTTCTTCTGTTTCACGCATTTGACGCAATTCTGCACTTTCTTCCAATGCGCGTTCCAATGTCATTTTAGGATCAAATGGAATCAATTTTGAAATACGGTCTACTTGTCCATATGGCATACGCAGCACACGTCCCACATCACGTACCACAGCTTTTGCTTTTAATTCCCCAAAGGTAATGATTTGTGCTACTTTGTCCGCACCGTATTTTTCTTGCACATAGTGGATCACTTTATCGCGATCTGTTTGACAGAAGTCCACGTCGAAATCGGGCATTGATACACGATCTGGGTTCAAGAAACGTTCAAATAGTAATCCATAACGTAATGGGTCGAGATCTGTAATACTTAATGACCATGCTACTACTGATCCAGCCCCGGATCCACGTCCTGGTCCCACAGGGATATCGTTTTCTTTTGACCATTTGATAAAGTCAGACACGATTAAAAAGTATCCAGGGAATCCCATTTGCAAGATCACCCCGAGTTCAAATTCCAATCGTTCAAAATATGGTTTTTGTTCTTCTTCTGATAAATGGGCGATACGTTTTTTTAATCCTTCGACAGATTGTTCACGGATAATATCTGCTTCGGATACCCCATTATCATATGCTTTTGGCAGTAATGGTGGTCGCAAAGGCACCATATATCCGCAACGTTTCGCAATATTGATTGTGTTTTCGATTGCTTCTGGTAAATCTTTGAACAATTCTTTCATTTCTTCTGCTGATTTGAAATAGTGTTCTTGTGTTTCTTTTCGACGATCGTCTTCATCTATATAACGACCTGCTGCGATACATAATAATGCATCATGTGCACGGTAATCTTTTTTCGTTTTAAAGAATACCTCATTTGTTGCCACAAGCGGAATTTCAAGTTCGTATGCAAAATCAATTAATTGTTTTTCCACACGTTCTTCGATTTCTAATCCATGACGTTGTAATTCAACATATACACGATCCCCAAAGATGTCTTTTAAGCCTTTTAATTTTTCTTTAGCTGTTTCGACTTGATTTTCAAGTAAGAGTTTTCCAATTGGGCCCTTTGCCCCTCCGGTTAACAGTATTAAGCCTTCGTTATGCTTTTCCAGAGTACGCCATAATACACGCACTTCATCCCCAGGAGGTGTATTCAAATGGGCTTTTGATAAGATTTTCATCAGGTTTTTATAACCTGTTTCTGTTTGTGACAATAAGACGAGCTGACCACAGATCACATCCACTGGTTTTGCAAATTTATCTGTAACCTCTTTTTCTTCCACTGGGATTGAAATTTGTGCCCCGATAATTGGTTGGATACCAGCGCCTTTTGCTGCGCCTGTAAAATCAGCTGCCCCGAACATATTATTCGTGTCGGTTACAGCCACGGCTGGCATATTATTTGACGTACATAGCTTTATCAGATCCTTTGGTTTAATTGCCCCTTCCGCCAATGAATAGGCTGAATGAACTCTTAAATGGATAAAATCTGATAATGCCATGAATGTTAATCCCTTAGCCTAATTTTCCGTGACAATGTTTGAATTTTTTTCCAGATCCGCATGGGCATGGTTCGTTACGTGATACCTTTCCCCATGTTGCTACATTATTTGGATCCACTGCGCCTGCTTGATGACGAAATGGTGCTTGCCCTGCAGGTTCTTCTTGTGTTTGATCCCCACCTCCAATTAAGTGTTCAGGTTCTGCATGAATTTCATTATAGTCTTGCGGTACTTGGCGTTGTTCAAAGAATGCTAAGTCTTCTGCTGAGAATTCCATTTTACAAAGATACATCACTGATGTTTGAGAAATCATATACATCATTTCTTCAAAGCTTTTAAACGCTTCTTTTTTATATTCATGCAATGGATCTTTTTGTGCATATGACTGCAATCCAATTGTACGACGTAAATGATCTACACGTGATAAGTGATCTTTCCAATGTGCATCCAATGTTTCCAACATGATACTTTTTTCAATACTCTTGATGATCATATGATATTTGTTACGTTTATTCGCCATTAGGTTTTTCGCATTTTCCAAGATACGATCAAACATCATTTGTTCTGTTAAACCTTCTTCGTTTACCCATGCGTCAAATGGTAATGCCATTCCTAAGATTTCACGGCACGCCATATCCATTCCTTTGATATTCCATTCTTCTGGAGCAGTATTGTATGGAATGTGATTAATCGCAATTGATTCCACCACTTCACGTACCATATCATCCACTTCCGCTGACATATCATCACGGCTCATGATTGTATTACGTTTTTCATAAATCGCTTTACGTTGTTCGTTGATGATATCATCATACTTCAACAAGTTTTTACGAATTTCAAAATTACGTGCTTCTACTTTTTGTTGAGCTTTTTCAAGGGCACGTGACACCCATGGATGTGTAATTGCTTCGTCTTCTTTTAATCCAAAACGACGTAGGATTGAGTCCAAACGTTCTGATCCAAAAATACGCATCAAATCATCTTCTAATGATAAATAGAAACGTGATGCCCCAGGATCCCCTTGACGTCCTGAACGTCCACGAAGCTGGTTATCAATACGACGACTTTCATGACGTTCTGTTCCAATTACGTATAAACCACCTGCTTTGAGTGCAGCCACTTTATGTTCTGCAATTTCTGCTGCGATTTTTGCAACATCTTCTTTTGATGGATTGTCACCCAATTCTTGAGTCACACGCATATCCAAATTTCCACCAAGCTGAATATCTGTTCCACGTCCAGCCATATTTGTTGCAATTGTAATTGCCCCCGGAACACCCGCTTGCGCCACAATTTTCGCTTCGTTTTCATGAAACTTTGCATTCAATACAGCTAAATTTTTTAATCCATGTTCTTTTTCCAATAAGTGGGCCAAGTATTCTGATTTTTCAATTGATACTGTTCCCACCAATACTGGTTGACCTCGGTCATGGGCAATTTTAATTTGTTTTGCAATTGCTTTATATTTTTCACCCGCTGTACGATAAATTTCATCATCATAATCTTTACGTGCAATTGGTTTATTTGTTGGAATTTCTACACAGCTCAATTTATAAATTTCAGCAAATTCATCTGCTTCTGTTAAGGCTGTTCCTGTCATACCTGCTAATTTTGGATACATACGGAAATAGTTTTGGTATGTAATTGACGCCAGCGTTTGATTTTCTTGTTGAATTCGCACGCCTTCTTTTGCTTCCAAAGCTTGGTGTAATCCACCTGAGAAACGACGGCCTTCCATTACACGACCTGTAAATTCATCAATTAAGTATACTTGTCCATCACGGATTAAGTAATGCACATCTTTTTGATACAACAAGTGTGCGTGTAATGCTTGATCCACATGGTGCAATACAGATGCATTTGCAATATCATATAAATTCGGTGTTTGAATAATCCCTACTTCATGTAATAATTTTTCTGCAAATTCTACCCCTGCGTCAGTCATCATTACATTACGATCTTTTTCATCTTTTGTATAATGTTCAGGTTTGAATTGTGGCATTAATTTATCAATCGCCACATATAATTCAGATGAATCTTCTGCTGCACCTGAGATAATCAATGGAGTACGTGCTTCGTCAATTAAGATACTATCCACTTCGTCAACGATCGCATAATTAAAGTCACGTTGTACCATTTCTTTTGTTTTAAATTTCATGTTATCACGGAGGTAATCAAATCCAAATTCGTTATTTGTTCCATATGTAATATCACATGCATACGCATTACGGCGTTCTTCGTCATCCATTTTATTAATAATACAGCCACATGTTAATCCAAGAAAACGATATACTTGTCCCATCCATGTACTGTCACGTTCAGCCAAGTAATCATTTACTGTCACTACATGTACACCTTTACCTGACAACGCATTTAGGTAAACAGCTAATGTCGCCATCAATGTTTTACCTTCCCCTGTTTTCATTTCGATCACATTCCCACGGTGCAACATAATCCCTCCGATCAACTGCACATCGTAATGACGTTGACCCAATGTTCGTTTTGATGCTTCACGTACTACCGCAAATGCATCTGCGATAATATCGTTTTCTGTTTCGCCATTTTGAAGACGTTCTTGCAATACTTTTGTTTGTGCTTTTAGATCTGAATCTGAGAGAGGTTTATATTTATCTTCGAGTGA
>QKJL01000004.1 GCA_003250835.1 Alphaproteobacteria bacterium
AGGACTTCACCATCTTTTTGCCATTTTACTTCTTTCAAACTGTCATAATTTTGTAAAATTTCGGGCTTTTCATCTAATTGATGAATAAGATCTAAATGACTTTGGTACTTTTCGCGATCAGCACCTCTTGATAAGCTTTCAGGAACTCTTTTTTCAATGTTCATGGATCTTTTTTAATTATTTAGTTTAACAATTTAACCCGCACCGGGTCATTTTCATAACGGGAGGGAAGATAACCTGAAAAATTAAAACTGTCAACACAAAAAAATACCCTCCGCCAAATTGACAGAGGGATATAGTTCTTTTAAAGAATTGTAGATTATGCGGCAAATGCAACTTCACCCACTTCTTCTTTCTTTGCTAATTTCATCAATTGAACCATCATTCTAGCCCAAAAAGTATGCGAAAATACATCATCCTTACAAGATACACTGTTAATAAGGCCACTGGTATGGATCATTTGAGACACACTATTTCTCATTTTTGTGATCACTAATAACCTACATTCGCCCCACATAACTTTCACACTGTTTGCATTATTTGTTAGCTCTTGACTTACTTGTACATTTTGAGGAAATCTCTTTAACAAAGATTCCAATTTCATGATGTCATATTTATCAAGTTTTTTCTCATTACCAACAATCATGCTACTTAGTATCTGCTTAACTTTTATACTTTGATCTTTCATAGCTTTATATATTTAATAGGTTTAACTTCTAATTTATCGAATCTCATTATACCACATTTTTTATGTATAATCCAGCCCCTTTGATTCGACGATTCTAATTTTATCAAATCATCTTCTTTTTCTTTAGTTGCTTTTATTCTAAGGATCCCTTATACTTTCAGGTGTTATGAAAAAATATGATGTGATTATTATTGGTGCTGGGGCTGCTGGAATTATGGCAGGGATTACTGCTGCTGAACGTGGACGCAGTGTTTTAATTATTGATCATGCGGATGCTCCACTTCGTAAAGTAAAAATCGCTGGGGGTGGTCGTTGTAATTTTACCAATTTAAATGCCGGGCGCGATACTTATGTTTCTGAAAATTCTCGATTTCATTTGTCTGCCCTTTCTCAATTTGGTCCATGGGATTTTATTGGTATGGTGACTGAGTTTCACATTCCATATTATGAGAAAAAACTTGGGCAACAATTTTGTGAAACATCCTCGCAACCTTTAATTGATATGCTGTTATCAAAATGTGAAACAGCTGGGGTTACATTCATGATGAATACATCCGTGAAACAGGTTTCACACGCAAAAGATGAATTTACTCTTCAAACATCTGAAGGTGTTTTTACGACTTCATCACTTATTATTGCAACGGGTGGCTTATCTATTCCAGCAATGAAAGCAAGTGATTTTGGGTATCAGATTGCGGAACAATTTAAATTGCCTATTATTCCCGTTCGTCCTGCTTTGGTACCGTTTACTACAAAAGGTGGGTTTGCAGATTTAGCAGGCGTTGCTTTGCCTGCACGTGTGTCCATCAAAAAAAGAGTATTTGATGATGATCTTTTGTTTACGCATCGTGGGTTATCTGGTCCAGCTATCTTACAAATCTCATCATATTGGCAGGATGGACAAGCTGTCATTCTTAATCTGTTCCCTGATCAAGATATATTTAATATTTTAAAGGAAGTTCAACACAAAACACCTAAAAAAAGTGTGGAGCATATTTTATCCAATCATTTACCCAAACGTTTAGCTAAATTCATTGCGACACGTTGCCATTGTGCGGGAGATTTAGCTAATACTTCCGATAAAGTTTTACGCAAAGTATCTGATCACGTGCATCGTTGGGAAATTATACCGACTGGGACAGAAGGTTACAAAGTAGCTGAGGTTACCGTTGGTGGTATTGATACCAATGTGATAAATTCCAAGACGATGGAAGTTAAAGATGTTCCTGGGTTATTCTTTGTGGGTGAAGTGTTAGATGTAACCGGTTGGTTAGGTGGTTATAACCTGCAATGGGCTTGGTCTTCTGGGTACGTTGCGGGACTGAATGCATAAAAAAAGTGGCGCATCTTTCGACACCCCACTTTTACTTTAAAACTTCTGATTGCAAATTATAAAAAACTTATCTGTATGAAGTTCTTTATATTCCTTCCAATCATATTTCTCTGTCATTCCAGCTAAATTTCTGTATTCAACATGAAGTGAATCAACCTTTTTACAAAAGATAAATTTCAAATCATTATCCAAATGCAAGACCCGTCCAGCAGCATACACACGCTTTTCCTCTTCAAGTTTTTTCACAAATTGTGTTACTCTTGCTTCGTTTCGCAACAAAGGATATGTTTCATATAATGAATCAATAACTTCATCAGCAGATATCATTGTTTCTTGAAAACAGAAATGTACAACTGATGTAGATAATACCACCATTCTAGCATAGGCCTTAACCGTTAAATGTTTACGTATACTTTCAAAAGATATACCATCGTCCTCTTTCTTTACATCAATACGGAAATAATTATTATCCTTATCGGTGAAATTTTTAGGCATCAGCCAACATCGCCAACCTTCTAAAATTAAAGTATCAGGAAATTCAATTATTTCCTTATCTAATTTTTCGAGGCCTTCTAATGCACCTCTCCAAAAACTTTTCTTATTATCAGCATATTCAGCGGCTAATTCTATTTGTATTTCTGTTTTTAAATCTTCAACTGATATAGAACTTAAATTTTTCATAATAATAATAGATTTATAAATAATTCCTTGTGCGGACTATTTTTTAAGAGAGCACAACCTCTATTTAATAATAGGTAATACACCCTATTCTATACCCACTCTATCTATTTGTCAAGTTTTTATCTATTGCATTTACGGTGTAGGCGGATTATGATGATAAGATGCAAGAAAACAAGGCAAATCCATCAGAAATTCAAGCTCGCGCATCCAATCCAAGATCATCGGTTTGGGTGGCTGCGTCCGCTGGAACTGGGAAAACGAAGGTTTTAACGGATCGTATTTTACGATTATTGTTGGATGGTGCCGAACTTAGCAAGATTTTATGCCTGACATTTACGAAAAATGCGGCCGCGGAAATGGTGGCGCGATTATTGAAAACAACGCGTTCTTGGGTATCGATGGATGATGAAACGCTCCGCAAAAAATTAATTGATTTATTTCAATCCAATGATGGGATTGATCAGCATCTTGCCAAATCCCGTACGTTGTTTGCCACGATTTTAGAAGATGTACAGACCTTGAAAGTAAAGACTATTCATGCGTTCTGTCAGCAAATCCTTAAAAAATTCGCGATTGAAGCCAATCTTAATCCTGCCTTTGTTTTGATGGATGATTTTCAGCAAAAAGAAATGTTGAACCAATCTTATACCCGTATTTTAAGTCGTGCAGAAAAACAGCAAACACCTTCTGATCTTGAACTTTATCAAGCTTTTGATGTGATTACGCAATATATGGATGAAAATACGTTTGCGGAATTACAAGGCAAGTTGATTGGGCAAGCGTCTAAATTCCATCACTTATTTGCTGGACGTAAATTTGATGTCATTTGGGCGGATCAATTGAAAGCCATTGGGATTGATGACACCCTTACTAAAGAAGCTGTTTTATCTGAATTTTGGGATGGGCTTAACCGTCAAACATTGGAAGCCATTGCGTCGGATTTCTTGTCTGACCCATCTAAGAAAAAGGCTAGTGAGGCTGGGTCTGCCATTATGACATTCCTTCGCTCGCCAGAAGATAATTTTGATTTTCTTTCTTCTATCTTTTTGAAAAAGACAGATGGACAGGTTAAATCTCAAGGATTGAATAAGAAAGAATTGTATGATCATTTTGTCGCAATTGGGGAAGCGATTATTGCGACAACAGATCGCCTAAAAACGTTGATTGTTTGCGCTCAAACGAAAGCAGTTCTGCGTATTGCTTATTCATTGTTAACCGATTACCAAAATTCTAAAACTCATGCGGGCTTGATGGATTTTGATGACCTGATCCTGCATACACAACGCTTATTTGAAAAGCCTGATATTGCGCCGTGGATTTTATATAAGTTGGATGGTGGTATTGATCATATTTTGGTGGATGAAGCCCAAGATACATCACCCGTTCAATGGAAAATTATTGATGCATTATGCTCTGAATTCTTTAGTGATGGGGCGACTGAAAAAGATGCCAAGACCCTTTTTGTAGTGGGTGATCAAAAGCAATCAATTTACAGTTTCCAAGGAGCTGATGTTCGTTCATTTATTGACTCTCACCATTCTTTTGAGAAACAAATTACAGAATCTGGTCACCCGTTTGAGGATGTGCCTCTTGCGACTTCTTTCCGTACAGTATCACCTATTTTAAAATTTGTTGATACGTTATTTGCACATGATCCCCATTCAAAGGGTGTAATTGAAAAAGACGATCCGACTGTTCATAATCCTTGGCGAACACAAGATGCTGGGATTGTGGAATTTTGGCCATTGCCTAAGGTCGAAGAAAAGGATCAAGACGACAGTCATTTTAAACCATCGGCAGATATTGTGGAGATTTCAAATCCTGTGAAACGTATGGCGGGGCTTATTGCCGAACGTATTCACACGATGATTATGAACAAAGAAATTTTACCTTCGGAAAATCGTCCTGTTGAAGAAAAAGACTTTTTAATCCTGACACGCAGTCGTGGGACATTGGCTCATTATCTTTCAACAGCCTTGAAAAATCATGGATTAAAGTTTGAAGGGATTGATCGATTCAAGTTGCTTGATCATATTGCTGCACAGGATCTTATTGCTGCCGCACAATTTGTTTTATATCCGCATGATGATTTGAATTTGGCGGGGTTCCTTAAGTCTCCGATTGTTGGGGCAACGGAAGATGATCTGTTTAAGGTCGCGCATGATCGTGGGGATCTTTCAATTTGGGATCGTATGCAACAACATCCTGATTTATTGCCTGATGCGTATGCTGTTCTCTCGACACTCTATTCCAATCGCCATTTATCTGTTTATGCCTTTTATACCTTTGTTGTTGAGCAAATGGGTGGGCGTGAAAAAATCCTGTACCGATTAGGGTTAAATGCATTGGATCCATTAGAAGAATTTATTAGCCTGACTTCTGATTATGAACAATCTCATATTGGTGACTTGCAACACTTTGTTCAATTTATTCAAGAAGCAAATCCTGATATTAAGCGTGAGCAAGAGCAAGAAAAGAAAGATGGTATTCGATTAATGACGGTTCACGGATCAAAGGGGTTAGAAGCACCGATTGTATTTTTAGTTGATACATGTTCTGTTCCCCGTCAGCGTGATACATTCTTTTGGGATCATACTGGGCATTTCTTTATGGCGACCCATAAAGAATACCGTAATGCGGCAATTGATGCGTTGGTTGAAGAAGATAAGGCGAAGACCTTGGATGAATACCGTCGTTTATTATACGTTGCGATGACACGTGCACGTGATCAATTGTATATTACTGGCGAAAGCAAACCATCTGAAGGATCTTGGTATGATATGATCCGCCATACTTTCCAAACTTGGGATCAGGCGGAAGTTAATTTACGCCCTGCTGTTGATTTATCTCATAATCTGTTTGATGAAGATGCCGTGATTATGCGCATTGAAACACCTCAGATTGCTGACGTTTGCACTGTTTCATCGTCTAAAAAGACTGCATATGATATTCATCAAGGATTTTATCCTACGCAACCGATGCCAACCGCACCTCATGTAACAGAAAATATTTTGGAACCTGTTTCTATTTTTGATACACCTGACATTCCGCGCGTACTCGGAACTCGTATTCACCAGATATTGGAGTATTTCCCACATTTATCCATAGATGAACGTGCTACAATGATTGAAAAATCAATGCAATCTATTGATATTCCAGAAGATAAAAAAGAACATTATATTCAATCACTTAAAACAATATCAAGTGATCCAAAATTTGATTTTTTATTTAGCAATCAACTGAGCGAGGCTTCATTTA
>QKJL01000032.1 GCA_003250835.1 Alphaproteobacteria bacterium
ATTTCAGAACAAGAAAATGCACGTAAAATTGCATTGGCAGAAGCTGAAAAACAAATTGCAGAAATTGAACGTAAAGAAGAAGCAGAACGTCAAGCAATGTTGGCTGAAAAATCAGCGGCTGAAATCAAGCTCTTAGAAGCTCAAGAAGAACAGTTAGCAATTCAAGCTGGTATCGATCAAAAGAAACGTGAAGCTGAAATCGCTCAACAAGAACATGATATTGCAATGGCAAAGTCAAAACAAGAAGCAGAAGCTGCATTAGCATTGAAACAAATTGAAGCACAAAAAGCTCAAGCAGAAGCAATGTCAGATGCAACACAAAAGCAAATTGAATTGACTAAGTTAAAGCAACAACAGGAAGAAGAACAACGTAAGTTAGAAGCTGCACGTAATAAACCTGTAAGAGTGTACTATGGAGTAGATGTGAAACATGGAAGTCACTATGATAAATACTATGCTTCAAAAGTATTTAATGAAGGAGATAAAATTTCATGTAGTAACTCAACATTCGGCGATCCAAAGAAATATTACAGAAAAAGATGTAAGATCGGATCGATAACAGGATCAATTTTTGGATACGAAGGTTATACTGTAACAATTCCAAAAACAAAATAAAAATAAAAAAAGCCTCTTTTGTAAGAGGCTTTTTTTTAAGGTTTTTTCTTCTTTTTTTTACCTTGATTTTATGGTATAATAATCCCGAGAGAAGGAGAATATAAATGCGTAAAACACTTTATATATTGGGATTATTTTTAATTATCGGAATGATTTCATCTGCATCAAATGCAGTAGTACGTCGTGAAAAAACAAATGAAACAGCAGAAATTACTCGTAATGCTGGACGAAGTGGGGTGGCAAAACAATCAAATAAAGTAGGACGCAGTGGTCAAAAAGAAATATCTCGTAACACATCAAGTCGTAAAACAATAGGACGTAGTGGAAAAACAACAGGTCGTTCAGGTCGTGGAAATGGACGAGGTGAAACTTCACGTGGTGGACGTAGTCGTATTGTAGCAGCAGGTGTAACAGCTGTGAAAGCTGCAACGACAACAGAAAGCGGTGACAATGATTCAGATAATGAAGATAATAATGATGAAGAAATTCAAGATAATATTACTGAAATAACAGAAACAACGGAAGAAATTGTTGAGTCAGTAGTTAAACCAACAGAAACAACAGTTGTTGCAGAAGAAAATATTGTAATTGATATTCCAAAAGTTGAAGAAGAAAAAGATTCATTTTCTTTTGAACGTTTCACATTGAGTTTAAATTACACATTAAATGAAATTGAAAATAAAATTAATCAAAAATACAAAAATGCTAAAAGTGCAAAAGATAATTTATTCTTAACAGAAAATTCAAAATTAGGCGTATCTGATTGTACAAAACAATTCACAGCATGTATGAAATCACCTTCAGCATGTGGTGGTGGATATTCTCAATGTGCCGGAATGACAAGTTTAGAAGTGCAAGCAAAACAATCATATTGTAAAGATATTTTATCACAATGCCGTGATAACGTAATCGAAGATGTATTGGATGTGGTGTATAGAGAAATCGGAATCAAGGTACGTTCAGTTGACTTTGAAAAAGCAGGAAAATGTATTGAAGAAATCGAACAATGTATGATCCCTGTATGTTCAAGTGGAATGGGGCATGAATTTGATTTATGTAGTGATCTTACAACAATTGGTGATGTGCGTAATTCATGTGCTCACGTAATTGATCCATGTGAAGAAATTAATCCAGGAGTGTTCCGTTCAGTAGAAGGAAAATTACTTGATCGTCTTAAAAAAATTAAAGAGGCACAAGAAGAATTAAAAGCTGCTCAAACAGAAGAAGAAAAAGCATGTACTGATATGGGTGGAGAAGTTGTTGGCGGAAAATGTCAGTTCCTAATTGAATTGAAAAATGGAAATTATGTATGCTGGTGAAACATTACAATGTAACAGTGGTACATTTGGAATTGACCCAATTAAAGACATTGAAGAAAAATATGACGCTAAAACTAAGAAAGCAACTATGATTGCAGGGGCTGCAGGTTTAGTTGCAGGAGCTGCTGTTGGTGGATTAGCACAAGCAAAAGCAAATGGGGTAATAGGAAATAAAGATAAAGCTGAAAAAGAAGATAAAGAATCTAAACAAAAGGAAATGAGTAAGCGTACATGTAAAAAAGCAGGCGGAACATGGGATCGAAACACGAAAACATGTGCTGGAATTAATGTAGAAGAAACAGTTGATTTAAAAGAAGTTCAAACTTCTGAAGGATATATTGTTTCAACAGAACCTCTAGCGGAGTCAGAAATTACCGAAGTTGAAGAAGGTGATGAAGAAGTAGATTTAAATGTGATTAAAGATGAAATCAGTGCCATAAGAGATAATGGACAGGCTAAATGTGATCAATTAGGAGCTGATAAATGTGATAAAGATTCATTGGATAACCTGTATGTGTTAGCAGATAATGCAAGTAATGAAACAAGTTTAGAAAATTTACAAGAGTTAAAATCACAAGCAGAAGAATCTTTTAATGATCTTGAATTAATTGTTGAAACTCCAAAGAAAGAAACTCTTAAAAATGTTTCAAAAAATGATTTAACAACATCTCAATTAATAGAGTATAAATCATTAGGTGGGGTATTAGGAACTGGAAAGGCACCTACTTTTATAAAATCAGAAGGTTCATTTAAACCTGGGGTGAATGTATTAATGAAAAATGGAGAGTATAAAACGTATTCAAATCAAAATTTCACATTAAAAGGTGGTTTTGTAAAAGTGATGTCTCGCGGAAAATATTCTGTATGGGATGCTAAGACGGGAAATCGTTTGTTTGATAAAGGGGAACCTGTAAATGCTGTAATTGCTTCAAAATATGAATTAGAAAGTAATGGAAATATAAAAATTAAGGGATAGGTAGATATGAAAAAAACAATATTTGCAATTGCATTAATGTTATCAACATCTGTATCTGCCGGAACTGGATACGTGATGGGAATAAAGACTGACGTATTCGAAAATAATGGCATTTGGATTGCTGAATTCACTTTCAAAGATAAAGTAGAAGCAGATCAATACCGTGCAGAAGTCAAGCATATTAAGAATGTAATGAAAAAGATTAATAAAAGTTCAGAAGTGCGTAATATCCCAATTCTAACAACAGATACTGCGAATAATATAGTACAGATCGGAGAAATTGGAGGTATTTATGCAGCCGAAGGTAAAAAAATAATTCGTTCTACTACAGGAATTAAAATTGTATCAGTTGAAGGAACTGGAAATTATAATTTAATGTTAAATGCAAAAGCGAGAAGTTTATTTGGGGATAGTAATGTACCTCCTTTGTGTAATAAAGAACGTTTTGATGAAGACCGTTGCCGTGAATATGTAAATACAAGTACAGGTGTATATGAAGATGCAAAGGATGTATTTGGAAGATCGAATTTACCAGTAAGTTGCGAAAAAGGAAGTTTTGTTGAAAGTCGTTGTTATGGTGCAATGGAAAATTCAAAATCAACTTTAAAAATGAATGCAAGTGATTTGTTTGGTGAAAATAATATTAACGCATGTAAAGATTATGCATTTAATTACGAAAAATGTAATGAGTATTATCAAGAAGCATTAGGTATCAGAGAAATGGCTGCAGATAAATATGGGGACCAATTACCAGAATACTGCCGTACAGGAAGTTTTAAAAATGCAAATTGTTATGGAATGATTCAAAATAATGAATATGGAAGTAATCAATTTAATGAAGATGATTATATGGTAAACAAACAAGCAAAAGTAGATTTAGCAAAAGATTTATCATCATGTGCAGCGGCAGGTGGATACTGGACGTCTGAGCATAAAAAATGTTTTATAGATCAACGTACAGCAGATCGTTATAAAGCAGCATATAAAAATCGTTTAACAACAACAGAAAGTCGTGAGTTAATGGATCAATATGATGTTGAAGAAAATCTATATTATAAAACAGCGCAAAAAATTGGAGTAAACACACAATTTTGTAGCAAAGAGTCTTTTAATGAATATTACTGCAGAAATGATATTAAAACCTATAATGATTTAAATGCAGAAAAAGATAGAACTGAAAACAATCAAGGACAACGCTTAAATAAAGTGATTAATGTTGTTGGAAACATTTTAAAACCAAAAGGATAGAACGATGAAAAAATTATTTTTAATCATTATTGCGCTTATTTTTGCAATTTTACAGGCAAATAAATCACATGCGATGAGTGTTGGAGGAGCTGCTGGAATAGGTGCTGCTGGTGGAGCTGGTATTATTGGCGGAGCAACGCATTTAATTGCAAAAACATTTAATGACGATAAGGCGCGTAAAGAAAAACAAAATGTAAAATGTTGGTCAGGGGATCAAAATGTAGCTGCCTGGGGTGGTTCGTATACATTACCGGAATGGAATCAATCTGCATCAAAAGCGGCTCAAGCAAAAATTGATAAATATATGAATGCAAAGACATTAATTGAAAAATAAATAAAGGCCTTCTTTTTGAAGGCTTTTTTTAAATTCATGAATTGTAGTAGACATAGAATTATGTTATAATGAAACTCTGGAATAGGAGTTTTTTATATGCGTTATGCAATTAATCTTTTTGTTGGAATATTAATTGTGCTTTCTGTTATGTCTTCATCATGGGCAAACAGAGAGCGTAGTGACACATCTCAATCACGCAGAGAAGTGAGTGTTACACGTGAAAATTCAGTAAAATCAGAAGGGCGTAGCGGACGTTCGGGTCGTGTAGTAAAATCTCAGAAATTAGTTGAAAAAAAATCAGGACGCAGTGGGCGTAATAGTGATGTAAAAGAAGAAGTGCGTGAACAAAAAAAATCAGGACGCAGTGGGCGTTCAACAAATTCTGTGAGTCGTAGCGGAAAAAAGAAAACAGGTCGTAGTGGTCGCAGTGGTCAAACAAATACTGCGACAGAAGCTGAAGTTGCAGAAGATGATGAAGATATTGATATCGATATTCCAACAGTAGAATTCAAAGATAAAAAATCATATTCATTTGAAGGTTTTAAATTAAAGTTAAAATATACACTAGAAGATCTTGAAAAAAGAGCGATCAAACAACGTCAAGAAGAAGAAAAAGCAAAAGATGATTTATATTTGGCTGAAAATACAAAGCTAAATGAATCTGAATGTGCACAACAATTCACAGCATGTATGAAATCACCTTCAGCATGTGGTGGTGGATATTCTCAATGTGCGGGTATGACAACAACAGAAGTTGTTGCGAAACAATCGTATTGTAAAGATATTCTAAATCAATGTCGTGATAACGTTGTGCAAGATGTATTGAATTTAGTATACAAAGAAATTGGAATTAAAAAAGATAAAGCAGAACTTGCATTTGCGTCGACATGTACGACAAACGTTGAACAATGTATGATGAAATCATGTTCAAGTGGGGTAGGACATGAATTTGATTTATGTAGTGATCAAGCTAAAATAACAGATGTACGTAATTCTTGTTCACATGTAATTGATCCTTGTGAAGATGTAAATCCAGGTATCTTCCGAACAATCAAAGCAAAATTATTAGACAGAGCTCAAAAAATAGCAAGTGCACAAGCTGAATTAAAGAAAGCGATTGAAGATGAAGAAAAAGCATGTACAGATATGGCAGGAGAAGTTGTTGGTGGAAAGTGTCAGTTTGTAATTGAATTGAAAAATGGTGGAAGTGTTTTACAAACAAAAATTGTATATGCTGGGGATGAAGTAACATGTAATAAAGATACATTTGGTATCGATCCAATTGCTGAAATTGATGCAAAATACAAAGCAAAAACAGACAAAGCAACAGCAGTAGCTGGTGCAATTGGCGGAGTTGCAGGTGGAGTTGTTGGTGGTGTAATTGGAGCGAAAGCATCTGCTGTATCAAGTGTGGCTGGAATGGCAACTGGTGGTGGTGGAAGTGGAGATATTGTAAGTCAAGCGTCATCAATGTTAGGAAGCAGTGGAACAGGTGAAAATAATGCAGTGGCTACAACTGCAATCTCAGCGGCAACAGGTGTCCCTCCATCAGTGGTAGATGCTGGATTGAAAAGTACACAAAAAACAGGGACAACGCCAGTGGAAACAACACCAGCGAAGTAAGGGTATTTTATAAATTGAAAAATCAAAAGATAAGTTAAATGAAATATAAAAAAGAAACCTCTGAAACAGAGGTTTTTTTTAACCTTATTCATTGCGACACCCCTTAAATTATGCTATACTGAGAGATAGCAAAGAGGAGAATTAAAAAGAATGCGTACCCAGTTTGGGATAATTTTTGGTGTTTTTCTGGGATTTTCTGTCATTCTGCCAGCCATCGCTGACAGAGGGACAGAACCAACAAACGTGCGTCGAAATTCTTCATCAATTGAAAATGATTCAACATCACGCAGTGGTCGTTCAGGTCAAATGCGTGCAACAGGCGGTCCAAACACAGCGGTAACATCAACTGGTATTAATCCAAATGCTGTATATAATTCATACAATCGTCCAATTCATCAATCAAATCCTAACTTTGCAGGACCTGGATCGTTAACGGCTAAATGTAGTAAATATTTTGAAAAATGTGAAAAAACATACGATAAAAAAACAGGTCGTTTCCGTAACAAAGTATGTGCGCAATTAATGCCGCAATGTATTGAAGAATTCGGACCATCTGCTGCGCAATGTGATCAAAAAATGTTTGAATGTGCAGACAGTTTCTGTCAACCACGCAGCAAATGTGCAACCGCAGAACAAGTAGATCCAGTAATTCAAAATTGTTTAAAATTAAATGGAAAATATTATCAATATGCATGTAACAGTGACACATTAAGTGTAATTCAAAATGATATTATTTCAGAAGCAGTCCAAGCAGTAAAAGAAGAACAATTGGCATTGCAACGTCAACAACAACAACTTGAAATGCAAAAATTGGAAAAACAACGCCAGATCCAATCTGAAAAAGCCCAACAAGAAATGCAATTGCAAATGGCATTGAAAGAAAAAGAACTTGAAGCAGAACGTAT
>QKJL01000006.1 GCA_003250835.1 Alphaproteobacteria bacterium
GCTGTCCGATTTGCGTGAATCTGGGTCGATTGAACAGGATGCCGATATGGTGATGTTTATTTATCGTGAAGCGTATTATCTTCAACAATCTCAGCCAGATAATATGGCATCTGAAGAATATATCAAATGGGATACACGTATGAACCAAATTCGTAACAAAGCCGAAGTGTTGATTGCAAAGCAACGTCACGGACCGGCGGGAACTGTGCCGCTAGCGTTTATTGGAGAGTATAGTAAATTCGGTGACTATTACGGCGAATAATTTTTAAAAGGTGTCTTCTATGACACCTTTTTTTATAAAAAGGATTAAATATGCATGTAGCTTTTTCAGATGAATCTAATTGGAATAGAGGTCGATATCGTTCTATTGCAATTGTAACTGCAGATGTTAATGTAGCTCGTTCATTGCATAAAGAATTGTCTTTAGCTTTTGATCGAAGCTTTTCTTTTAAAAAATGTGATAGTTCTCGTTTTTTTGATAATGCTTTAAAAATTTTGGATATTCTTTTTAAATACTTAGGTAACCTTAGAATTGATGTTTTGGTATGGGATGCATGTGATTCACGTCATTCTTTTCAGGGGCATGACGTTATTGAAAATATGCATTATATGACGAGACAGCTTTATAAAAATACATTGAGTCGATGGTCTCATGAAACTGAATGGTTTCTTTATCCGGATCAAACCACTTTTATGAATTGGGATAAAATAGTTTATAAATTGCATGCTCCATGGCATTCAATTGATAAAGAGTTTGATTTATTGAAAACTAAACCTGAAAATAAATATAAAATTTGTAAAGTTGAAGATGATTGTTCTGATGAAGTGTTTTGTATTTTGCAAATAGCAGATTTATTTGCAGGTTTAGCTCGTTATTCGTATGAGCAATATGATAATTTTAATAAATGGTTAAAAGATCAAGAGGGCGCACAAGATTTGTTTGATGATAATGCATATACTTTGAGTAATGCAATGAAGTATAGATATCCTATTTTGCAAAAATTATTGAAAGAATCGCGTTCTCGTAAATTAGGTATTTCTTTTAATAAGAATAAAGGTTTGAGTACCCCTAATCCTTCTAATCCAATTAATTTTTGGTTTTATCATTCACAGGGTGATTATGATAAAGTTGCTATTAAAAAAAAGGTATCGTGAGTGGCGATACCTTTTTTAGTTTGTTTTAAAATGTTTCATTATAAAAGGTGTAAAGTTTAATTTATTATTTCGCTGAAGAGGCAGATGGCTTTGATGGTTGCTGTTTCACTGCGGAGGATTGTATCGCCAAGTGTAATGCCCGTTGCGTCAGATGATTTTAATTGTTCAAATTCATTTTCGGAAAAACCGCCTTCTGGGCCGACCAAGATATTCGCCGCGGTGACGTTTTTAAGGTCTAATATTTTTGTGCCATGTTCTGGGCGTTCATCGGCGTAATAGAGTTCTTCTTTTCTGTTCAGTAATTCATCAAATGTTATTGGGTCATTTAATGTTGCGCGTGAGAGGCGTTCTGATTGTTCTGTTGCTTCTGTTATAATGGTATTGATACGTTCATTATTTAGATCACGATGCACGGTATGTTCAGTGATCACAGGTGTGATTGATTTTACGCCTAGTTCAACTGCTTTTTCAATTAAGGTTGTCATGCGTGTATTACGAATAGGGGCGATGTAAAGGTTTATATTTCGAATCGTTTCCGAATCTGATTGGCGTGTCGATTCAATAATTGTCAAAATAACATCTTTTTTTGATACTTCAGAAATTTCGCATATAAATTCTCCGTCCTTTTCGTTGAACAGGCGGATCATTTTTCCAACCTTTGCGCGCATCACATTTTTCAGGTAGTGTGCGTGTGTATCCCCCAGAATGACTCGGTTTTTAGGGTCTATATTTTCAAAGAATATGCGTGGTATATTTGCCATAAAACGCAGTATAAAATCTTTTTTAAAAAAAAGCACGTGAAAACTTGTGTGATTCAGCATTTTATGATATACTATTTGGGAGAAAGAATTTTATACCACAGGAGGAAAGGTATGTTTTCACGTAAAAATCTAATTCTAGCATTATCTGTATGTATTGGTTTATATACAGTGTCAGCGTTTGCTGAACGTTCAACAAGTCGTAAGACTGATACAACGGAAGAGCAATCTGAAACACAATCAAGAGGACGTAGTACTACTGCTGCAACAGGGCGTTCAGGTCGTTCTGGTCGTTCAACTGCTGCGGTAGCTGATTCTACAGAAAATGAAAGTCAAGGTAATGCACGTAAGGGTCGTTCATCTGATGCAAGTGTTGGAAAAGGGCGTTCAGGTCGTTCAGGTCAAGCTTCTGCTGCTGTGACATCACGTGAAGGAACTTCTGCTGGGCGTGGACGCGGTCGTTCATCTGGAACAGCGGATGCAAGTGCTGGAAAAGCTCGTTCAGGTCGTTCAGGTCGTTCATCAGGAATGGCATCTTCTTCAAAAAGTGAAGGCGGTACACGTAATGAACGTTCATCAAATAAATCAGCAAGTGCACTAAAAGGACGTTCAGGTCGTTCAGGTCAATCTGAGGAACAAATGACAGCTGCGGAGAAAAAAGAAACTCGTGAAACAAATAAGTTTGCTGATAAAGCTCAAACAATGGGTGGTGTTATTTCAGAAGATGGAACTGGTGTTAATTATTATTCTGAAGAAGAAGGTTTTGGAACTGCTTCTTTGATGCATAATAAAAAAGAAGCTAAATATACAGCTCAAGCTTTGAAAGAAATTGCTCAATTAGAAGGATGTAAACCTGCTTATAATGCCTGTATGGATCAATTCTGTTCAGGTATTGATGAAGCATCTGGAAGTTGTGTGTGTTCAAAATCTTTTAAAGGTTTAAATAATGTAAATGATGAATTAGCAAAGATTTTAGCTGAAATTAATCAAATGAACGCACAACGTAAAAACTTGAAATATGGTGAAAATTTAAAAGCATATACTGATTCAACTCAAGAAGAATTGGCTTTGAGTGGTTTAGATGTTCGTGGTCAAAATACTGCAGATGATGATGAAGATGAAGAAGATGATGATGACAGTGATTATACTCCAATCACAAGTTTAGATGATTTAGATTCAGCTTTTGATTCATTTGATATGAATGATAGTGCAGGAAAAGCAAAAGAAGGACAATCTTTATATAATGCTGCAACAAAAGCTTGTACACCATATTTGAAACATTGTGTTGGTACTCAAGATGAAGTGAAACAAGCATATTTAAATAATGTTTCAGTAAGTTGTAATAAATGGTCAGCAGCATTAGATAAAAAGATGATGGCTGCTAAGATGGCTCGTCAACAAGCTTATAATCAATATCAAGAAGCTCAATTAAAATTGGAAGCTAAGAAAAATAAATACAATCTTTCACAATGTAGTTCAAAATTGTATTCATGTATGCAAAAAGAAGATTTGTGTGGAGCTGGGTTTAAAAATTGTTATGAAGATGCTCAATTAAATCGTTATAAAGCATTTTGTGAAGCAGATGTATTGGATTTATGTCAAGATGTGAAAGCAGAAGTGTGGAATAATTTCTTGCTAGTTGCTAAAGGTAAAGGTCAGTTAGATAAATCTACATGTATGGATCGTTTACGTGAAACAATGGAAACGGCTTGTGGTGAAAACTTTGTTCGTTGTTTACAAATTCCTGCAGCGATTTCAGATAAAACATTGGTGAAAGAATGGATTCCAACTGCACCGACTATTAACTTAGAAATGTATAAACCTCAAGCAGCAACATTGTTAAAATCTTGTGAAGGTGGTGAAACTGATAATTGGGCTGATTTCGAAGCAATGATGGCTAATGAATTGAAATTAACTGCAATGAGTGCTACTGCATTATGTAAACGTGCTGGTCGTGCTTGGTTAACAGGAGAAGGTCGTTGTGAAACTGAAGAAGAACAAACTCAACGTCAACAAACAGACTGTGCTGACTTTGGTTTCTCATGGTTGGCTAAAGAAGGTCGTTGTCAAACATTGGCAGAAGCAAAAACAGCTTGTCGATTAAATGATAATGGTATCTGGGCAACTGATAGTGATGAATATACTCAAGGATATTGTAAAACAACAACAGAACGTGAGTTAGATAAGTTTACTCAATTACGTCAAAATTGTGAAGGAACATCTGATGCTCCTACTGGTAAGTTTTATGATGAAAATCTTGGATGTATGGATAGTGAACAAGTTGCGATTACTGCGTGTTCTGAATTGGATGGGGCTGTATGGAAAACTGATCCTAAAACAAATACTGCTCGTTGTTTTTCAGCTGATGAATTGGATATGAATGATAAGACATTACAGGCAGCAAAAGATTCTATTGTTGCAGAGCAAGAAGCTAAAGAAGAAATTAGTACATTAAAATGTAAAGAAATTGGTGGAAAATGGATGGATGGTATATGTCGTTTCCGTGTTTCAGTTTGGAATGCAATTGATAAAAATGATACACAAGCAAAACAGGTGTTGTCTACTTGGGTTGAGGCTGGTAAAAAGTTTCAATGTCAAGAAGGTGATCCAGTGTTAGGTGCAACAAATAAATATTCAACATTTAAATATAATGTGACTACGGGTAATTGGTTTAATCGTAAAACTGAAACACGTACAGGTGTTATGCTTGCTGTGTACCAAAAATGTTATAATACAACAAATTCAGATGATGAAGAAGATAAAACTCTTTTCCTTGTAGGTGATACGCAATGGTACACATTACCTTCAATGCCTGAAGTTTCTTTTGAGAATAATGAAGTAAAAATTAAATAAAATTTAATAAAAAGCCTCCTGTTAAAGGAGGTTTTTTTTTATGTAAGTAGATTGTTTTTGTTTATATGTTTGTTGTATTCTTTTTAAATAAATCCCTGAAGACTTTCAGGGATTTATAAAGGAATAATAACGTCTTTTATTGAATGAGATGTCATAGAATTAAATGGTGTGATTATTCTATTTATTTTAAAGTTATCTCTCTTTATATAGTTTGTTTTATTCAAGTTCTAATAAAGGAAGAATTCCTTGGATAATGTCGCGTGAAATTGGTACAGCGTTCCAAGCAGCTCCTTTGAAATAGAAGTCTTGTTTACGGCCTTTTGGTTCATCTAGGACGACTAAAAGAGTGTATTCAGGACGTTCCATTGGAAATGCCGATACGAAAGCTGTGATTAATCTATTACGTTCGTATTTACCATTGATATTTTTTTCACCTGTACCTGTTTTTCCTCCGATTGTAATAC
>QKJL01000017.1 GCA_003250835.1 Alphaproteobacteria bacterium
TCTCCTACACATATATAAATATAAACTATTATTAAAAAATAAGGAGTTAAAGGAACTCCTAACCACTACGTTAAACCAATTAATTATGGAACTTGTTAACATTTTCTCTATCGCGGACGAGATATCTGATTACGATCCATCTCAGCGATACAATATTATGTATAAATTCTTTCATGAATTTGAAGAAGGTAAACACTCTCTGACTTATGAATTAATAAAGGCAGCTGAGAAAGTTCGTCGTTCACAACTTCCTCGGCGTGGCATTGATCCCGATAAGATTAATGGGTATTTATGGCATGATCCGAAGCCAACTCATAAACTGACCACTGAATTTTTTGAACAAATGTGGCAAAAAGGTATTCGGGTTATGGATGATGTTACTATTTGTCGTGGCGTTTGGTTTGATAATCGTATCGGTGAAGATGTTATTACTGCAATTGCGTTTCGATCATTTATTGATGCTTGGGCTCGAATTGGCTCTGGTACAATTATTCAATGCTTTGCAAAAATTGGTGCAGCAGCTCAAATCGGACCTCAATGCAATATTGGTAAACATTGCGACCTTGAAGATTGGGATTTTAAATCTGAATACCCAGTTGTTTTAGGTGCACAAGCGGTTTTAAAGAGCTATGTTTTTGTTGGTAACAATACAACTATTGGCAATCAGAGTATTGTTCATATGTACAGTAGCATTGAACAAGACTGTCGAATTGCTGAAAACGTTACCATTCATAAACATGTGGATATTGGATCCGGCGTTCTAATTGGCATGAATTCAAAAATTGGCGCAAACACATCTATTGATAACAATGTTACCATTGGCGATGATATGACTATCGGACGCAACGTTATTATTGAACATGGGGCTGTTATCAAAAATGGAATTAACATTCCTAATCGATACATTGTTACGGCAGATACAGTTATTTCTAGCCAAAACGATATTATTTGTTAACACAAAAAAATCTCTCTCTTTAATCGGAGAGAGATTTTTTTTATACAAGTTTTAAATGATTTAGGTATGCTAATGCTTTCGCACTTGGTTTAAAGAACATATTAATCTTTGTTCTCTTCGTTTCTACAAAACCATTTGCCTTCAGCATATAGATATGAAAATTATATGTTTTTCTATTTAATTTTAACTTTTCCATAATATCTTTTGTTGTTGCTCCCCCATGCTCATATGTTGCGAGCAATAAAATATCGAGGCGCGTTTTATGCCCCATTACTTTAAAATCTTTCCCCAGCGAATCAGTATCAATTTTTTTCTGATACATTTTATCCATTTCACCAAACATCACGCCTCCAATTTTAGTTATCTCAGATAAGAGAGATTTCTTAAATATCATTCTAGGGTGTTTAAAATCGAAATACAAGCCCTTCTTTTCCACTTCTCTTTTTTCTTCATTTTTTCTTTAATTTTTTAGCTTTTTATTTGTTTTCAACTATCCACCATGCTATAAATATGAGGTCTAAAAAACACAGGAAGAAATAAACAAGGAGAATTTTATGAGCGATCAAAATAATGCTAATTATTCAGCAGATTCAATTAAAGTTTTAAAAGGTTTGGAAGCCGTTAAAAAACGTCCAGGTATGTATATTGGTGACGTTGGAAACCGTGACGGTCTTCACCATATGATTTACGAAGTACTCGATAACTCTATCGACGAAGCTTTGGCGGGACACTGTGACCGTATTTTAATCACACTTAATCCAGATGGATCAGCAACTATTGACGATAATGGACGTGGTATCCCTGTAGATATACATAAAGAATCAGGCCGTTCTGCTGCCGAAGTTATTATGACTGAATTGCACGCTGGTGGTAAATTTGATAATAACTCATATAAAGTATCTGGTGGATTACACGGTGTGGGGGTTTCTGTGGTAAACGCCCTTTCAGATTGGTTAGAACTTCGCGTTTGGCGTGATGGTAAAGAACATTTCCTTCGCTTTGAAGGCGGTGCACCAGTTGGCTCTTTACAAGTTGTTGGTGATGCTCCTAATAATCGCAAAGGAACTCAAGTTACTTTCATGCCATCAGCGGAAACATTTACATTTACTGATTTTGAATATGAAACGCTTGAAAACAGTCTTCGTGTGAAGTCATTCTTAAATTCTGGGGTACGTATTGTTATTACTGATAACCGTGTAAAACCTCCATTAAATGCTGATTTCCATTATGAAGGTGGTTTAAAATCATTCGTTGAATATTTAAATAAATCAAAAACATCATTGATTGAAGAACCTCTTGTGATCATAGGTGAAAAAAATGATGTAACGATTGAAGTTGCTATGGAATGGACTGATAGCTATCACGAAAACACACAATGTTTTACGAATAATATTCCTCAACGTGATGGTGGAACTCACTTAGCTGGTTTCCGTGCAGCTCTTACTCGCTGTATTAATAATTATATCCAAGACAATGGATTAGCAAAGAAAGAAAAATTCAATTTCACTGGCGATGATATGCGTGAAGGATTAACAACTGTTCTTTCTGTAAAAGTTCCTGATCCAAAGTTCTCATCACAAACAAAAGACAAACTGGTATCATCAGAAGTACGTCCAGTTGTGGAAAGTGTTGTGAATGAAAAACTTGCTTTATGGTTTGGGGAACACCCTGCTGAAACACGCAAAATTATTGAAAAAATCATTGAAGCTGCTACTGCTCGTGAAGCGGCACGTAAAGCACGTGAACTTACACGTCGTAAAGACTCGTTAGACATTGCTTCACTTCCTGGAAAATTAGCTGATTGCCAAGAAAAAGATCCTGCAAAATCTGAACTATTCATCGTGGAGGGAGATTCTGCGGGTGGAACAGCAAAACAAGGACGTATTCGTAAAACTCAAGCTATTTTACCATTGCGTGGTAAAATCTTGAATGTGGAACGTACACGTTTTGATCGCATGCTCTCATCAGAAACAATTGGAACAATGATTACAGCTCTGGGTGCTGGAATTGGTAAAGATGATTTTAATATCGAAAAACTTCGCTATCATAAAATTATCATCATGACCGATGCCGACGTGGACGGATCACACATCAGAACATTGCTTTTGACTTTCTTCTATCGTCAAATGCCTGAATTAATTACTAATGGATACTTATATATTGCTCAACCACCTCTTTATAAGGTAAAACGTGGGCAATCTGAAACATATCTGAAAGATGATACGGCATTAGAAAATTATTTACTTGATACAATTGCAAAAGATGCCGTTTGGACACTATCAAATGGAACAAAGATTTCTGGTGAAGATTTGAAATCTCGCGTAAAGGACGTTCAAAAATTTGAAAAAATCCTTTCACCTCTTTCAAATGCAATTCCAATGAATTTATTACAACAAGCAGCCTTGTTTGGTATTATGGGTTCTGATGAAAGCAATATTTCGTCAAAACTTCCACCTCTTGCAGCCCACCTTGATTCATTAGAAGAAACATATGAACGTGGTTGGAACGTTACATATTCAGATACTCAAGATATTTTATTTACTCGTACACTTCGTGGAGTAGAAGAACGTCATACACTAACTTTTGAACACTGGCATGGAAGTGATGCAAAACGTATTGCACAATTTTTAACTGCTGACTTTATTGATTTATATAAATCAGTTTCAAATATATTGTACAAAGAAAAAGATACTGAAATTTTCCATCCAACAGACTTACCTCAAGCTGTATTTACTCTTGGAAAAACTGGAATCAGTATTCAACGATATAAAGGTTTGGGAGAAATGAATGCAGATCAATTATGGGAAACAACTTTAGATCCAGAGGCTCGTACTCTTCTCCAAGTTAAGGTTGATGATGCAGCTGAAGCAGATGAAATATTCTCCACTCTTATGGGGGATCAGGTAGAACCTCGTCGAGACTTCATTCAAGAGCACGCTCTTTCTGTTGAAAATATTGATATCTAATCTTTTCATAATCCCCTCTTTTTCCGAGGGGATTATTTTTGAATGGGTTGCATAATCCCGTCGAATCTGATATACTCTATGGTATTACTATTCTAAGAAGGAGAGAATTATGAATAAATTTGTTAAAGTTAGCGCATTAGCACTTATGGTATCAGTTGCTTCAGTTAATACTGGAAACGCAGCACTATCAGCATTACAACAAGTAGCGCAATTAAAAGCTCAATTAGCTGCTAAAGCCGCACAAGACAGTGAACTTAAAACACTAAAAACTCAAACTACAGCAAAAGATACTGAAATTTCAACATTAAAAGCTAAATTAGCGGCAGCTTCTAGCAGCAGCTCTAGCTCACTTGCTGAAAAAGTAAAAGAAATTACAGCTTTAAAATCACAATTAGCTGCATCTTCTAGCAGTAGCTCTAGCTCACTTGCTGAAAAAGTAAAAGAAATTGCAGCTTTAAAATCACAATTAGCTGCATCTTCTAGCAGTAGCTCTAGCTCACTTGCTGAAAAAGTAAAAGAAATTGCAGCTTTAAAATCACAGCTTGCTTCTTCTAATTCATCTATGAGTTCAAATATCTCTAATGCTGTTAGAACTGCAACAAGTGGTTTAACTTCACAAGTTGCTGCAAAAGATAAAGAAATTGCAACTTTGAAATCACAGCTTGCTTCTACAAATTCATCTATGAATTCAAATATTTCTTCTGCTGTTAGTAATGCGGTTAGAAGTGCAACAACTGGTTTAACTTCACAAGTTGCTGCAAAAGATAAAGAAATTGCAACTTTGAAATCACAGCTTGCTTCTACAAATTCATCTATGAATTCAAATATTTCTTCTGCTGTTAGCAATGCGGTTAGAAGTGCAACAACTGGTTTAACTTCACAACTTGCCGCAAAAGATAAAGAAATTGCAACTTTGAAATCTCAACTTGCTTCTCAAGGCCAAGGTTTAGGCACTCAAGTTGCTAATAAAGATAAAGAAATTGCATCATTGAGACAACAACTTGCTGCTCAAAGCCAAGGCTTAGGCACTCAAGTTGCTAATAAAGATAAAGAACTTCAAGATTTACGTGCTGCTTTAAAAGCTAAATCAACTGAATTAACTTTAGCTATCAATGAAAAAAATGGTTATAAAACTAAATCTACTGATCTTGAAAGTAAATTTTCTTCAATTTCTACTCGTGCTACAGATTTAGAAAAGAGATTAACTGAAGAACGCGCTAAATTTGAAAAAGAAAAACAAACTCTTGCATCATCTTTAAAAGGATCTAGCGCTCAGGAAATTGCTGCACTTAAAGCTCAGGCTCAAAAAGAAGTTGATGAATTACGCAAAAAAGCTGCTGCTGATGCACAAACAGCTGCCGCAAATGCTGCTCGTTCTGCAAAAGCTGCTGCTGATGCTGAAAAAGCAAAAGCATTAAAAGACGCTCAAGCTGAAGCTGCAAAAGAAGCTGAAGCAATGAAAAAACAACTTCTTGCTCAAGCTGAAAAAGATGCTGCTGCATTAACTGCTAAGGCTGAAAAAGAAGCTAAAGAAAAAGCTGCAAAAGCTGCTGCTGATGCAAAAGCTGCTGCTGAAAAAGCTGCTGATGCTGAAAAAGCAAAAGCATTAGCTGCTGCTGAAAAAGCTAAAAACGATGCTCTTGCACAAACAAAGAAAGAAGCTGATAAAATTCTTGCTGATGCTCAGAAAGAAGCTGCTGCTACTCTTGCTGCAGAAACTAAAAAATTCGATGAAACTGTAAAGCAACAGGAAAAAGAATTTAAAGCTGCTCAAGATACTTTCGCAAAAGAAAAAGCTAGTTTTGAAAAAGATTTAGAAAAACGTGAAAAAGAACTTGCTAAAAAAGAAGAAGAGTTAAAGAAAAATCAAGATGCGTTGCAAAAATCTCGCGAAGAATCATCTTCATCATCTTCTTCATCTAAAAAACGTAAATAATTTATATTTACATCTTATTAAAAAGCCCCGTTTTTCAGGGGCTTTTTTTTATTTATAAAGTATGGTATAATTGTTTTTGTTAATTCATTTTATAAGGAGGGATGAATGATACATTTACTCAAAAAAACTGCGCTTATTACATTTTGTGGGGTATTACTACCCTTCCCTTCCTTTGCATCCACTGATTGTTCTTCCTTTGAAGATCGTATCTTACAAGAACAAAGAACAGCTCGTGATCTTGAAATTGAAAACCGTACATTACTAAATCAAATTGAACGACAAGAAGAACATATTCAAGATTTAGAAGAAACTTATGATGATCTTTTATCAAAACAGAAAGATCTTAATAAAGATTATACTGACACCCTTTCTGATTTAAATACAGCTAAGAAAGAAATCATTTCATTACAAACATCAAATGATAATCTTCAAAAAGAAATAGAGCAATTAAATCGATCTTATACAGCTCTTCAAGAAAAAATTGAAAAAACTGAATCGAAGAAATCTAAATCTTCTCAAAAACGCTCTCAACGTTAATTTAGCTTCTTGAATCTTTAATTAAAATTCCTACGTATGTTATAGAGGAAGTGCTTTAACATAAAGACTTCACCTATTAACTTGCTAAAATAAAGGAGTTTAATTATGGGAAATTTAACTAATTTAAATCAATTTGGTATTGGATTTGATCGTATTCACCGTATGTTAGATGATGTAATTTCAGGTGGGACTTCACTTGCCCCAACCTATCCTCCTTATAATATTGAAAAAATAAAGGATGATCATTATCGCCTAACTATGGCTGTTGCCGGTTTTAAACCTGATGAAATCGATATTACCGTCGAAGGGAATACACTTATCATTTCTGCTAAACACACTGAAAAACATAATCCTGATACAAACTTTTTGTACAAAGGGATTGCTCAACGTTCATTCATGCGTAAATTTGAACTTGATGGATATATTAAAATTAAAAATGATGCTGTTATTGAACATGGCATCTTAACACTTGACCTTGAACGTGAAGTTCCTGAAAAAGAAAAACCTCAAAAGATATCTGTTAAAAGCATCTAAAAATAAAGCCCTCTGTAAGGGGCTTTATTTATTTCTTTTTATATTTATTTACGAGCTTATACGCCATATGATACCATTCATGTTTCGGATAATTAGCCCCTAAAATTACTGCTGTTTTTTCAGCCTCTTCAATTTCCCCTAATGCTATATAAATTTCCACCATTCGATATAATGCTTCTGGCACCATTCGTGTTTCACTATATTGTTTTAGCACCAATTGAAAACGGTTTAATGCAGCTAAATAATTATCTTTATACAATAGATTACGTGCTGTGAACATTTCCTTTGCAGCTAGGTAATTTTTTAAAATTTTCATTTTATTTTTTACATTTTGTGTGTATTCACTTTTAGGAAAACGACGTTCCAATTCATCCATTGTTTTTAATGCGTCTACAGTTGCTTTTTGCTCTCTTTTTATATCTGAAATTTGATCATAATAACACATTGATTTTAAGTATAATACATATGCCACTTCTTCATGAGCTGGGTGATACTTTAAAAATCGATCAAGAATTTGAATAGCTTGTTCATATTCAGTTGCTTTGTAATATGCGTATCCAGCCATGTATAATCCAGTTGCTGCATATGGTGAATAAGGATGCTGACGTTCAATTTCAATAAATTCATCAGCAGCTCCAACCCATGCTGTTTCGTCTAACATTTCCATTCCAGCTTTATAAATTACTTCTGCTGAACGGTCTTTATATCCAAGCTCATCATCACCACTACATCCTGTTACCATTAATACCAAACCGAGTATACAAAAAATCTTTTTCATTATTGATTATTCCCTTGTTTATCCTTCATTTTCGATTTATTATAGAGCTTAGTTTAGCAAAAGGAAAGTATAAAAATGCGATTTTTTAAATCAGTTGCCGTTATTGGAAGTTTTACTCTTATTAGCCGTATTTTAGGATTTGTTCGCGATCAATTAATTGCCTTTTTTCTTGGAGCTTCATTCTTATCAGATGCCTTTCTTGTTGCTTTTAAAATTCCAAATATGTTTCGTCAGATGTTTGCGGAAGGTGCTTTTCAATCATCATTCATTCCTCTATTTTCTTCTGTTCAAAAGACAGAAACAACACGCCGTGATAATTTTGTGCATCAAATTTTTTCTATTCTAACCCTTTCTGTTCTTTTATTGATTTTATTGTTGGAAATTTTCATGCCTGCTTTTATTCGTATTTTAGCACCAGGTTTCACTGGTGAGGCATTTGATTTGACAGTTCATTTTGCACGTATTTGTTTTCCATTTTTGTTATTTATTTCACTTACAACGCTTTTGATTTCTATTTTACATACGTTTAAAAAGTTTGCGATGGCTGCACTTTGCCCTATTTTAATGAATTTAACTTTGATTGCCTCTATCTTTGTTATTTCTCCATTTGCACCAAGTATTGCACATGCCCTTTCATATGGAACCATTCTTTCTGGATTTATTCAATTTTTCTTTTTAACACCTTTCGTTTACAAAGAAGGTATTCGTTTAAAATTTGTCATGCCTAAGCTTTCAAAAGATATTCGTAATTTCTTTGGTAAATTTTTTCCAGGATTGCTTGGGGCTGGAATTTATTATTTGAATGTAATTGTTGGGACTATTTTTGCGTCACTGTTTGCTGGGGCTGTTTCATGGATTCATTACGCAACCCGCCTTTATCAATTACCAGTTGGTATTATTAGCGCAGCGATCACAACTGCTCTTTTACCAAAACTCTCTGATGAAGTGAATAATAATGATCGTCAAGGGGCTGGGTATTCACAGACAATGGCAATTTTATCATCTCTTTGGCTTGGTATTCCTGCTTCACTTGCCCTTTTCTTTCTTGCTCAACCAATCATTCAGTTTTTATTTGAACATGGAGCCTTTACTTCCGAAGATACATTTGTTACTGCTAAACTTTTGAAAATTCTTAGTATCAGCCTCATTCCTTTGATGCTTAATCGTATTTTTGCAAACCTCTTTTTTGCACGTGGTGATACAAAAATTCCAGCTTGGATTGGATTAATGTCATTCCTTTCAAATCTCTGTTTTCTCTTTATCCTCACCCCATTTTTAGATTATTATGGAATTGCTATTGCTTCTGTTATTTCTGAATTATTACGTGTGTTTATTTATATTTCACTTATTAAGAAGCGTTCATTCCTTGTTCCTTTTGCAGGATTTTGGAAAAAGATCAGCCTTATCGGTGTTTGTAACATATTACTCGGTTATTCATTTTATTTGATTACCACTGCTCATTACACTGTTTTAATAACACTTGGAATTGCATTTTCAGCATCCCTCTTTTATTTAATGAGTTTCCGTATTCTTCGTGTTATAAAATAAAAAAAGCACCCAACCTGTTCTGATTGACTGCTTTCTCTGGTTTTTTAGCGATTTGAATTTGCGAGTTCTTGGTCGCTTCGCATTTGCCACAATAATTCTAATGCATCAGGCTGGATTTTTGAAATCGTCTTTTGAATCCTTACTCCAACTGGGAGAGTCATAATTTTATCACCTTCTTTTATCAACATTCCTTTTTGAATGTATTTAGATCCTGAAGGTTCTGCAATTTGTTTCTCTTTTTTAGGAATTACAATTAATCCTTTAAACCCATATTCCGAGAAACATCTCGACACATCAAATTCTGATGTACTTCCTATTGGAAAACCCTTTTCGTCTATCCAATAGACACCATCCTCTAAATCTTTTAATAATTCAGGCAGGTCCCCATATGAGTCATGCGCATTGAATCCGGCTTTAATTAATTCTAATAACTTCATAATAATACCGTTTAAATTAATAAATTTCTCAGATAGATTAGCATATCCTTTCGATTTGGCAATAAAAAAATACCCGGCATAAAACCGAGTATTTTAATTCTTTTAACCTAAGCGATTATTCCGCAATTGGATTTTCAATTTCTTCAACAGCTTCTGTTACTTCTTCTACTGGAGCAGCTTCTGTTACTTTTTCTGTTTTTTCAGCTTTTGGTTTTGATGCAGCTTCTTCAGCTTGTTTTGCTTCTTCTTCTGAACGAGCAACGTTTACAGTTACTTTTGCTACAGCATCAGCATGTAATGCAACACGTACAGTATAGATTCCGATTTCTTTGATTGCTTGATCAATAATTACGTTATTATATGATACTTCCAATCCTTTTTCTTTCAACATATCAGCAACGTCACGTGTTGAAACAGAACCATAAAGATGTCCTGTATCCCCTGCTTGACGGATCGCGATCACTTTTTGACCATCAATTTTTTCTGATAATGTTTTTGCAGCTTCTAATGCAGCAGCATTTTGAGCTTCGAAATCAGCTTTTTGAGCTTCGAACAATTCTTTGTTTGCTTTTGTTGCGAACAAAGCTTTCTTTTGTGGAATTAGGTAGTTACGTGCGTAACCGTCTTTTACGTTTACAACATCGCCAAGGTTACCCAATTTCAATACTTTTTCTAATAAAATTACTTGCATTTCAATTTTCCTTTTCGATTATACGTTGTTGCGTACGAATGGTAATAATCCAATATAACGCGCACGTTTAATTGCAACAGCTAATTTACGTTGGTTTTTTGCACCAACACCTGTGATACGTGAAGGTAAGATTTTTCCACGTTCTGAAATATAACGTTCCAAAAGAGCAACATCTTTGTAATCGATATTTTTGTTATCTAATGGATCTGCTTTTTTTCTAAATACTAATGATTTTGGCATATTTATTCTCCTGCTTTATTATTCTTTGCTTTCATCATCACTGATGGTTCTTTATCAGCAGATTCTAAACGTACTGACATGAAACGAATTACATCTTCGTCTAAGCCCATTTGACGTTCACATTCTTGCAATGCAGCAGCTGGTGTTTCAGTTACAACCATGCTGTAATATGCTTTTTTATTTTTTTTGATTTGGTAAGCAAGTGGTAATAAGCCCCAATCTTCTGTACGGATGATTTTAGCCCCACCAGTTTCCAACACTTTTTGATATTTTTTTGCGATTTCTTCTGCTTGTGCAGGAGATAAATCACGACGCAATACCATTACGGTTTCGTAGAATGCCATTTACAACTCCTTTTGGTTCACCTGACCGGCCCATCCGGTTCAGAAAGTCTGAGAAATTGGCGTTTCCCAGAAAGGTGGGCTATTTATATACAATTCTTATTTAAAATGCAAGCTTTTTTTACCCCTTCACAATTACATCAGGTTCAATTGTTCCCAAGTAATGTTGAATTCTGAGTGCTTCTAACCCTGCCACCCCTAAATCTAGGTTAATTTCAAGTGAATCTGCGTTAAAATCTTTGGTTTCTCGTTTTTCCATATAGAAACGGAATAATGCGCCTTTTGTTCCTGTGTTGCTGAGGCGTGTGATCACACGTGATCCATCCGTAAATGCAATAATCCAGCCTTGATGCATGCTTTTTTCACCTGATACAGGATCTGTGAAGTTAAATTCTGTCACATCTTCAATTGTGTATCCGTTGAACGTTCCTTGTTTCAAACTTTCTAAATGCTTGAATACGTTTGCGGCTGCTTCGTGTGTTGTTTCAAAATCATAGCGTGCAGTATAGAAACGCCCATGTTTTTTCCATAAATTATTCAATATTTCCTGTGTTGATAAACCTGTTGTTGCCAATGTATTTAACCATACTAACAATCCCCAGATACCATCCTTTTCACGAATATGGTTTGATCCAGTTCCGAATGATTCCTCTCCACAAATTGTTACTTTGCCTGCATCAAGTAAGTTTGTAAAAAAACGCCAAGCTGTTGGTACTTCATAACAATCAATTCCTACTTCCTTTGCTACACGATCCACAATTTTAGCCGTTGGCATTGAACGCGCCACCCCAGCAATTCCATCTGTGTACCCTTTTGCATTTGGTAAGTATTTTGCAGCCAATGCGAGTAGATCTGGAGGTGCCATAAAGAACCCTTCCGACACAATCATGTAACGATCTACGTCTGCATCAAATGCACATCCAATTGCTTCTGGTTTATTCAATAATTCTTCATACAGGTCTTTTACATATGTTGGATTTGGTTCTGGATGTCCACCCGCAAAGTCCGGCAAACTTTCATTGTGACGAAATTCTACCTTGTTTAATTGCATACGATTTTCAAAAATCTCCTTCAAATACGCACCTGAAGCTCCATGTAAAGTATCTAATACTAACTCTTTGTTTTTCAAAAATTCTTTAATCACTTCAAATTCAAATAATTCTTCCATTTTATCAGCATAGATTTTCACTGCATCTACATATTTTATTTCAGGTGACATCATTAATTGATCTGGTGATCCTGTCATAATTTTATATTCTGCCATCAATTTCATACGGTCAATTAATGCATTATTCATCTCTTCACTAATTAATCCCCCGCCTTCATTCTCTACTTTAATTCCGAAGTCTGCATCCAGTCCACCTTGGTTATGTGATGCTGTTAATAAGATGCTGATGTCTGCGTTTTCTTTTGTCATTATTGAGCATGCAGGTGTTGTTAAAATGCCATTTGGAGATGTATAGATATTTTTCACTCCATTTGCCAAAGCTATACGAATAACTGTTTCACGTGCGTTATGAGAAAAATAACGACCATCTGTTCCAACCACAATATTTTTAATTTCTTTTCCTTCTGATTGATACACATCAAAGATTGATTGCACGAAAGTTTCAATAAATCCAGGTTGCATTGCTTTTCTTGTTGGTAAACGCATCCCTGAAACGCGTGGGTTATGTTCTTTATAGAATTGAGCTGGTTTTGATACGATCTTCATTATAATCTCCTTTTTTAATCTCCCCATTGTATCATTTTTAACTTCCCTTTCCCAGATCTTTTCCATTACAAAATGTTACAATGATCAAAAAAAACGGCACCTATTGGTACCGCTTTCGTATACTTACGTATCAAACTTAGTTCAACGCGTCTTTCAATGCTTTTCCAGCTTTGAATTTTGGTTGTACTGATGCTTTGATTTTGATAGTTTCGCCTGTACGTGGGTTACGTCCAGTTGTTGCTTTACGTTTTGAAGCTGCAAATGTTCCGAAACCAACAAGACGTACTTCTTGTTTTTTCTTCAATGCAGTTGTTACGCATTCGATAAACGCATCCAAAGCTGCACCAGCATCTGTTTGTGAATAACCTGTTACTTGAGCCATAGCTGCGATTAATTCTTTTTTATTCATAACTTTCTCCTTCATTATTTTAGAGTTTGTTTGTTCGGGTTTTACTTCCCTAATTATCCGAACTTGTATTAATTTTAGCGATTCCAATATACAGAGTCAAGGAATATTGCCGTTTTTAGATTTTTTTACATTTCTATTATATATCTGGAAGCCACGAAAATCCCGCCTTTTTGACCCTCTTCACATTCTGTGAGGTAAATTCCAGGACGACGTGAACTCATATAATACTTATTTTTCTGCACTTTTGTTTGCACAAACATTTGAAAAAGGATATTAATAAATAAAATTGAAATTAATGCAATTCCAAGTGTTCGATATTTTCCAAAACTGTAGATCCCTGTTACAACTGCTTCTGTTATATAATACACAGCTAATACACCGCCAACCACAAAAGAGATTAATTGTATCAATTTCATGATTTTAACAGCCTGTTCCATCACACTTCGCACCGATTCTTTCTGTTTATTCTTCATTAAAACGGGACATAAAACCATACCACCTTCTTTTTGTTGAATGGCTTTTTCTGCACGTGCCTTTTGAAACAACTCATGATATTCTGCCGGCTGAGCCTTTACCATTTGACCAGCCATTACGTTTAAAATCAATAATCCAAAAATTAAGCCTATCTTTTTAATCAATTTCATACTCCACTTTTACAAAATAAAGTCCTGAGGCTGGGGCTGTTGCGCCGGCAGATGATCTATTTTTAGCATCTAATACCTCTTTTATCCAGCTTGGGTCTTTTTTTCCTTTTCCAACTTCAACCAATGTTCCTGCAATATTACGGATTTGATGGTGTAAAAAGCTGCGAGCAGATACCTTTATACTAATAATATCGCCTGATTGCGTTACTTCCACACTATCCACTGTTTTAATTGGTGATTTTGCCTGGCATTCTGAGGCACGAAAACTGGTAAAATCATGTTTTCCAATTAAAAACTTCCCTGCTTCGTGCATTTTCTTTACATCCAATTCAAATGGTACCCACCATACCTTATCTAAATCCAATGCCGGTTTTTCACGACGATTGAGGATTTTGTATTCGTAATAACGTTGGCGTGCATCAAAACGAGCATGAAAATCATCCGATACACGTTCGGCGTGACGAATGCTGATTGGGCAATCACGTAAGTAATTATTTAACGCCATCTTTACTGTTTCGTCATCATACTCTTTTTCTGTTTTAAAATGCGCCACCTGTCCATAGGCGTGCACCCCTGAATCTGTTCGTCCAGATCCAATTAATTCAACTTTTTGACCTGTGAATTTTTCAATTGCTGTTTCAATTTCACTTTGAATAGTTGGCATTCCGTCTTCTTGACGTTGCCATCCATGGTATCTTGTTCCATCATATTCAATTGTGATCTTGTAATTCATTGATTATCCCAATACTTCTGATTTTCCGATTGGACATCCGCACAAAAAGTCCCCAATTTTGCAGGCACATTTTCCAGATCTTTTAATTTCAGTAATACGGTATATCCAGCCATCACCACACACGACATCCAAGCCTTCTTTATCACATCCGATAATTGTGCCTGGCGCTTCGAGTGTTTCATCGTCTTTACGCGCTTGTTGGTTTAGATCATATCCTTTTAAGATTTTGATACGATCGTCTTCATATTCAAAATACGCATTTGGTGTTGGTGCAAATGCACGAACCTGATTATGGATTTCTTCTGCTGTTTTTGACCAATCGATTTTTAATTCACATTTATCAATTTTTTCAGCATATGTATCCCCTTCTGATGGTTGGGCGACTGCGTCTGTTTCATTATAATATTCAAGGTACTCTCTTATTAATTGCGCCCCAACTTTTGCCAATTTATCATGGAGCTCTCCGCCTGTTATTTCTTTTTCAATTTCAACAGGTTGAACCAACAACATATCCCCAGTATCAAGTCCTTCGTCCATTTGCATAATTGTAACACCCGTTTCCTCGTCCCCCGCCAAGATTGCACGGCGGATTGGATCTGCCCCTCTCCAACGTGGTAATAATGACGCATGGATATTTACGCAGCCCATTGCTGGTGCGTCCAAGATTGCTTTTGGCAGAATTAAACCATATGCTGCCACGACCGCAATATCTGCATTTAATGCGGCAAACTTTTCCACTTCTTCTGGATGTTTACGGAACCCTTTTGGTGTGTAAACTGGGATACCCATTTCTTCCGCAACCAAGTGAATAGGTGTTTTTTGTACCTGTTGTCCACGTCCTTTTGGACGAGGTGGTTGAGTATATGTTGCGATAATATTGTGTTGTTCTGCGATCGCACGAAATGCGCCGACAGCAAAATCAGGTGTTCCCATAAAGATTACATTAAGTTTTTTCATGTTGATGATTATGCCACACTTTTTGATTTTTGCAAGTTTTTATATTGATTTGCACCTTCTTCTGCTCTATTATTTCCATCAATCTTATTTTCTTTACAGGAGCTTTTTAAATGTCTTTGGATGATTTCTTAAATACCCATCACCATGAGGATCAAGTTATTACTCAATTGGATCTTCAAAACCTTACATTAGATGGATATTCTTTTGATAATTGCGTGTTTGAGTATTGCAAATTTAATCAAGCAATCTTTCAAAATTGCCGATTTACTGATTGTGAATTTACCCATTCAAATCTTTCATTGGCTAAGTTTCCATCGACTAGTTTTTTGGATGTTCGTTTTACTGAAGATTGTAAAGCCATTGGCGTGGATTGGAGTGAGCTCAACCCTCCTTCCCGTTTTTCATTTGCGCATTCAAATCTTGATGATACTTATTTTTACAAAATGAAACTTGATAAGATTTCCATTCAAAATTGTTCCATTCGTAACGCAGCATTTGTTCAATGCAGTTTAATTGGAGCTAATTTTAAAGGATCATCCTTTCAAGATACCAGCTTTTCAGAATGTAATTTAATGCAGGCTAATTTCCGCGATGCTGAAGATTATTTTATTGATTTATTTTCCAATAAACTGACAGGGGCTAAATTTTCATCCCCAGAGGCTTTGAACCTTCTTGCAGCTTTAAATATTGAAGTTTTCTAAGATTCTAGATACTTTTTGATGATTTTTTCAAGACGTGAAACAGCCATTTTCTTTTTAAGAGCTGATAAATGATCAATGAAAACAACACCGTTTAAGTGATCAATTTCATGTTGGATTGCACGCCCCAACAACTCATCCGCTGTTAACTTTTGTGGTTTTCCATTTTCATCTGTATATTCCACCGTTACTTCACATGGACGCTTTACTTCGCGATAGATTTCTGGCAATGACAGACAGCCTTCTTCACATTCGCATTCTTCTTTTGATAATTTTGTGATTTTTGGATTAATCATCTTAATTGGACGCTTTGTTTCCCCTTCATCAACGCGTGCTGTATCAATCACTAACATTCTTTTAGAAATGCCAACCTGTGGTGCGGCAAGGCCTACACCATTGATTTCATACATCAATTCAAGCATCTCATCCAGTGTCTTACGTATTTCATCTGTGATTTCTTTTACAGGTGTTGCTTTTTTAAGCAATACTGGTGCTGGGTAGATTTTTATATTCATACTTTTCACATCCATTTTTATATTCTTTTTCATCAGTATATGATGCAATGTTTAAAAATGCAAGGAATTCTGCATTTTATCCTATCTTGTCCTTTTTATTTTGAATTTGTAGTTTATTTTTTTATTTTAATATGCTATTACTCTATTTTATAACAGGAAGGATTTTAGATTATGAACATCATCATTATTTCTTTATTAATTTTACTCGTTTTGATTGCTTTTATTGTTCTGTTAAAACAGGCTAAACCATCTGATCAAAGTGGACAGGATGTTGTAATGTTGCGTGGGCAAATTCAACAATTAACAGATGCAATGGCACAACAATTTAGCACCGTTCAAAAGAACATGGCTGATAGCTTAATGAACAATCAAGCACGTACAGCGGACGCTATGAGCAAGTTACATGAACGCTTAGGATTGATCGATAAAGCACAGAAAAACCTAGAAAATTTATCAGTAGAAGTTAATGATTTTAAATCACTTTTATCAAACAAACAATCTCGTGGTGCGTTTGGCGAAATTCAAATGAACGATCTTATTTCACAAATGTTACCGCCAAATGCTTATGAATTTCAAGCAACACTTTCGAATGGAAAACGTGCTGACTGTTTAATCAAATTACCAAACCCTCCTGGGTCAATTGTGGTTGATAGTAAATTCCCCTTAGAAAGCTATCAATCTCTCGTAAAAGCCTCAACAGAAACTGAAAAAATTCAAGCTGAACGTTTTTTCCGAGACAGTGTTCAAAAGCATATTAAAGATATTTCTGAAAAATATGTTGGGACAGAAGATACTGCCGATAGTGCTATTCTCTTTTTACCTAGTGAAGCTATTTATGCTGAATTATATGCTAACTTTGATAATTTGGTTCAATTTTCATTTAAACACCGTGTTTGGATTACCTCTCCAACAACCCTTATGGCGACATTGCAAACCATGCGTGCCGTTTTAAAAGATGCGAAAATCAAAGAACAAACAAAGATTATTCAAAAAGAATTAGCTATGTTAACTGATGATATGATGCGTTTAGATGGACGTGTTCAAAAATTAGCAACCCATTTCCGTCAAGCTAATGAAGATGTGATCGGGATTACAACATCAACGGCTAAGATTACGAAACGCGCTCAAAAAATTGAAGCAATGGAAGTTGAAGAGCAAGCACCTACCCTTATCCCAGAACAAGGAGATTAAACATGGAATATACATCATATGATCCCAATAATATTTTTGCCAAAATTTTACGTGGCGACATTCCTAATCAAACTGTTTATGAGGATGATCTTGTATTGGCGTTTCATGATATCAATCCCGCTTCAAAAACCCATGTTTTGGTTATTCCAAAAGGTGAATTCACTTGTTTTGATGATTTTATCGCCAAATCAGATGCCCCAACTGTTGGTAAATTCTGGCAGACAGTTCGCATGATTTCGCGTGAAAAGTTAGGACTTCCTCAATTATATGTCTTACATGTTATCGGGACAGATGTTCCCCATTTTCATGTTCATATTAAATCCATTGATCATAAATAAAAAAAGAGCCCCGAAGGCTCTTTTTTTTTAATTCTTGTATTTGTAAATGGCTGATAAATCACCTTCGCCATATATATCCTTTACATATATACATACCCCGTGATCTTTAAACATTTTTTCCCAGTCTTTTTCTGGTTTTTTAGTGACCATTTCTTCCACTTCTACTAGTGGATTTCTAGGTGTTTCGATAAATTCCAAATTTTCTTGAGAAAACTCTTTTTTTATTTCTTCGAGTTTTTTCTCTGCTTCTCCTGGCGTGTATGATTTCCAGCATATGCATCCGAAAATCACAGGTCCCTCTTCGGTAATATGATATGCTTCGTATCCTACCACACTTCCGATTTTTTCACATTTTTCTCTCAATCTTTGGTGATTGATGAATTCCACCTCTGTACAATAATCCATAGA
>QKJL01000026.1 GCA_003250835.1 Alphaproteobacteria bacterium
GTACTAACCGAAAAAACAGATTGTTTCAAAGTAAAATACGAAGGAAAACCCTCTCACCCTTATTTAGAAACAAATATTGTCCTGGGCGATGTATAAGAATCAAGAAAAGGCTCCTAAAAAGGAGCCTCTTTCTATATAAATTAAAAAATTTATTTCTTTTTCTTAGCAGCTGTTTTTTTCGCTGGAGCCTTTTTAGCAGCAGGTTTTGCAGCAGCTTTAGGTGCAGCTTTTTTCACTGGTGCTTTTGCAACTGGCTTTGCTTTAGCAACAGGAGCTTTTTTAGCAGCAGGTTTTGCAGCAGCCTTTTTAGGCGCAGCTTTTTTTACTGGAGCTTTTGCAACTGGTGTTGCTTTTACAGCAGCCTTTTTAGCAGCAGGTTTTGCAGCAGCTTTTTTAGGTGCAGATTTTTTTGCTGGAGCAGCTTTCTTTGAAGAAACTGGTTTAGCAGCTGCTTTAGGTTCATCTTTCAAACCTTTTTTAAAAGCATTAATCCCATCTGCCAAATCTTTCATCAATTGTGGAATTTTTCCAGCACCGAATAAAAGCAGCACAACAACTAATACTAATAATATTTCCCAAAAATGCGGTATCATCTTTTTCTCTCCTTATTTTGTTACGTAACAAGATTGACCAAGAGCTTTTAAATTTTTGCACAAAGCATCAGCCGAAGCACGTGTTGAAAGCCCAACAACCCGTAATCGATAAACTGTTTTTCCAGACACAGTCTTTTTAACAACAGCATATTGTTTACCTGAAAGTAAATTTGGATATTTATTTTTCAGACGTTTCCATTCTGCTTCCGCAGCTTTTTCAGAAGAAACAGAAAGCATTTGAACTTGCCACCCAGTTGGAACCGCAGTCACAGGCTTCACAGAAGGAGTAGCCACAGGTGTTTTAACAGTTGGTGGAGTTTGAACTTTTTTAACAACTTTAACTGTTGAAGGACGTTGAACAACAGGTGCCTTAGGTGCAACAGGAATTGCTTGCACATCTGTCACTTCTTTTTGTTGAGCCTCAGGACGAATTTTTGTATAAACAACAGGATCTTGCTCTGTTGAATCAACAGAAGTATCAATTGATGTTTTCAAAGTATCTGCATTTTGAATAACTGGCAATGTTGCTTGATCTTGTTCCGGCTTCGCCAACATTTCACCAATCAACACAGCAATAATGATTCCAAAGATCAAACCAACAACCACAACAATCAAAGGAAATGAACGATTTTGCTTTTCTTGTTCTGGACGATATGTAAAATCACTCGCAAATGGATCTGGATCCTGCGTTACGTTTTGTTGTTGAACATCTTCAAAAAAACCTTTATCTGTCATAAAATAATCCTCTCTCTTAATATATATACTTCAATTATAATAAAACTATCAAAATTTTGCAAGTTTTATTTCAATTACCCCAAAAGCTTATCACGTAAGATTTTATTTGCCATCCCAGGATTTACTTTTCCACCTGTTTGTTGCATTAATTGACCAACAAACCAGCTAATCATTTTATCTTTACCACTACGTACTTCAGCAACCTTATCTTCATTCGCAGCCATAATTTCATCAACCACTTTTTCAATCGCAGAAGTATCCGTAATCTGACGCAAACCTTTTTCTTCAATAATCACATCTGGATCACGTGAAGTTTCAAACATATCTTCGAAAACAGCCTTTGCAATCTTACCTGAAATCGTATCATCTTGAATACGATCGATCAGCTTACCAAGACTTTCCGCTGATACAGGACTTTCAGTAATTGAACGGTTATCTTTATTCAAATGACCAAATAATTCAGCCTGCATAAAGTTCGCAACCATTTTACCATCACGTTTTTTTTCTGATCCAACAGCACGTTCAAAATAATCAGCCACTTCTTTTTCAACGGTTAACACACCCGCATCATAATCAGTTAATCCAAATTCAGAAATAAAACGAGCACGTTTCGCATCTGGTAATTCAGGTAATGTCGCACGACATTCTTCAATTTCTTCATCTGTCAAAATCAATGGCAATAAATCAGGTTCTGGGAAATAACGATAATCATGCGCATCTTCTTTTGAACGCATAGTCGCAGTCACGCCTGTCGCCTTATTAAACGAACGAGTTTCTTGATCCACTTCTTTACCTTCTTCATACAATTCAACTTGACGACGTGCTTCATATTCAATCGCCATTTGCATAAAGCGCACAGAATTCATATTCTTAATTTCACAACGTGTACGATACTCAGTTTCACCAACCTTACGTACGGAAATATTCACGTCCGCACGCATAGATCCTTGATCCATGTTACCATCACATGTCCCAAGATAACGTACAATCGAACGAATTTTTTTCCAATATTCACCCGCTTCTTCAGGTGAACGAATATCTGGTTCAGATACAATTTCCATCAACGCTGTTCCAACACGATTCAAATCTACATATGATTTTGTCGGATGTTGATCATGCAATAATGCCCCTGCATCTTGTTCCAAATGCAATTGAGTAATCCCAATTGTTTTTTGACCATCTTCTTTAGTATCAATTGTCACAGACCCTTTACCAACAATCGCATTGCCAGGTGTCTGAGAAATTTGATATCCTTGTGGCAAATCAGCATAAAAATAATTTTTACGCGCAAATTGAGATTGTTTATTAATCTCTGCATTTAAACCCAATCCCGTACGAATAGCCTGCTTCACACATTCATCATTAATTACAGGCAACATTCCAGGTTGCGCAGAATCCACAAATGATACTTGCGTATTTGGCTCTGCTCCAAATTTAGTTGAAGCATTAGAAAACAATTTTGCTTGAGAGATAACCTGACAATGAATTTCAAGTCCAATAATAACTTCCCAATCAGCAGTTTCACCCTTAATAATGTACGGCATAAATAAATCCTTTCGTTGAATAGAGTCGATTATAAGAATCTACATCCAAAAATCAACCCCAAACAAAGAAAATATAGCCTCTAAAACACGAGGCTATATCTAGTTATTTTAAGTAAAAATTAAAACCCGATTTTACCTTTGAATACCACACCATGTGATGAATAATCACCTTGTTGTTTATAACGGTATCCAACTGATAAATCATATCCATTAACACTCTTATAAAGCATAGTTAAACCACCACGGAATACATTGTTTCCTAAACCAGGAGTTTTAACCAACACAGTTCCACCAGTATCAACATTACCAAGATCTGTATTTTCACCTTCTACATCATACCCATATTCCAAATTCAACACAGGAATAATTGATGATTTATTTTTCAATGCATACACAGTTGAAAGATTAGCCCCAAATCCAAGTTCAGTAGATTTTTGAACATCACTTAACACAACCGCAGTACCATCAGCATAATTATCCAAAGCCACTTCAGTATATGTAGCAGAAGCATATGGTGTTACATTAATTGTTGGTGCCAATTCAAAATGTTGACCATAAGTCGCCTGAGCAGATAAAACATTTCCACTAAACGAAGCAGATGCACCACCATTCATTTGATCATAATCACTCACACCATAACTTAATAATGTGTTTACAAATTGATTATCCCATTCGATCAAACCATATGCACCCAATTGATAAACAATCGCATCAGTTTGATAATTAGCAGTCGTTCCTTCAATAGTCGCTGAACCATAAGACCCTACAACCCCAACAACAACATCTTTTGAAACACGTGTATCATAACCAATTGCTAAACCTGTCATAGATGTTTCATACCCAGCATCTTTATGATCAAATTTACCACCTTCACCATAACCTTGGATCCATACATGATCATCAGCTTCTTTGTTACGGTATAAAGCTAAATCTGATGCCATCGAAGCATATTGATCCCCGGCATAATTATTCATATCATTTGCTGATAATTCTTGCATACGAAGACCAACAACAGCATTCAAGCTATCATTTGATGAACGCAACATTCCAGATAACATAGATGTTGATTCAAATCCAACTTCACGAATTGCACCTTCAGCTTCGATAAAACGATTAGATTTTAAAATTAAATCATGATCCTCAATATACAATGTAAAATCATCTTCAGTTAAACCAAGGGTGTCATCACTTCCTGCAATTGAAAGAGTAATATCACCACTTTCAATCAATGCAGCAAGAGTTTCTGAATCAAGTGTTTGACTAAAATCAATCGCATTATCATCTGAAAAATCACCCATAAAGAATACACCTGTTTCAGTTGAAATCAATGTCATCTTATCACCATTAAACAAGCGATTTCCTGTAATATTTACCTGAATATCAGATACCACTGCTTGTGGAACTTCTGCTTTCAAACCATCGATTGCTAATTGACGTTCTTCTTCCATAGAAGCCATCATAGCTTCAAGTTGTGCATCATATTCAGCTTGTAATTGAGCAAGCTCTTCAACAGTCGCTCCTCCTTCTTCAGCAGCGGCATATTCTTCTTCAAAAGACAATTGCATATCTGCTTGATACATACCTGACATAAAATCCATTAAACGATTGACCATACCTTCAATAAAACCTGTATTTTCAACCTTAATTTGACCATAATTATAAGAATCTTTCACATTAAAAACAAAACTATCTGCAATAGCAGTCCCCACATGCAAAGTACCATCTGAATTCATTACAATACTTGATGGAAAGGATGCTGCTGACCCAAGAATAGGAATCATTGATCCCAACATACTAATTGAATTTACATCAACATATGCATCTCGATGACCAATACCATCCCCAACTACTAAATTTTGAGAATATAACAACCCTGTTGATAAACGTCCTGAATCAACTTGAACATTTGTCGCAGTAATACTATTTTCAGAATAAATACTAAATAATAACAAACAAGCTACTGTTGCATCTCCTGAGAAATCAGGATCAGTATAAATATTTACAAATGAATCCATTGTTGGTGATACCCCTGTAGCCCAATCATATGAGATAAGTTCAGACTCACTAATAACAGAATCATTATTACTATCATTCCAATAATACCCCATATCAACAACGCCACCATTTTCAATATGTATATTTTCAGCAGTCATCGAAGAAAATGTAGGAAGCATAAGTAATGGATTATCTACAAAATTTTGCATTAAAGTAGTAATTTCATCTGATGTCATCATCGATACACCTTTATAGTATCCACCATCAACATTCAAATTAGTAAATCCAAAATCTAACCCAGCAGTAGAATCTCCTAATATTTCACCAATAAGAAGACTATAAACTTGATCTCCCGCATACATACCATACACATTCCCTTCAAGGTTTAAAGTATCAACCCCAAGAAAATAAGCTTGCATACGACCAGCTGAGCCAACATTAATTTCAGAATCACCAATAATAGAACCAGCATACAAACTACCATACACATTTAACACATCTGGTGAACCAATATAATTACCTTCAGCATCTGTTTCTGTAAAACCACGATAATAACTTAATGACATATCGCCATATACATTTACTTCACCAGCTAAATTAATAATTGCAGCAGAATCTTCATCCGCAAAAAATGATTCAATACTATGAGACTGCATATTATCATTTACATGACCTTCAATATTTACAGTTCCATATGCATTAACAATATCTCCAGTAACTTTAACACCACTTTGAAGATTTAAAAGCCCATTAACATTAATTAAACCAACAGGATCAGTAGACATAGCTTCATCAATTGTGACAAAAGGTGAAAAATCATTTGAATTAAGAGTAATATCACCTGATAAATTCATTGTCCCTTCATTAACATATTGCTGAGCATTAACTGTACCTGACCAATTCATCACACCATAATTACTCCCATCCAATAAAGCATTTGATCCAGAAAGAGTAACTTTTCCAGAATTATCCAAAGTCATTGCTGACAAAGATGAATTATTTGTTAAGTCCCCTGTTTCAGAAACCGTTAAATCTGAAAAAGTATGAACACCATCTGTATAAGAATAATCACTACCTAAAGCAGCATCTTCATTTCCTAATGAAACTTGATCATCAATACTAACCTGAGCAAATGCAGAACTACCCGCCATTAAACCCAATGCCATCAATGACATTTTCAGAAACTTATATTTACCAAACATATCCCAATTTCTCCTTTCCTATATTAGAAACGATTCAAGTATAACCGATTCGACAAAAAAAAGAAAGAGTCATCTTGATAATAATAGAATCATAGAATCATCATTCACAAAGAAAAAGGAGAAAAACCAAGAAAAAGACAACTTGCGTTAAATAAAAAGTTTTGATATGCTGATCACAACGTGCCCGTAGCTCAGCTGGATAGAGCGTTGGTTTCCGGAGCCAAAGGCCGTGCGTTCAAATCGCGCCGGGCACGCCATAAAAAAAGGACACCCAAATAGCCTCCTTTTTTTATTCTTTAATTAACTCTCAATCTGAGACTTAAACCATGTAAAAATTTCGTTTTCATAAAGTGCCATAACACCAAAGGTTTTCATGGCCATTTTTTGACGAAATGCAAAACTCGTTCCACCATTATTTTCCTTAATTTCTTCAATTAAAGAAGAATAAAAAGCAACATCTGGAACAACAGTGACAAATTGATGATTTTTAGCAGCTGCTCTAATCTGAGAGGGACCACCAATATCAATTTTTTCAATACATTCGGCATAATTACCACCGGCAGAAACAGTATCTTTAAAAGGATATAAATTTGTCACAACTAAATCAAATTGCACCATATCAAAATCCAAAAGAGATTGTAAATCAGCTTCATGATCACGACGAGCTAAAATACCACCAAAAATCTTCGGATGAAGCGTCTTTACTCGACCATCCATCATTTCAGGAAATCGAGTATAATCAGAAACCCCTATAACAGGAAAACCAGCTTCTTTAATTGCATTAAATGTACCTCCTGTTGAAAAAAGATTAACACCATTTTCATGCAAGACTGTTACCAATTCAATTAATCCCGTTTTATCATAAACGGAAATTAACGCATTTTTAATTTTTGTCATAATATAGATTTTTAATAAATATGAATAATTTAGAGAAATAAATAACACTTTTAAAAAATATTGTCAAATAAATCACAAAACAAACATAAAACTTCTAATATTTCTTTTTTTATCCCCCTCTTTCATCTAGTTAAATTTTATGATATAATGAAGATATGATGAAAAAAGTAACACCTATTTTAATAGCAACCTACCTAATAACCCCGACTGCATTTGCCGGTGGAGGCATTATGAATGTAATAGGTAAAAATCAAAACACAATTATCCAAGGTCTTGGCATCATTCAACAAACTCGTGGAGAAATTGCTGAATTCAAAGATTCTCGTGCTGATTGCCAGGTAACATCAGATGATCAAGATGCAATTATCAACCTAGCACACGAATACAATATGCACCTCAAAGCCAATGATACAGAAATAAATCCACAAAAAGAGTTTAGCCTTAAAGATGAATGCTCAGAAGGAATTGGTTTAAAAGAAGTATTAACAAAAAGTGCATCTACAAACAAAGCTGCATACAAAACAAATATCAGAAACATTGTGACAAAATTACAAAAGTGCTGGAGCGATGATCTAACAAAAGAAGATCAAAAGAAAATCGCAAAAGTTCAAGGAAATTGCAACATGGAAACAATTGGTGCATTTTCAGGAATTGGCGAACGACTCATGCAAGGAGATTCTCCTCTCGGCAATTTAATTGCTCCAATGATGGGTGGCGGAACCGGTGAACAATTGCAAGGAACAATGCAAATGATAAACGGAATAACCGGTGGCGGACAAACAGAAGAATAAAAAAAGCGGCAAAATAACCGCTTTTTTTTTATTTAATACCTGAAAATTAATAACGCATCAATAACGATCCCCAAGTTAATCCACCACCTAACGCAGTCATTAAAATAAGATCTCCACGTTTAATCTGTCCTTTTTGATAATATTCCACAAATGCCAACGGAATAGTAGCAGCAGAAGTATTAGCTTGTTGATCAACAGTCACACAAACTTTTTCATTTGGAATTTTCAACTTTTTTCCAACACTATGAATAATTTTTAAATTTGCTTGATGCGGAATTAACCAATCAACCTGATCACCAGAAAACTTAGCTTTTTTCAAAACATCTTTTGAAATATCAGCCATTTTTGACACAGCATTACGATATACAGCCCCACCATCCATTTCAATCATAGGATTTGAAACTAAAATATCAGCATAAGAACCATCTGTTTTAAGTTCTGTTTGTAAAATACCACGACCTAATGCATCTTTTTCAGCTTTCAAAACAAAAGCCCCTGCACCATCACCAAACAACACACATGTTGAACGATCTGTCCAATCCACAATCTTTGACATCTTTTCAGCACCAACAACTACAACTGTCTTTGCCTTACCTGTCTTAATGTAACTATCAGCCACATCCATCGCATACACAAACCCAGAACATACTGCCTGCACATCAAAACAAAAAGCATTTTTCAATTTTGTTTTCTTTTGGACAATCGCAGCAACTGATGGAAAAGCCATATCAGGTGTTGTGGTTGCAACAATCAATAAATCAACATCTTTAGGAGATAAATCAGCGTCTTTTAACGCACGTTTAACAGCCATTGCAGCCATATCAGAAGTCATTTCATCAGTCGCAGCAATATGACGTTGACGAATACCTGTACGTGTAGAAATCCATTCATCATTCGTATCAACGATTTTTGATAAATCGTCGTTTGTCATTACCTTCTTAGGTAAATAAGATCCTGCTCCAATTAACACAGATGAAATCATACTACTCTCCTTTAAGATTACAAGCATGCTCAGTAATAGCAGCCTTAACCTTTTGATTAAAATCACTTTCAATCAAGTTTAAAGCATAACTGAAGGCATTTGCAAATGCTTTTTTATCTGACCCACCGTGCGTCTTAACTGACAATCCATTCAAACCAGCAAAAACAGCACCACTATACTCACGTGGATCAATTTTACGAGACATTACTTTAAGACTCGGTTTAATTAATAAATAGGCTAATTTAGACGCCCAAGAATATTTAAATAAATGAGTAAGAAGGTTTTTCATAAATTTTGCAGTTCCTTCAACAGTCTTAAGAGCCACATTACCAGTAAAACCATCAGTTACAACAACATCTGTTGTCCCTTGCAAAATATCATTTCCTTCTACAAAACCATAAAATTCGAATGGCATATTCGGCGCATCTTTCAAACAAGAATACGCATCACGTAAGGTATCATTACCTTTTGTATATTCTTCACCAATATTCAATAAACCAACTGTTGGCTTACTTAAACCAAGGTTTGCACGTGCATACAATGAACCAATCAAAGCAAATTCTATTAAATTGTGACTATCACATTCAGAATTCGCCCCAAGATCCAACATCACAGTCTTTCCTTTAATTGTTGGCATAGTCGTTACAATTGCTGGACGACGAACACCTTCCAAAGTACGGAAAATTAACTTAGACATTGCCATCAAAATACCAGTATTCCCAGCCGATACAATAGCATCAGCATGACCTTCTTTCACGTGAGAAATTGCATGCCATAAAGACGATTGACGTCCTTGACGAATAGCATTTGATGCCTTTGCATCCCCTGCAATCACATCATCACAATGAAATAATTGAATATGATCAACAATTTGTGGAAATTTGGCCAAAACTGATTGCATCACAACCAATTGACCAAATAAATGAAAACGCACATCAACGCGTTTTGTTTTTTTCAAGAAATGAGCAACAGCTTCAAAAACAGCATTGGGGGCATTATCTCCCCCCATTGCATCAACAGCCAAAGTATAAATCTTTGACATAATCGTTTAAAACCTCTTAAGATTCTTGCTTTGATGACACTGTTTTGCCATCATAATGTCCACATGCTTCACAAACATGGTGTGGACGTTTTAATTCGCCACAATTTGAACATTTTGTTGCTTGATCAACTGTCAAAGCATCATGCGCACGACGCATATTACGTTTTGAAGTTGATGTTTTTTTCTTAGGAACAGCCATTTTATAACCTCTTTAGTTAGCTATCATTATCATTAATCGAAGCAAATATACACTCGATTTTTATAAATTGCAACCCTTTATTTAAAGATTAAAAAGGACGAATTAAATGAAAAAACACATCCATTTCAATCAAAAAACCATTACACACAAAAAGAAATCATTAATCAATGAGTTAGAATAATAATTTTCCTTTTAAGAACACACCGTGAGACACATAATTATCACGAATTTCATGTTCATAATTCAATGAAACAAAATTTCCACGTTTTGAAATCCAAGATAAACCTGCTCCACCACGCAAAATTTCAGTTCCCATATCAGGTGTTGTAATTGATGAACCAGGATTTCCAGAACCCACCAATGAAGTTTGAATAGGCAATGCCACATCACCAAACTCAGTTGCATATTCAAAATAAATAGATGGCATAAATTGGCTTGTATGACTTTCAAATACATACCCAATTTCAAATCCACCACCACCTTGCAATGATTGCATCTCTACATCAGACACAGACAAAGCATTTACACTATCACTTTCTTCATAACTACCTTGACGCACAGAAAATGCCATCGCCTTCGCATACGGAGTAAATAAGATGTTATGTTCAATGAAGAAAACAGTTCCAATATTCAATTGACCAGAAAGTTGGCTACTGTAATAATCTGATACAGCAATATCTGTTCCAGTATTACGTTCTTGTTCATATAATCCAAATCCATATCCAGCAATTGCATCAATAAAAAATGAATCCCCAAGATAAGAAGTATAAAGATTTAATTGAGCTGATTTAGAATTAGTTGTAAATGAATCTGCAGCCCCTTCAATCTTACCATTTGCATAAGATGTCGCCACACCCAAAGACCAAGTCTTAGTTAACGCACTATCGTATCCAAAAGTCACACCATATGTCGTTGAATCATACCCAATTGATAAAATACTACTATTATCAACAACACCATCATAACTATCTATATGACCAAATAATTGCATCCACATACCAAAATTATCATGCCCCATATCCTTAAACACAGAATGAATATCTGATTGAATATTAGAAGCATTAGCAAATTCATATGAACGATTTTTCAAATAAGCATGGTTATAACTATTCATACGATCTTTCACAACATTTAAGATAGAAATATTAACCATCATCGCATTACTCAAAGATGACATAGATACAACCCCTGCAAGATCAGTTTGCTGAACTGTCCCTTGATCCGCACCAAGAGTAGGCTCTCCACCCCAAACAAACACAAGTTGATCCATCCCCGCATTATCAATAATTTTAAAATTACCTTTTGACGAAATAGTTAAATCATCAAACGAAATTCCAAGTGAAGAAAGATTTGCTGTAATACCATCAACCTCCATCAACACAAGTTGAGAACCAACCGCAGAATCAAGAGACGTCACATCAACCGAAACATCAAATAATACATTTGATAAAGAAAGATTCTGCGCACTTGTTGTATCAATCAAAATAGATTCTTTATTCGCATCATTCAAATCCAATTTAATTACAGAAGATGAAATATTTACATTTTCAACACTCGCCATCGTCGGCATAGACATCGTCGCATTAACAATATTTAACGTATCATTTCCACCATTCATATCAATATCAACAACAGCACCATGAAGTGTTCCAAAACCTGAATACGTCAACACATTGTCATAAGAATCTTCACCATAATGTTCTTCCGTAAAATCAAGTGAAATCGCAGCATATGTTGTACCAATAATTGATCCATTATTCACAATTGTTAAATCCTGATCATTTAAAGATGTATCACGGCCTGATGGCGGATATTGATATACTTTAGTAAATCCAATACCATATTGCCCACTAATGACACCAACAGCAGTATTTTCAATCATATTAATATCAGATTCAGCAATGATCATACCATATGTTTGCTCTAAGGCCCCATCACCAGTAGGACTAGCACCAGCAACAATAGAACCACTATTTATAATAGTTCCAGCAACATCTACTCCATTAAATATCATACCAGAATCAGTTGCAATGATATCTGCACTCAAATTAACATCTCCTGCTATATTTACATTGTAAAAAGAAGATCCATTACGAATAACATTAATCGAAGTAGAAACATTTATTGAATCTGCAGATACATAACTAAGTCCAATTCCAGAACTACTATCAGTAATAGAACCAGAAAAATCAAGAACACCGTTTACATCCACTTCAGTAAAACTAATACCAGTATTTATATTACCTGCGGTAATATCAGCAGTTGAAGTAAATGATTCAAGAGATCCCGTATAAAAATAAATCCCAGTATATAAAGCATCAATTGTTCCTGAAATATCCAAATCACCTAAAGAAGAATCATTTAAATAAACACCATGATTAGATGAAACAATATCAGCTGATAAAATAAAAGAATCAGCTGTTACGGTATTGAAAGAAACCCCAAAATTAGATGAATTAATTGTCCCACCAATTTCAACTGAATCAGTTGCATTAACAGAACTCATACTTATACCATATCCTGATACAGATGTTATATCTGATGTAACAGAAACAGACCCAACATCGCCTGTATTCATAACAACACCAGTTAAATCTGAATTAATCACTCCATCGACAACAATGGAATTTGTAACATCAAAATTTTGAATATTAAAACCAATATCTGTATTTGAAGTTAATGCAGAATGAACTGCAACAGATCCTGAACGAACATCATTCAACCAAATCGCGACATCTTCTGAAACAACAGTTCCATTAAAAGTAGATGAATTAGTAATATCCCCACCATTCAAATAAAAACCAATATAATTTGTATTAATAATATCAGCATCAACAGATAATGTACCTGTTGTAAAGCCTGCAAAATCTAATGTTCCAATTGTCGCATTACTTTGCATAGAACCAGTAAACGATGAAGTTCCAGACACAATTAAATCATCAACATTAATACTAATTCCTTCTGAAACAATATCTCCATCATAAACAAAATTACCTGTAATAGATGATGAATTATAAAAAGAAAGCCCTTGCCCAAAAGTATTTGAAATATCAACCGTCAATGAAACAGTATTAGTAGAAGTCCCATCAAATTCTAAAAGAGCATCCAACGAACTACCTGAAGTACCGGTAATAACATAAGGATTATCAGTATCACCAGACCCCATCACAAAACTCTGAGCTCCTTTATTACCACGCATAATAAATGAATCACTTGATAAAGTAATAGTATCACCTGCCATTGGTTGTAATTCACAAACACTTGCTCCACCACAATGCACACGAGCATCAGTTAATAAATTTTCAGAAACACCTACAGCCCAAAGATTATCCTTCACACCCAAAATATATTGAAGTTCATCAGTCCCTTCATTATCATAAATATCAAAATATCCTGTCGTATCAAAAGATACCACTCCAAAATCAATTGATAAGGCATCCATAGTAATTGTATCAACCGCGAGCAATGTAAAACGATCTTCAATAACTAAATCACCTGCTGAATGATTTAAGTTAAATAAAACAGTTGTTAAATTAATATCTGTTGTCCCCGTTGCATCAATCAATGCATCCGGATTATTAACTTCAGTCAAATCAAGATTAAAAGTTGAATCAGACGCATTCACAATTTCAACTTCACTTAATTTTGGATAAATCATATCAGAATTTGTAATATTCAAAGTATCTGTTCCACCGGCCATACGAATATGATATGATCCAGTCATTGTTCCATTTCCAGAATAATTCAACGTATTATCAGCAGCATCATTAATATTAATTGCATACCCTGTAATCGCTTGAATCGAACCATTATTAATAACCGTATCTAAACTTGCTGTACTAACTACATAAATACCACGCCCACCATAAACAGTAGCCCCTTCATTAATGGTAATAGCATTCGTAACAGAAGATGTTCCATAAAGAACAATAGCATCTGCAAGACCTGTTCCTGACATAGAACCACTAACAATTAAATCATCAACGGTTGTATTATTTAAATAAAACTGATGTGAATTAGCAACAAGGCTTCCACTAATAGTCGTTGTCCCAATCACAGAATCTTGTAAAATTGCCCCATAACCACTTGTTGAAGTAACCGACCCACTAATATCCAAAGAACCAGTTGTAAGACCGACAGCATAAATAGCCTGATTCGTAATCGAAAGAGTTCCAGAAATTTCAGTCAATCCAGTAACTGTAGTAGCATTAAAATAAATACCTGCCCCACTAGAATCAGTAGATGTAATCGTTGAACTAATATCCATACTATCTGCTGTCACCGTATCAAAATAAGTACCAATAGCCCCAGTAGAAAGAGTTCCACCAACATTCAAAGCATTCGTCACATCAACATTCTGAAAAGAAATATTTCGACTACTTCCTGCTGCTGTTCCTGTAAAATCAAAAGCCCCTGCAGTAACATTTTGTAGAATTAAACCAACAGAAACCCCAGTAATATCTCCACCAACTGTGATAGAATCCGCAATATTAGCACCAGACCAAATAGCAACACCATATCCAACAGTATTTGTAACATCACCGTTAATAGTAATACTATCCATAACGGTCGCGGCAAAACTAAATAATGCATAACTAGTATCCGGGGTCGCACCTGTTGCCAAATAATCATTCCCAGCTCCATCATCCGCTGGAAACACAAAAGCACTCACCCCTGAAATAGTCCCGTTCACAGATAACTGATCAGAATCAATTGTAATCGCTTGTGATGTATCAATAGGAGCAAAAGTACAAACATCCGAAGCATCACAAGTAACCTGAGCATTCCAGGCAGAAAAATCATTTGTATCTGGATCCGTTAAAAACAACGCATTAGCAGAACTCAATGAAATAAAGAATGCACTTAAACTGTATGCTAAAAAAGATTTTTTCATACCAACCCTCTCCTATATAGAAATCTTAACACAAATAGTATAACAGATTCGAAATTAAAAAGATAGAGTCATCTTGATAATAATAGAATCATAGAATCAAAAAAGCCTCGCTTTCACGAGACTTTAAAATTAAATCACATAAGAAAATAACATCTTATACCATTCAGCATTTGCAACCTGCCCTAATAAGAAAAGAACAAATAAAACAAATAACGTAATCAAAAAGAAAACTTGCCAACGACGTACTTTTTCTGGAATAACAAAAAATAACAACAATAAAACAGTTAAGAAAATCAAAAAGATTTCCAAAGTAATCACTGAAAATATTTCATTTGATGTTAATTCAATTGATCCATTAAATAAAGTCCATAAGAAAAATGGCAACCCAATTCCAATACAAATATCAAATACATTTGACCCAAATGAATTCGATAAGGCATCCTCAGAATTACCACGTTGCGCATCTTTAATTGATAAAATAGTATCTGGTAATGAAGTCGCACCTGCTGCAAATAATAAAGCTGTTAAATACGGAGATAATCCAATCTCATCTGAAAAGATATAACACATCTCAACTAATAAATGACAAGACAATCCAATAAACAAAAGAGAGAAAACAAGAATCCACCAAGCTTTTCCATCTGTTAAACGACCTTTACAATTACGTAAGAATAAAGAGACAAAATCTAATTTTAACAAAGCTGGCACTCGCCCAACTACACAATAATCATGAGGCTCATCATCTTGCACACGAGATTTACGCCCTTGGCAAAATAAAACAACGGCATATAAAACATAAAATCCCAACAATAACAAAGCAAATCCAATTGATATTGTTCCTGAAAACAATCCTGTTAACAAAAGAATTTCAGAAAACAATAAAAATAATCCATCACGTAAAAATACTTTCTTATTTAAAGAAATACCACGACTACGATGAGTAACAAAGAAAACCAATAAAACCATCAATGGAATAACAACCACATTAAACACAGCGCTTCCAGCTGTTGTACCTATTCCAAAAACAATCCCGTCTTTTTGATTAAACAAAAAGATAGAAAAAAGAGCAGTAAATAATTCAGGTAATGATGAACCAACCGCATTAATGGTCGCACCACGCACACCTGCATTTAAATGACGCCCTAAATAAAGTGAAGCCTTTTCAAACTGCCCACAAAACCACCAAATTAAAAAACACGCTACAACAATTCCAACAATCGATAATAACATAATAAAATAAACCCTACCTTTAAAACTTAATAAAAGGAATACTGAAAAACAGTATTCCTAATTGAAAAATTAAACTACAATATTAACAAGTCGCTTCGGCACAACAATAACCTTACGAACAGATTTTCCATCAATAAAATTTTGAACCTTTTCATCAGCCAAAGCCTGTGCTTCAATATCTTCCTTAGAAGCATCAACAGCAATCGTCATCTCTGAACGATTTTTCCCGTTCACTTGTAACATCATTTTAATACTATCTTCTACCAAATATTTTGCATCAAATATCGGCCAAGCCAAATAAGCCATCGTAGATTCGGTTCCATCAAGAATTTGATACATTTCTTCACCCAAATGCGGTGCAAATGGATAAACCAAACGCACAAACATCATCACAAATTCTTTCGCCAAATCAGCCTGAGAAGAAACAGCATTCATTGCTTCCATCAAAGCAGATACAGCAGTATTAAACTTCAATGTATCAATACGTTCCCCAACATCACGGATCGCAATATGAATAGTTTTTAATTCAACATCTGTCATCGGACGATCTGCAATCTTATCCTGTAATCGATACACTTTTCCAAGGAAACGAGAAATACCAATCATTCCATTCATATTCCAAGGAGCCGCTTCTGTATAAGGTCCAATAAACATTTCATACATACGAAGAGTATCCGCTCCATATTCTTTTACAATATCATCTGGATTAATCACATTTCCACGTGATTTAGACATCTTACTGCCATCTTCACCCAAAATCATACCATGAGACACACGACTGTTAAATGGTTCCGCATGATTTACAAAACCCATATCATAAAGCATACGATGCCAAAAACGAGCATATAATAAATGACGTGTTGTATGTTCTTGTCCACCATTATAAAGATCAACCTGACCCCAATAATCCATCTTATCTTTCGCCGCAAATTCAGTATCATTATGTGCATCCATATAACGCAAATAATACCAAGAAGACCCTGCCCAATTCGGCATAGTATCGGTTTCACGCTTCGCCGCACCACCACATTTTGGACAAGTTGTATTCACCCAATCAGTCGCCTTCGCAAGTGGAGCTTCACCATCTTCTGTTGGTAAATAATCATCTACTTCTGGCAACTCAAGCGGTAATTGATCTTCTGGCAATGGTTCCCATCCACATTTATCACAGTATACCATTGGCACAGGTTCCCCCCAATAACGTTGACGAGAAAACAACCAATCACGCATTTTGTAATTAATTTTCTTTTGTCCAAGACCACGTTTTTCCATTTCCGCAATAATCGCATCAATCGCAGATTGTTTATCCATACCATCTAAGAAATCAGAATTAATATGAATACCATCCCCTTCAAAGGCTTCAACACTTACATCTCCACCTTCAAGTACTGGAATAATGTCACAATCAAACTTCTTTGCAAAATCATAATCACGTTGATCATGTGCTGGAACCGCCATAATCGCACCCGTTCCATATCCCATCATCACATAATCTGAAATAAA